>NZ_OCMY01000002.1:0-370786 GCF_900215435.1 Candidatus Pantoea floridensis
ATGGTTAACGCCAATACTTTCTGGCGTCCAATGCGATCGCCGAGCGGGCCAAAGACCATGCCGCCAATGGGACGCACTAAAAATGCCGCGGCGAAAGTACCGAATGAGGCAATGAGCTGAGCGGTTGCGCTGGCATCGGCGAAGAAGACCTGGCCGATAATGACGGCGAGATAGCTGTAAACGCCGAAATCAAACCACTCCATGGCGTTACCGAGTGCAGCGGCACCCACGGCGCGCTTCAGCAATTTGTTGTCGATGACGGTGATATCATCAACCGTTAACCCGCTGGAGGTCGCCGGCTTATCTGAAATCGATCCTGTGCTCATAATATCCCCTGAGAAAAAGTGGCGCGATCTTATAGCTTTCGCAGCCGTTATTTCATTGAAGGAAAAGAAAGCTATAAGAGGCTAAAGAAGTGCAAACCCTAGTAAAGATTTTAACGAAGCGCAAGTTAGTGGCATTTTGCTTTGCGGAAAATGTATTTAATACTGTAATTCGCTGAATAAATTATAAAGTGCAACATATTCGCTTGTGCAGAAATTTCGCGCTTCCGCGCCCGATTACCTTCTCCACGCTATCCCGGAGAAACTTATTTACCTGCACCGCTGTCTGTAACACATCGATAAAGCGATTCCGCCGGGAAAATAAGACATGACCTCCGTTTTGTTAATTGAGGACGATCATCGGCTGGCAGGGATGATTATGCCTTACCTTGCGCAGCACGAATTTAATGTGATGCACAGCGCCAGCGCGCCAGACGCTCAGCTGCGCCTGCGGCAGTGTGAATTCGACGTTGTGCTGCTGGATCTGATGCTCGGTGATGCCGACGGTTTGGCGCTCTGCCGGCAGATTCGCAGCCAGTGTCATAATGAGCCCGCCATTATTATGGTGACAGGACGCGGCGATCCGGCGGATCGCATTATCGGATTGGAAGTGGGGGCAGATGATTATCTGCCAAAGCCTTATGAACCGCGCGAACTTCTGGCTCGGATGCGGGCGGTGCTACGACGAATCAAGCCTGGGCGCTTGCTTAACGCAGAGCACGTTATTCGCTCCGGAGCGCTAGAGATCGATACCGCCGCGCGCAGCGTGCTGCTGCATCAACAACCTTGTGCGCTCACCTCGTTGCAGTTCGATCTGCTGGTGGCGCTGGCGCGTCATGCCGGGCGGGTGCTTAATCGGGAACAAATCTGGCAATCGGTGCGCGGTGAAAGTTACGACAGCTTTGATCGCGCAATTGATGTGCATATCGGTCGCATTCGCCAGCTGATTGAAGATGATCCGCGCACGCCGAAACGTATCATCACCGTGCGCGGTGTCGGCTATGTTTTCTCGGCAATGCCGCACGCATGAAGCGCCTCACGGATTTTCCGCTGCATCTGCAAATCTTTTTCGCCTTCAGCTGCGCTCTGTTGATAGTGGTGATCTGTACTATCGTGTTGTGGCTTTGGAACGATGATGACAATCGCCATCTCAACGCCTTCGCCACCTTTTCCGAGCTGGTGGAACAGAATCTACCGCCGGCGGACGCGCCACAGCCGGTGCAAGCGGCAGCCATCGATCGCTGGATGGCGCGCGCCCACACGCGTTTTACCCTGTTTGCCGCCAATGGCGAACGGCTCAGTCGTCCACTCGATCCACCCATTGCATTTCCTTCGCGCACGGTTTACGGCCAATTAGATGATGATTGGTACGGCATGCGTTTTGTCTGGCCGCTAAAAGATAAGCGCGTGTTGGTTACGCAGTTCAGTAGCGACCGCCAGAAACGGCCGTGGCTGTTTATTTTGCTGCTGCTGGGATTAGCCAGCTGCGTAGCGCTGATCTCCTTCCCGGTGATACGGCGTTTAACGGCGCGACTGGAATCACTGCAGCAGAGCGTGGAATCACTCGGTCAGGGAAATCTGACGGCGCGAGTAGCGGTTTCGGGTCGCGACGAGGTGGGACGGCTGGCGGCCAGTTTTAACCGCTCGGCCATGCAAATAGAGCAATTGATCCAGGCGCAAAAATCGATATTGGCGAACGCCTCACACGAACTGCGATCGCCATTGATGCGTATTCAGATGGCGGCCGCGCTGCTGGCGCCAGAGGATTCACCCACGCGCCGCGAACTGCAACGCAGCGTGGGCGAACTGGACGCGCTGGTGGAGGAGATCTTGACCCTCAGCCGTTTAGAGATGGCAACCCGCGCGATTAACGCGGACTTTCATCCCGCCGATATCACGGCGATTGCCGCGGAAGAGTGTGCCGCCGCGCAAGTTGAACTTCAGGCGGAGCATGTGGTGGCCGAAGTCGATGCGCGTTTAATTCGCCGTCTTCTACGTAACCTCATCGAAAATGCGCAGCGCTATGCCGGCAGCGGAATTTGCGTGGTGCTTAAACATACAGAAGAGCGCTGTTTTTTACTTGAGGTGCTTGACCGCGGGCCCGGCATTCCGTGCGCTGAGCGCGAGAGTATTTTTCAGCCGTTTTATCGCCTTGCCCACAGCAGCAGCGGTTATGGCCTTGGCTTAGCGTTAGTGCGTTCGATCACCGAATATCACGCTGGCAGCATTAGCGTACACGATCGGGCAGGGGGCGGAGCCCATTTTTGCGTGTGTCTGCCGCTAGCTGTTACATAACTTTACCGAAGGTAAAAACGGGCGTTACAAGAGGCTGCTGCAATAGGTTTCCTCCTGATTAACTTCTGTAACGGTAAGGATAATGTTGATGCGTTTCACCCTGGCTCAACCTTTCACGCTATTTTGCCTGCTAACGGTTGCCACCTCTGCGGCCTGCGCTGAATCCAGCCAAAATGAATTTTCGGGCTTTATCGGCGGCGGCGTCGGTGTGAAACCGAACTATTCTGGCGCCAAAGAGCATAAAACCGACTTCGTGCCGGCGCTGAAGCTGAAATATGGCCCCTTCTTTGTCGGTGGCGTGGACGATCTGATTGCTCTCGGATGGAACGTTGCCAACACCGATCGATGGACGTTCTCGCTGGGGGTAGGGACGAATATTTCACCGCGTCAGGAGTCTGATGATGCGCACCTAAAAGGGCTGGAGGATATTGATATTACGCCACGCGCTTTCACCTCGGCGGTGTATGAGAATGAATATTTTAAAGGCGGCGTGATCTTAACCCAGGATGTAGGCGGCAATCAGCAGGGATTCAAACTCGCGTCCTATGCGCATTTGCAGTGGCGACCAACGGCGAGCCTGCGTTTTTACACCGGCCCGAGCCTGAGCTGGGCGGATAGCGATTACATGCAGACCCAATATGGCGTGACGGCGGTGCAAGCGGCACGCAGCGGACTGAATCGTTACCATGCCGGTTCAGGTCTGGAGAAGGTGGGCTGGGAAATGGGCATGGAGTATGCGTTAACGCCTGCCTGGCTGATCGGTGCCCGCGTTACGGCGCAGCATCTGGAAAGTCAGGCAGCCGACAGCCCGATCGTCGAGAAATCAGGCCAGGTCAGCGGTGCACTATTTGCGGCGTGGCGATTTTAATCGCCAACACCGTAAGGCCGCCATTCATGGCGTAATGCTCGTCAGTTAAGCGTGAATCGGTCACCATGAATGGCGACCCTACGCGGATATCGCCGGGTTTTCGTAGGGTGCGCATTCATGCGCACCTGCATAAACAGGCATTTTTTTGCTTAAGTGAGCGGCATTACGCCATTCATGGCGACCAGGTAACCCCAGATCTTCAGCCTGGGCCTTCGCTTCCTGCCGCCAGCAGGGGCACGATCACATCGCTTATCGGGGTGGCGATGCCATAGGTTCGGCCATAGCGCTGCACCACGCCGTTGCGGATATCCCACTCCAGCGGGCGATTGGCCTGGCGGTCGGCGAGAATGGACGTGCCCAGATCAGCAGGTGCTTGGTGGAAACGGTCAACAATTTCCTGCGGCACACTGTCGCTCAGCGCTGCCCCGGCAGCGCGCGCCACCGTTAAACACTCCTGTAAATAGGCCAATGCCAGCGCGGTAACATCCTCACGCTGGAACATCCCGGCGCGACGATTCGAAAGCACCATCAGGCCAGCAACGGCGTTTTGCAGCAGTTTGCGCCAGGCGATGGTGAGAAAATCGGCCGAGAGATCGACGCTACAGCGCGTGTCACGCAGCGCCGCAACGACCCGTTCAGCCTGTGGCGTTTCAGGCAGCGTCAGGCGCGGTTTTTCTCGTAGCCACACCGAAGCGTCCGGTTCTCGCTGGGCAGGGAACCACACCACCGAAGGCAGTACCGCTGCGCCGTTGACATAGGGTGCAAGTTGCGTTTTCTGCTCTACGCCGTTCTGCAGGGCGCACACCACGGTATTTTCATCACACAGCGCCGCCAGCCATGCGACGATGTCTGCCACCTGCGTGGTTTTTACGGCCACAAACACCAGATCAAACGGCTGCGCAATGTCAGCCGGATGGGTGAGCACCGGGCCAGGGACAATAATTTTGCCACTGTCGTGACGCAGTTCGAGCTGCGGATGCGCGGTGCGGCCACAGAGGGTCGGCGTGCGGCCAACTTCATGCAGAGCGGCGGCGATGGTGGTGCCAATTGCACCCGGTCCAATGAGGGCAATGCTGGGATTCTCAGACATCTTTTCCAGGCTCCTGATTATCAAATGACAGAGGGTCGCTTCAGCACCGAAGAATAGCGGGTTATGGCGCGCTAATGTTATTTTTTGCGCGGTTGCTGCCACCTGTTTTAACACATCAATGCGGAGGATTTAGTCAGGTGCGCAGTGATGCGCAACAGGCAGACAGCAAACGGAATGATTAATCGTGATAAACCTGGCTGCGGCCGCCATCCACCAGAATATCGGTTGCGTTGATAAAGCGCGCCTCATCTGAAGCGAGAAACAGCGCGGTGTAAGCGACTTCATCTGGTTCACCGATGCGCTTGCAGGGCAGTAATGCCGCCTGGCGTTCACGTTCTGCCTGAGGATCAGGGCAGCTTGCCAGCCAGGCTTCTGCGGCAGGCGTCATGATCAAACCCGGCGACACGCTGTTAACACGTATGCCCCGGCTGGCGTATTCCACCCCCAGCGACCGCGTCATGCCAATCAATCCGTGCTTTGCCACCGGATAGGGGAAAGCGCCTGGAATGATTTTATGTCCGTGTACCGAGGCGACGTTGACAATGTTGCCATAATGCCGCGCCAGCATCCCCGGCAACACGCTGCGGATCAGGTTGTAAGGCCCTTTCAGATTGACCTCCATGCAGCGCTGCCAGTCGTCGTCTTCCAGCCCCAGCGGATCGCGAAATACATTCACGCCTGCGCAGTTGATCAGAATATCGATAGGCCCGAGCGCGTCCTGTGCCTGCACCACCGCACGTTGTACCTGCTGCGGTTGCGTCACGTCCGCCACGCAGGCCATGCACTGTTGTCCAAATGCTTCCTGCAGCTGGGCGGCCAGCGCTGCGGTGGTCTCAGTGTTGAGATCAAACAGAGCTATGCGGGCACCTTCACGCGCAAACAGCCTGGCAATCGCGCTGCCAATCCCGCTGCCCGCGCCGGTGATAATCGCGGTTTTGTTGGTTAAACGTTGTGACATGGGCGCTTCCTTATGAAGATGCCGGTAACACTAGCCAGTCGGCGAAGTGCAGTAGGCTGGCGCCACGTCGCACGCTAATCAGCGGCCAGTTTGCGGTACGCGTCAGTGCCTCGCAGCCCTCGGAGGTCAATAAAAAGGTGTCTTCACTTTTTACGCCGCTGAGCGTGGGATTCCACGCGAGCGCTGTATTGAGCCGTACTTCGCCTTGCGACTCGGACGTTACGATCTCGTCGCGACAGCCATAACCGGCCGGGCCGCCCTGATGATGATCGCGCCAGGCATCGCCCTGACCCTGCTGCTGATAAGCATTTTGAATGGCGTTGAACACCGCAGACCAACTGCGGCCAGGCTGGGTTGCACAGAGAATATCGGCATGGATCTGGCTCAAGGTTTGAAGGCGCTGGCGCAGCGCGGGCGCTGGTTCACCGATATGCACCAGGCGCGTCAGGCTAACGTGCAGGCCATGGCGCTCAGCGCCCAGCGTAATCAGCAGCTGATGCCGCACTATTTTCGCAGTGGGCACCGGATGTTTAAATGCGGCGATACGCTCATCGGCCGCCACTAAGGTGCACATCGGGCGAATGCCGCGCGCCAGGCAAGCCGCAACGATCTGCGCTTCCACCTGCCATTCCGTTACGCCGGCACGCAGTTGGCGCGCCACATCCTCGACAATCTGCGCGGCTTCGCGTCCGAGCGTGCGAAATCTTTGCTGTTCGCTGCTGTTCAGCCCCTGACGCAGCACGATCATCTGCTGCTGAATATCGATTGTCTCGGCAAGCGGCGTATCGCTGCCAAGTTTACCGGGCGGCAGCACGCTATTTAGCGACTGAAACCAGGGATAGCTTTGCGTTTCGCAGGCAAACGGCAGCGGCTCTTCGGCGAGAATGCGCGGCATCTCATTTTCGGGTGCGAGCAGCAGCACCTTATGCGGGGTTACCAGCAGGCTGGCGACGCCGGTTTCGGCGCGTTCAACAACGTAATAGCTGGCACCTTCCGTCAGCCAGGCGATGTTATCGCGCCGGGTGAGCAGCACCGCATCCAGCTGCCAATCGGCCAGCGCCCGCTGCAGCCGCGTCAACTTTTCACTCATCGGCTGTTTCCTTCTGTACGAAATCCTGTGTTTGCATCAGCAATTCTGCGGCGCGGTGCGCGACAGCCATCACGATGGCATTGGTATTGCCGCTAACGATGTTAGGCATCATTGAGGCATCCACCACGCGCAGGCGATTGACCCCGCGCACCCGCAGATCGTCGCTTAGCACCGCTAGCGGATCGTTCGCGTGCCCCATGCGGCAGGTGCCCACCGGGTGATAGCCGGTTTTCACCATGCGTTTACAGTGCTCGACGATAGTTACATCGGAGGTGATTTCTGCACCGGGGAAAATTTCCTGCTGCACCATCTCGCTGATGGGCGTTGCGGCAATCACCTGCCGCGCGAAGCGGAAGCCGGCAATGGTGCGAGCCAAATCATCCGGGTGACCAAATATTTGCGTATCAATGATCGGCAAGCTGCTGGCGCTACCGTCGCGCAGCGTGACTTCGCCGGTGGCTTTGGGGCGCAGCAGCAGCGAATTAACGGTGACGCCGTGGCCAGGGTCGGCGCCCATCACATCGCGATCGAGATATACCGTGGGCACGCAGAACATCTGGATGGTGGGCGTGGCGCTAAAATCGAGCGGATCAAAGAAGGCACAGGTTTCGACGCCGGTGGTGGTGACCGGGCCGGTTTTAAACAGCATGTACTGCAAACCCGCTTTGATCATTGGCCAGCCGCGATCCTGACCGTAATAGCCAAACGCACCTTTGGTGCTGGCGACCACCGGCACTTCATAGTGATCCTGCAAGTTCTTACCAACGCCTGGCAGATGATGACGTAGCGTGATGCCGTGCTTTTTCAGCTGATCCTGTGGGCCAATCCCGGAGAGCATCAGGAGTTTCGGCGTTTGGTAGGCGCCAGCGGCGAGTATGACCTCTTTGCAGGCGCTGGCACGCTGCGGATGCCCCTCCAGCGTGTAGCGGACGCCAGTGGCATTCGCGCCCTCAAACAGGATCTCCTCCACCTGCGCGCCGGTGGCAATCGTTAAGCGTGTGTCCTGGCGCAGCGGGTTGATAAACGCATCTACCACGCTGCAACGCTGACGCGTTTGTCCATTGATGGTGTGCTGCATGAACCCGACGCCAAACGGATTGCCGGTGTTGAAATCCGGCGTGTAAGGGATGCCCAGGCCCTGCATGGTTTTGACGTACGCGCGACTGAGCGGGCTGAAGTGACCCAGATGTGACACTTTCATTGGGCCGCCAACGCCATGATCGGGAGCGCCAAGATGATCGTTATCTTCGATAGCGGTGAAGTGGGGCAGCAGCGCCTCCCACGACCAGTCAATCCCCTGATTGCCCAGCGCGTGATTCCAGTCGGCATAATCCTGACGATGGCCGCGCATATACACCATGGCATTCACCGTCGATCCTCCGCCCAGCACCTTCGCCTGCGGCACAATCACACCGCGTCCGTTCAGCTGGGCTTGCGGCTCGGTTTGATGCATCGTCAGGAACTTGTCGCTGGCGAGGAACTTCATGTAACCCGCCGGCATTTTTAATACCGGATGATATTCATCGCGCCCGGCTTCCAGCAGCAGCACGCGCGCGTTGCCCTCCCTGACCAATCTGGCGGCGACGATACAGCCAGCGCTGCCGCCGCCCACCACAATGTAATCAAACTCTTTCATGTTTTTCTCTTTACTCTGAAGCGACAGAATCAAAACGACGCAGGCGCTGCGCCTCGGGATTGTGCTGCTCGCCGGGATCGAGCGGGCTAAGCAGGAAGCACCACGAAAGCATCGCGCTCACCAGGTACAGCGCGGCATATCCCCAAACCACGCCCGAGGTGCCGAAGAGTGCGTTGAAGGCGCCATAGAGTGCCGGGCCAAAGAAGGTCGAAAGCCCGGCGGCGAAGCAGTAGATCGCCATCGCATTGCCTTTATCTTTTGGCTGACACAGTGAAGAAAACAGTGCTGCGGCAGGGACATAGCCACACAAGGTGATGCCATATAAACAGGCGCAAATCACGCTGAGCACAAAGCTGCCATGGCTCCATTGCGGCACGAAGTACATGAGTAGCATTGAAATACCGGAGCCGAGTCCGCCAAATACCGTCAATACCTTGCGCCAGCCGATGCGATCGCTGATTTTGCCGACGATCGGGTTAAAACTCATGCCAACCAGGCCCATGATCGTGATCAGGCTGAGGTATTCGGTTTGTGTAAAACCGATCTGCTCGGTGAAAAAGCCCGGCAGGAAAATAAAGAAACCAAAGTAGGGCGTGGTGTTAATGATGCGGACCACGGCGGCGGCGGCAATGCGTGGTTCACGCCACAGAATATCAATGCCGCCCATTAGCGTTCGGGCGGTGCCCTGCTGACGATGCTTTTCATCCAGCAGCGATTGATATCCGCTGCGCTCTTTCAGCGCGACGAGCATTACCAACATACCCAGCGCCACCAGCCCCAGCGACAGCCAGAAGGTGGCATATTCGCCAACCCATCTGATCGAGAAGATTGCCACCAGCGAACCCAGCGTCGGCAAGCCGCCGGTAAACGCCAGCCAGAACCAACCGGTTGCTGAGCCGCGCATCTCCGCGGGGGCGGCGGCCTGAATCCACACCAGAAAAGCATAGGCAAACATCGGATAAGCCACGCCGCGCAGGCCGTAAGTTAGCGCCAGCAGCAGTACGCTGTGTGAAGGGAGCGCAATGGCCAGAAACAGGACTTCGAATACAATCCAAATCAAACCGCCCGCCAGCATCACTTTGCGCGGACCAATTAACGTGGAGAGTGAACCGGCCAGCCATGAACCCAGGGTAACGGTCACGCCGTAGAACGCGATCACCGCCGCCGCGATGTTGAGCGAAAAGCCATTTTCATGCAGGTAAGGAGCCAGATAGTTCGATTCGACGCCGTCGCCAATCATAAACAGCAGCACAGCGACGTAGCCCCATGCCAGCGCGGGTGGAATGCCGAGGCGGAGCAGCCACGGATGGTTTGCAGGTGATGTTGTCATTTTAATTTTTCCCTTGAGAGGTCATGATGATTTTTTGTTATTGGGATGAGCACGAACTCTAGAGCAATGGGTGCAAGCAGGATGGTGAGACCATCACAAAAGATAGTAAACGCTGTTTAGTAAACGCGTCTGCTGTGGATGCAGGGAGAGAAAATGAAGCCGGTTGGACTGAACAATTTTCACGTACGCAAACACAATAAGGCCGTGTTTATTGACCTGATGTGGCGCCATAAACAGCTCAGCAAATCGCAGCTGGCCCAGCTCAGTGGATTGACGATCCCCGCTGCCAGTAAAATTTTGCAGGCGCTGCTGGATGAGGGAAAACTTCAGCATTCCCATGCTGTGATGAGCACCCGTGGCAACAGCAACGGCAGTTTTCAACTGCCTTCCGAAGGGCCGTGGACGCTGTGTTTGTGCGTGAAGCCAACCAGTATTGAACGGCAGCTGGCTGATGCGCAGCTCGTGCCGCAAGGCGACTATCAGCAAACCACGATCAACGCTGAGACGCCGGAAGCACTACTCAATGAGATTGAAGCGGTATGGCGGCAAACCTGTAAACAGTGGCCGAAGCGGCGCATTAATCTGGCGTTGGCGGTACATGGCCAGGTCGATCCGGTGACTGGCGTATCACAGCATATGCCGCAGGCCGCGTGGAAGACGCCGCTGCAGATGAAATTTCTGCTGGAGGAGAAGCTTGGCGTTGAAGTCCGCGTCGATAACGACTGCGTGATGCTGGCGCTGGCTGAAAAGTGGCTCAATCGCAACGCGTTGAGTGAGTTCTGCGTCATCAACGTCGATTACGGTATTGGATCGTCCTTCGTGATTAACGGTGAAATCTTTCGCGGCAATCTTTATGGCAGTGGCCAGATCGGCCACACCATTATTGTGCCCAACGGCTTACGCTGCAGCTGCGGACGCCAGGGTTGTCTGGAAACGGTAGCGTCCCTTAGCGCGTTAAAACAGGCTGCTCATCAGCGAGCACCGCAGGCAGCGCAGCCCTCGAGCAAGCAGTTGCTGGCCGCGTGGCAAGCGGGCGAGCCGTGGATCGTGGCGTGGGCGCAGCGTGCAGCAGAGGCGATCGGCATGAGCTTGTATAATTTTCTCAATACGCTGAATATTAACCAGATTTGGTTATATGGACGCAGCTGTACTTTCGGTGAAAATTGGCTGCACAGCATCGTGCAGCAGATTGATTTCAATCCTTTCGATCCGCGCGATGCGCTGAAAAGCAAAGGCACAAATGTGCATTTTGGCCAGTTAGATCGCGCGCGTCAGGTGCTGGGTATCGGTTATTTGTATGTGGAAGCCGATCCCAGCGCGGCCTGAAGGCTGCAAAGCAAGGCCAGTTTATGCAGGTGCGCATGAATGCGCACCCTACGAAAAACCGGCGATATCAACGATCGGCATTAGCCCAGCCATACCTACCTTGCGCTATCACACCTGCGCCATACCGCCATCGACAAACAGTTCGGCGGCATTGATAAAGCTGGATGCATCAGACGCCAAAAACGCCACCACTTTGCCGATCTCTTCCGCTTCCCCCAGGCGACCCAACGGCACCTGTGCCGCTAGCGCATCAAACAATCCCTGACGCTGATCTTCGCTCACCAAGCCACCTAAGCCTGGCGTGCGCACCGGTCCTGGGCTGACAACGTTAACGCGAATGCCGCGATCTTTCACGTCCAGCGCCCACGAGCGGGCAAAGTTGCGTACTGCCGCTTTACTGGCGCTGTAGACGCTGAAACCGGCAGTGCCCTGAACCGAAGTGGTGGAGGAGGTGAGGATCACCGAGGCGTGGTCGCTGAGCAGCGGCAGCGCCTTTTGCACCGTGAACAGTACGCCGCGAACGTTGGTGCCAAAAATGCGGTCAAAATGCTCTTCGGTGATGGCACCGAGCGGCAACATATCGCCGCCGCCCGCGTTGGCAAAAAGTATATCCAGCCGCCCCGCCTGTTGGGCGATTTCTGCATACACATTATCGAGGTCGCTCAGCAGTGAAGCATCAGCGCGAATGCCGGTGGCGCTGGCACCGATGCGGGCCACCGCCGCATCAAGCTCCGCCTGACGACGTCCGGTGATAAATACGCGGGCGCCTTGTGCCGCTAACTCTTGCGCTGATGCTAAACCGATACCCGTGGTGCCGCCGGTTACCAGTGCGATTTTACCGTTAAGCGTATTCATGTGTACTTCTCCAAATGTAATGGGGTTGAGATGACTGCGTTGCAGTGCATGAGAAGCACTCTATTCCTGCTGAGTTTGGTGATAAATGGTGTAAAATCGAAAGGACTATTTCTGTAGGTGGATAATGCGGGCTTGAGGAAAACGGCGTGGATCAGTTAATGGCAATACGCGCGTTTGCACGCGTAGTAGAAGCAGGCAATTTTACCCGTGCGGCAGATTCACTGGATATGCCCAACGCCACGCTCAGCAAGCTGGTGCAGGAGTTGGAAGCGCATCTTGGCATTCTCCTGCTGCAGCGCACCACGCGACGCGTTACGGTGACGCCCGAAGGGCGCGACTATTACGAAAAGGCGCTGCGCATCGTGCGTGATTTGGAAGATATCGACCACTCTTTCAACGCGGAAAGCGTTAAACCCAGCGGCTATTTGCGTATCGACATTGGCGGATCCACCGCGCGCGATGTATTAATTCCTTTGTTGCCGGATTTTATCGCACGCTATCCGGAAATCCGCCTTGATCTTGGCGTCTCAGACCGTGCAGTAGATTTAATCAGTGGCAATGTCGATTGCGTCATTCGTGGCGGTCCGCTGAGTGATTCTTCGCTGGTGGCGCGACATTTGGGCGATGCTGAGCTCATCACCTGCGCCGCGCCCGCGTATCTGAAAACGTATGGCGTGCCGGCTTATCCGCAGGAGCTACGCAACGGTCATCGGCTGGTCAGCTATTTATCGCCACAAAGTGGCCGGGCGTTTCCGTTTCGCTTTGCGCGTGATGAGGACGTGTTGGAAATCAAGGCTGCACATCGCATTGGTGTGAATGAAAGCAATGCACATCTGGCAACGGCGGTGGCGGGATTGGGGATTATTCAGACCTTCCGCTATGCGGCAGCAGCCGATCTGGAAGCGGGACGCTTAGTCGAGATACTTGCCGCATGGCAACCGGCAAGATACCCATTTCACGTGGTTTATCCGCAAAATCGGCATCTTACGCAGCGCCTACGGGTGTTTATCGAATGGTTACGCGACGTGTTTCCCGCACGGCTATTAGCAACAAAACGGTCGCCATAAAGGCGACCGTCATTGATGTCGTAGGGCGAATCAAACGCTGCAGACGTTATAGCGTACCGGTACCACCATCCGAGCACCACACTTGTCCGGAGGTGAAGCTGTTATTCACCTGCGCAAAGGTCACATACAGCGGGGCGATCTCAGCCGGTTGTCCAGGGCGACCCAGCGGGGCCGATTCACCAAACTTCTCAACTTTCTCTTGCGGCTGGCCGCCGCAAACCTGCAGCGCAGTCCAGTATGGACCCGGGGCGACCGCGTTGACGCGGATTTTATCTTTGCCCAGCTGTTGCGCCAGCGCTTTAGTAAAGGCAACGATTGAGGCTTTGGTCTGGGCATAATCCAGCAAAATCGCGCTCGGTTGGTAAGCCTGAACCGAGGAGGTATTGATGATGGAAGATCCTGCAGGCAAATATTCCAGCGCCGCTTTGGTGATCCAGAACATCGCGTAGACGTTAGTTTTGAACGTCGCATCAAAATCTTCGGTGGAAAGGGTACGGATTGACTCATTAAACTGTTGGCGACCCGCGTTGTTAACCAGAATATCCAGCCCGCCAAGCTGTTCAGCAGCCTGTTTTACCAGCTCCTGACAAAATTTTTCAGAACGAATGTCACCCGGAATCGCCACCGCTTTACGGCCTTCTGCTTCAATCAGTTGCACAACTTCAGCGGCATCGGATTCCTCTTCGGGCAGATAGTTGATCGCCACATCAGCCCCTTCTCGGGCATAAGCGATAGCGACGGCACGGCCAATACCGGAATCACCGCCGGTGATCAGCGCCTTACGTCCGGTAAGTTTACCGCTGCCGCGATAACTGGTTTCACCATGATCTGGACGGGGATCCATTTTGCTTGCTAAACCAGGCATCGGTTGCTGCTGTTTTTTAAATGGCGGAACCGGATACTCTTCAGTAATTAAGGTCTTATTAGTGGTTTGCACAGTCATATATATCTCCATGTCGCATGATGTGAATAAATTAAGCCTGGCATAAATGTGATATTTGTCACGTTAAAAAATGAACAATCAAATTTATTAAGACGAATCGGCATTAGGGCGCGCTGCAAATTGTTAGCAGTTAAGTCAGGTTATTAACAATATTTGTCGGGGGAAGTTTAATGCTTGAGGGGGGACGACAACGGGCGTCCATGCCCGGGCGAGGTTCCAGCAAGCTGCATACTACTTGCAGCTGTAATAGCTACTTCTTACCGCCTTTCTTACCAGCTTCGGAGGCTTTTGCAGGGTCGTCTTTGAAACTACCGCCGCTTTTCTCTCCGCCTTTTTTACCGGCATCAGACGCTTTCTTTTTATCGTCAGCGAAATTACCGGAACCGCCTCTATGCTCAGCCATAAAACATCCTCTCATGAGTTGTTGTTGCATGGCGGAAATAACTTCTTCGACGCCATGCCCGTGCTGCAAATTTAAGATTAGCGATGTTCCGATTAATCACAAGCGCAGCGACAGCGATTATTTAGTCTCCGTGGGACTGATGACCTTAAAATAGGTGCCGCTATAAGGGATGGGCAGAAAATCATGAAATATCTGCTGCAGCGTTTTCTCCGGATCAACGTCAGTAAATAACTGGGGATAGAGGGTTTTTGCCATAAACTCCGTGGCGGCAATGTGCCAGGGACTTAGATAGAAGTTCATCCAGATCGCTGCGGCGTGTCCATTGCGCAGCGCATGCAACTCGCGTAAACCGTTTTGCTGCGCGGTGAGCTGTTTAAAACTGGTGAGCACCGCGGCTGGCGCTACTTCAGGGCCGAGCTTGAGCAAACCCTGCGATGCGTTATCGCCGAAGCCCGTGGCGAAGTAGAAATCAGGCTGAGCGGCAATCACGCTTTCTTCACTAAGACGTCCGAAAACCCCATGCTGGGTTTTGCTGGCAATGTTAGCGCCGCCCGCCGCATTCAGTAATTCGCCCAGGCTGCCGTTAATGGCGGTTACGCAGCATTCGTTGCGTCGGCCGAGATGCAGTTGCAATAGTACCGAGGGTTTTGCGCCCTGATAGCGGGCTAAGCGCTGGCGGATAACCTGCATATGTGCGTCGTAGAAGCGGTTAAATGCCTGCGCTCGCGCTTGTTGATTCAGTACTTCACCGAAGATCTCCACGCTGCGGCGCGTATTTTTCAGCAGATGCACGCGCAGATCGATTTTCACCACCGGAATATGCGCTGCTTTTAGCATGCTCACCAAACGCAGATCGGCATCATCGTAGCGCGCCAGGCTTGGCAATATCACCACGTCGGGCTGCAGCGCCAGAATTTGCTCGGGATTCATTGCATTCGGGCCGCCAGAACCCAGCGACGGGATCTTCAACATCTGTGGAAACTGGCGCGCAAAACTGTTCCAGGTCTGGCTGTCGTATTTCTTCAGATCCTGCGGCCACGCCACGATATGCTGAAAAGGATCGCCCGGCTCCAGCAGCGCCAGCGTATACAGCATGCGGCTTTCGCCTAACACAATGCGTTGTGGATGATCGGGAATTTCAACGCGATTACCGTCAATGTCGGTGATGCTTTTCGCCCATGCAGCGCTGCTAAGCGCTAGCATCAACAGGATCGCGCCGAGGAGGGAAGGCGCACGCAATGCGCCTGATAGACGTACGGAATCAGAATTCAACGCTGGCCTCGAGCATCAGGTTGCGGGTTTCGCCTTCACGCACGCGTAAGTTACCGCCGCTGGAGGTGTAATAGTGCTTGTTAAACAGATTATTCAGATTCAGTTTCAACTGCGTTTTTTCGCCAAATAGTGAGTTATTCCAGGCGATAAAGCTATCCGCGACGACGTAATCCGGCATGGTGAAACTATTTTCCGGATCGCCTGCGCGGCTGCCAACGTAACGCGCGCCGCCGCCAACGCGGAAGTCGCCCGGAATGCCGGAGATGGCCAAGTTATGGCTCAGATAGAGCGCGCCAGAATGGCGGGGTGCATTCTGCAGCCGATTGCCGTTGTTGGCTGCGTTTACGCCGTCATCAACGATTTCTGCTTTGTCGTAACTGTAATTGGCGCTGAGATCCCAGCCCGGTAATACTTCGCCATTTAACTCAAATTCCGCCCCGCTGGAGCGGGCTTTATTAATGGCGCGTGTGGTGCCATTTATGGAGAGCGACATGTCTCGCTCGTTGATGCGATACAGCGCCACGCTGGCAAAAAGCTTCGGTGAAATCTGCCATTTGCTGCCCACTTCCCAGGTTGTGCCCTGTTCCGGTTTGCCCACATTGCCATCATCATCCACATCGGTGGAGGGCGTAAAGGATTTGCTGACGCTGGAGTATAGCGAAACGTCTGGGGTTATTTTGTATATCAAACCGACCTGCGGCAGGAATTTATTGCCTTCGCTATCCAGGGTTTGCACCACCGGATCGAAGCCTTTCGAGGCGCGTTGTTCATAATGCTGGTAGCGTCCGCCAAGCACCGCAATCCAGTTCTCCGTCAGGCTGATACTGTCTTTGGCATACAGCGAGCGGCTATGCGTGCGGTTCAGGTTATTGGCGTTGGCGCTGTTTTCCGTCGTGCTATTGGTGATGGGTGATAAAATATCGTACTGCGGGTCGTTCAGGTTAAATGCGCTGTTGGCTTTGCCCTGGAACTGATGTGCGCGGTAGGTTTGGATCATCTCGTAATCGGTGCCCAGCACGATATCGTGCGTCATGCCGAACGCTTGTTGTGACCCGATCAGATCCCACGATACGTATTTGGTTTTATGGTTAAAGCCGCGGTTAGCATCGGCGCGACGCGTCACCACGCCGGTGGTGGGATTGATTGCGGTAACGCGCACTTCGTTGTTGTCGTACTGGCGCTGGTTCCAACCGAGCGTAACGCGGGTACTCCACTCATCATTAAATTGCCAGTCGTAATGGGCGTTGAGCGTTTTGTTGTGGCCCCACGCGTGGTTGGCTTTATCATCAAGACGATCCTTGTAACCGATATCAACAGGTTTGCCGTTAATAAACGCCGTGCCACGGTCGTATGGGATGTCATATTGATAATCCTCATAGCTGATGAGGAAACTGGCTTGTTCGCCAAACCATTGAAGTGAGGGCGCAATGAGCGTGTGCTTGTCACTGCCAAAATTACGCCAGTAATCCTGATTTTGTTTTTCCGCAATCAGACGGAAGGCGAAGCCGTTGCCAAGCGGTCCGGTGACATCAACGGTGCCTGCGCCGCCGCCTTCACTGGAGGTCTTACCGCTCACTTTGGTGTGCCACTCATATTGCGGCTTTTTGCTGATAACATTGATGACGCCGCCCGGATTCTGAATGCCATACAGCAGCGAGGCTGAGCCTTTCAATACTTCTACGCGCTCGGTCGTGGCATCAAAATTCAGGCCCTGGCTGCTGCGAACGCCGTCGCGGTAGATCGAGCCATCTGAATTACTGCCAAAACCACGCCGAACAAAACCATCTTCGGTACCCGCCAGCGTGTTGCCTTCGGTCACGCCGCTGACGAAGCGCATCGCATCGGCAAGGCTGGATGCTTGATAATCTTCAAGCTGTTGCTGCGTCACCACGCTCACCGACTGCGCCTGGTTTATGCGAGGCGTTGGCGTTTTACTCCCTACCGAGCTGCTAGTGGCGTTATAGCCTTGCGCCGCGGTTTCATCGGCCGATACCGTCAGCGTAGTGTTTTCCTCGGCCGCAAAACTGCTGGCCGAACCCCAAAGGGTGGCACCATAAATCGCCGCAAGGATCGCGGGATGGCGTTTTGATTTAAAAGCGCATGGCAGATTATTATTCATGTAATTAAACCTGGTGTTATTACGGGATTAATATTCATCCGTGAATCGAAGTGAGTGGTTAATTTTGCGTAATGTCGTGCGGCGTTAAATAGCCAATGTAATGCAATTGAGAATCATTCAAACATGAAAAAATGTAGTAGTAAACGGAAATAAAAGTGCGGATACTACAGCAGGTCGAGGCCGGGTTTCCTGACTGTTAATAGCACCATTTTCATAATAAAGGTGTTATTTTACAGAGTGTTGTTTTTTTAAAATCAGGCGTTGTTGCTGAGGTTGTGGCAGACCGATAAGGTCAAAATGGCCAGTTTAAAACCACTCATTTACTACAGGCGTGCAACAAATGAATCGCAGGATGGTGAGTTTAAACAGATGAGTACGAATAAAATTAAAAACCGTGTGGATGTATTAGGGGAACGTTATCGCCTGCGGTCGCCAACCTTATCATTAAGTCTGCAAACCGTGGCGCAATATATCCACGATAATCGTGAGGCAATAGTAGATGCTACAGCGATGGAAATTGCCGATGCGACGCAGACTTCTGATGCAACAGTGGTGCGTGCCGTTCAGGCGCTGGGCTTTGCCGGATTGCGCGATCTCAAAACCACCCTCAAAGCCTGGTTTGGTCCAGCAATGAACTCCGAAGAGAAGATGAGCGCGACCGTGAGCGAATTGTCGTGTGATATCAATTCAGGCATCGATTTTGTGTTGGGTGGCCATAAGCGTGCGTGTGATGCACTTTCCGAACCGCACAATCGCCAGGCGGTGGCACAAGCGGTGACGCTGCTGATTGAAGCACGTCAGGTGGCGCTCTTTGGTATTAATGCATCGGGGATTCTGGCGGATTACAGCGCACGCTTATTCACCCGCATTGGCATTCCTGCCGTCACCCTCAACCGATCCGGAATTGCATTAGCAGAACAGTTAATTACGCTGCAACGCGGCGATGTGCTGATCATGATGGCGCAGAAATCGGCGCACCGGGAAGGCATCACCGCGCTTAAAGAGGCAAAGCGGCTCGGCATGCCGGTCATTTTGCTCACCAACGCTATTGATTCGGCGTTTGCCAAAGAGGCGGATGTGATGATTAACGTGCCGCGCGGCGGTGAGAATGGCCGCATGCCGCTGCACGGCACGGTGTTGGTATGTCTGGAAATGCTGATTCTTTCGGTGGCTTCAGCGACCTCAGCGCGCACGGTCAAAACCATGAAACGCATTCAGGATCTCAATCGATCGCTGAAGCCCGGTGGAAAAAAGGTGTGATTACTTATTTACCACGCTGTTAACCGCAGGGCGCTTGCTGAATCCGTTGCTCGTCACCAACCACACCGCGCAGATAATCAGCAACGAGCCGCCGATAAAGCCCTGATTAATCTGCTCGCCCAGCACCAGCCAACCCCACAATATGCCAAAAGGCGGAATCATGAAGGTGACCGTCAGCGTGCGCAGAGGGCCGATATCGGCTAACAGACGGAAATAGATAATGTAAGCAAGGGCGGTGCAGAGGAAACCGATAGCCAGCACGCAGGCCCATACCTCTGGGAGCTGCCAGCTCGCGGCAGGTGTCTGCGGGGCGCTAAAGGCAAAGA
The DNA here is from genome assembly GCF_900215435.1 of Candidatus Pantoea floridensis. Taxonomy (NCBI): domain Bacteria; kingdom Pseudomonadati; phylum Pseudomonadota; class Gammaproteobacteria; order Enterobacterales; family Erwiniaceae; genus Pantoea; species Candidatus Pantoea floridensis. The sequence goes on from NZ_OCMY01000002.1 coordinate 19,162, forward strand.
AAGGCAGCAAGAAAAGCGATGCGCCCAGCTGGCTGCCAAATGCCACTTTGGTGGCATCAAGCCCGCCGCGAGCGCCAATCCAGCGTTTGGTCAGAAAACCAGCAAACCCATAGCACGCGGTTGCCACCAGACAGGCCACTATCCCCAGCACGAGTGCACTCGTGAGATGAGATTCCCCGGTAGTACTGATAAGGATAATGCCGGCAAACCCAGCAATCATGCCGAGAATTTTGCTCAGGGTGAATTTTTCGTCAAAGAAGGCGGCGCCGATCACCACGCCCATTAACGGCGTGGTGGCGTTGAGTATTGCTGAGTAACCGGCAGGTAAGACGCGCGCCGCCATGCAATACATCAGAAAAGGAATGGCAGAGTTGATAACGCCCAGCAGCATCGCCCATCCCAATTTTCCTTCAAAGCGTTTTGGAATACGCATGATGGCCATGATGATTAACAACCCCAACATGCCGCAAAATACCCGCAAAAAGGCCGTGTTTACCGCGCCGAGTGCCGGTACGGCAATGCGCATAAAAAGGAAACTGGCACCCCAAATTGCCGCCAGCAGCAGCAGTCGCAACAAATCCGATGTTCGCATAGGTTTCACAATTGTTATGAAATAGTCGCGCACAGAGTAGCAAATAACCTGTGATGAAGCGGTACCCATTATGTTGACCCGCTGACAATTAGGTAAAAAAAGCGCGGATCATTTTGGGATTACCCATCGCGGCGTTCGTCAGGTAGTATTTAGAAATCGATCATTTCCTAATTTCGTTTAAATTGGAAATGAATGCTTCCTAAACTTGGAGAAGAAAATGTCAGCATCCATCATGAAACCAGCGCCAGGTTGGGCGCAGCCCTTTGCGCAACTCGACGGATTTTCCCATCATTACGCCACCGTTGACGGCGTGCGGCTGCACTATGTGAGTGGCGGTAATGTCGAGGGTGATACGTTATTGCTGTTGGCAGGTTTCCCACAAAGCTGGTTCGCCTGGCGTCACGTGATGGCGCTACTGGGCGATCGCTACTTTATTGTCGCTCCCGATCTCCCCGGGCAGGGTGATTCCGATAAGCCAATCAACGGCTACGATACCACTTCGCTGGCGGAGAAAGTCCAGGGCTTAATGCAGCAGCTGAATCATGAGCGTTATTATCTTGCCGCGCATGATGTGGGTGCCTGGGTTGCCTGGCCCTACGCCTCGCTATTTGGCGCGCAGGTGATCAAAATGGCGCTGCTGGATGCCGGCATTCCAGGTGTGACCTTGCCAGAGGCGCTACCTGCCACACCGGACAAAGCATGGAAAACCTGGCACTTCGCTTTTCATCTGCTGCCCGATCTCCCTGAAGCCCTTATCGAAGGACGAGAAGAGATTTATCTTGAATGGTTCCTCAAGCGCAAAGCGGCCAGTCCAATGGTGTTTGGTGAGGAAGATATGGCGGAATATACGCGGCTGTTACAACAAACTGGGGCAATTCGGGCAGGTATGGCGGCGTATCGTGAAGTGACAGTATCGGCGACGCAAAATCGCCATCTGCTGCGGGATAAGGGCAAATTAGCACTGCCGTTGCTGGCGGTCAGTGCCGATCAGGGATCGATTCCCGATATGGCGTTGCCGTTAGGTGAATTCGCGGCAAACGTTTCGGGAATCAAGATTGAGCACTGCGGTCACTTCATCCCGGATGAGCAACCGCAGGCGCTGGCGGAGGCGTTGCGGGATTTCTTTAGCTGATGTGAATCGTCCTGGTGCGCATCAATGCGCACCCTACGAAAACCTGGCTATATTCACGTAGGGCCACCATTCATGGTGACCGATTCACGCTTAACTGACCAGCATTACGCCATTGATGGCGACCTAAACCCGCTGAATCAAAACGACAGGGTCACGCCTGCATAATACGCCCGGCCCGGTTCGTTGTAGGTCGAAGCTCCTGAGTTCTCACGGTAAATGCGCTTATCAAACAGGTTATTGATACCGGCATTTGCCCGCAGGTTTTTCGTGACGTCGTAATTGAGATTGAGACCCACCACCGAATAAGGGCTGATCTCTTTCGACGTCATATTGCTGACATCAATCACTGTCTCAGCATTTTGTCGCGGTTTCTGACGCCCATACTGCGTCCAGTTAATATTGGCGCTGAGATCGTCCGTCGCCTGCCACTCCAGCTGCGAGTTAATGGTGAACTCAGGGATCACCGATAGCGGATTGCCGGTTTTCTTACTTTCCGAACGGAACATATAAGTCGCGTTCGAGCGCCATTCTAACGTGTCGGCAATTAAAGGAATGGTCAGATTACCTTCCAGTCCTTCCACAATCGCTTTGCCACCATTCTCCCAGCGCAGCACGTTATAGGTCGGGTTAGAACTGGAGTAGATCGGCTCGGTGCCGGAGATAATCTTGTTCTTGTAGTCGTTGCGGAACCAGGTGATGCCCGCTACATAGCCTTCATGACTGAACTCGAGGCCAATCTCTTTATTGACGCTGGTTTCCGCATCAAGGTCTTTATTGCCCATCAGATAACATTGGCTAAGCCCAATTGGGCAGCCGTTGCCACGGGTAGAGAGCAAGTATCCGGGGGTAGATTGATAAAGATTTGGCGCTTTAAACACGCGCGCAATACCGGCTTTCAACGTGAAGTAATCACCCAGTCCTTGCGAGACGTTCAGGCTCGGACTCCAGTTGGCACCAAACTGATCGTGATAATCAAAGCGCAGCCCTGGGATCACCTCGGTGGTATCGGTTGCGGCAATGTTGTCCTCGAAATAGAGCGAACTAATGGTGGCGCTGTTTTTACTGCTGCGCTGCGACGGATCGCCTGAACTGCCCGGCAGGTTCACGCCCGGTGCGCTGGCCGATAACATCGAAGCCGGATCGTTGAGCTCATCGCGGTTCCACTCTGCGCCTAAGGTCACGGTTTGATCCACCAACAGCTGCACCGGGAAGTTGATTTCACCGCCGGCGCGATAGCTTTCCAAACGACTGGTGGCGTAAGTGTTGCTATTGATCATCCCTTCAGTACGGCCAGCGGTGCCTTCCTGCAGACGCGTGTTATTGGTCTTCTCGTAGTTAAAATTGAGTTTTGAGGTTCCCCAATCCCAGATTCCGTTATGCGCTATGCCGTAACTCTGACGATACATGCGGTTGGTTTCATCACCGTAAAGGGATTCAACCAGGCCATCGGTGCTGGCGTTACTATTACTGTTTTGCGTATCGCCGGCGTAAATATTGCCCTGACGGCTGTAGCCGTAAGTGAAATCGATGATTTGCAGCGGCGTCATTTTCCAGGAGAGCACGGTATTGATGTCTTTATTGCGCACACCTTCACGTCCCGCCGCGTAAGAACCATTTTCAGCGGTATTGATATCAAACGCGTCGGCGTCGGTGCGGTTGATATTGCCGTACAGCCGCATCGTCAACGCTTCACCCGCCAGCGGGCCGCTAAGATTGAAGTTGGCGCGGCGCGTGTCGCCTTCTTTGCTATTTTCAGGCTGGTTGGTGTACAGCGACAGTGAGCCATGCCAGTCGTTGGTGGGGCGCTTGGTGATGATATTCACCACGCCGCCCGCCGCGCCCGAACCGTAGCGCGCAGCGGCAGGGCCGCGGATAACTTCAATACGCTCCACCATATCTGCGGGCACCCAGTTGGTGTCACCGCGTGAATCACGCTCACCGCGCCAGCTATAACGCACAGAATTGCGTGAAGAGACGGGCACGCCATCGATGAGAATCAAGGTGTTTTCCGGGCCCATGCCGCGAATATCGATTTGGCGGTTATTACCGCGGCTGCCGCTGGCACCGTTACCGGTGAGATTCACACCTGGCATTTTGCGAATGATGTCGGATAGATCGTTAACCGGGGGATTTTTCTTGATGTCTTCTGCCGTGATGGTGGAGACGCCTGGCTGTTGTTTAAGCTCCTGTTCAGCAGTGACAATCATCGATTCGTCGTCTGCAAGCTTTTCCGTGGATTCTGCTGCAATTGCAGGCGACGTTAGCACTCCCGCTAAAAAAAGCGCCACCGGACGCTTTTTGCCACGCATGGTTACATTCACTTAGATCTTCTCCCTGTTTCATTAACAATTGTAAGCAAATGCGCATGATAATGATAATGGTTCGCATTGTAATCCAGCATGACAAACATTTACATAAGACTGACAACGCGGTGAGTGGCGGGCAGGCGAGCTATCCGTTAGATAAATCCGTTATGTCTAAGACGAAAATGGTCAAACGATGCGGCATTAGCAGGCCTTTGATTCGGTGGCAGAATCTGAATTTCGCATGTTAAGCCGCGTCGTTAAGGGCACGGAAATAGTCTTGTAAAAACGCGCACCCTGCTATTGCCACAATTCGGCAATAGATATGTTTTTTTCGCATTTGTGATCGTTGCATATCTTCAATGAGAATGTCCTTGGGACGTAATGAGGATGAAAATTCGAACCACTGTGCGCCTTGACGCAAGGTGAATCAGAAGAAAAAACCATCGCTACCTCAACGCCTTTTCCCTGTGGGGAAACATTTTATAAATCAGGAGAAAGGTTCCAGTGAAACTCGCAAAAGGCATGACTCTTTTTGCGCTCGCTCTGAGTGCACATACCGCGTTCGCCGCCGATCAATCCGTCCCAACCGATAGCTCAATCCATGTGCAGGCCGATCCTGCGCTGAAAAGCCTGCTACCGGCGGATGTGGTTAAGCGCGGCTATATTGTGGCAGGAACCAACCCCAATACCCCGCCAACCACCTTCTATAAAGAAGACAACAAAACGCTGGCCGGGCGTGAAATTGATATCATGAATGCCGTGGGCGAGCGTCTGGGAATCCAGGTTCAGTGGCGCGACACCGGCGGTTTCGACAACATTATCCCAGGTTTGAAAACCGGTCGTTATGATGTGGCTCTTTCCAACATCAACGCCACGCCGGCGCGCGCCAAAATTATCGACTTTGTCGGTTATTACGATGCCAGCCGCCTGGGCATTATCTCGCGTAAAGATGCCAACGTTGCGCCGTTCAAAGACCTTTCCGATGTTTGCGGTAAAGAAGTCGGTGCGGGTTCCGGCACCACCCAGGTCACGCGCCTTGAAGACGCCAGCAAAGCCTGCGAAGCCGCGGGTAAAAAACCCATTAAAGTTTCGGTGTTCCCGGATCGTCCTGCGGGCGTACAAGCGGTGGTGAGTGGTCGTGTACCGATGTTCCTCGGTCCGTACGAAGGTCTGCTGTGGCAGGTTAAAGTCATTAAACCCTTGACCATGAGCGGTGAAATCACCGTCCACGATGCGCCAGTTTCTGTCGCCTTCCAGAAAGATTCTCCGCTGGAGCCTGCCATACAGGCGGCACTGAACTCGCTGATCAAAGATGGCAGCTACAACAAGATCCTCGATACCTGGGGCATTGGATTTGGTGCGGTTAAACAAGCCAAACGTAATCAGGAAATCTTTCAATGAGTGATATTCACCACCACACCGACGATCTGAAAATCGTCGGCAAACGTTACTACGGACGCTGGCTGAGTGCGCTGGTGGTGCTGTTGTGCGTGGTGGCGATGGCGCACTCGATGATCAACAATCCACGCTTCGAGTGGAGCGTGATTGCGGAGAACTTTACCGGCGAATCGATCCTGCAAGGCGTCCTGATGACGCTGCAGCTCACCGCGATTTCCGTGGTGCTGGGTTTTGCCTTTGGTACGGTGCTGGCGCTGATGCGCCTCTCCTCTAATCCGGTGCTGGTGGGCGTGAGCTGGTTTTATACCTGGTTCTTCCGCGGCGTGCCGATGCTGGTGCAGCTGTTCCTGTGGTACAACATCGCCGCGCTCTATCCCACCATCGCACTATCCATTCCCGGCCTTGGTGAAATCTGGAGTACCCAATCGAACGCGCTGGTAAGTCCGTTTAGCGCTGCGGTGATCGCGCTGGTGATGCACCAATCCGCTTATGCCGCAGAGATTGTTCGTGCTGGTATTCAGAGTGTCGGCAACGGCCAGCTGGAAGCCGCGCGTGCGCTGGGTTATCGCCCGTCGCAAATTTTCCGTCACACGATTCTGCCGCAGGCGATGCGCGCCATCATGCCGCCTGCCGGTAACGAAATTATTGGCCAGCTGAAAACCACCGCGGTGGTCTCGGTGATCTCACTGCAGGACGTGCTATTTTCGGCGCAGATCATCTATCAGCGTACGTATGAAGTGATCCCGCTACTGCTGGTGGCAACGCTGTGGTATTTGCTGATGACCTCGGTGTTGTCAGTGGGGCAGTTCTATGTAGAGCGCTATTTTGGACGTGGCGTCACGCGTCGGGAAAAACGCAGTCTGTTGAAATCGCTGCCGGGTTTCTCGGCGGCGAAAGCAGAAAGGAGCGTCAGCAATGGGTGAAGCGATCGCCTTACGGAAAGTCACTAAGCGCTTCTCTGGCGTCACCATTCTTGATGCCGTGAACCTGGATATTCCTGCCGGTTCGGTAACGGTGATCCTCGGGCCTTCCGGGTCGGGGAAATCTACGCTATTGCGCTGCATCAACCATCTGGAAAAACTCGATGGTGGCACCATTCGCATTGGTGGCGAGATCATTGGCTATAAGCAGAAAGGCCAGGCGCTGCACGAGTTAAGTAGCGGTGAGGTCGCGCGTCAGCGTGCCGAAATCGGCATGGTGTTCCAGCAGTTCAACCTGTTTCCGCACCGCACCGTGTTGCAAAACATCATTGATGCGCCGATGCGAGTGAAAAAGCAGAGCCGTCAGAAGGCAACCAACAAAGCGCTGGCGCTGTTGAAGCAGGTGGGGCTGTCTGGACGCGAAGATGAGTGGCCGCAGAATCTTTCTGGTGGGCAGCAGCAACGCGTAGCGATTGCGCGTGCACTGGCGATGGATCCTGGCGTTATGCTGTTTGATGAGCCCACTTCGGCACTCGATCCGGAACTGGTTGGCGAAGTCTTGCAGGTGATTAAACAGCTGGCACACTCGGGCATCACCATGGTGGTCGTCACGCATGAAATAGGCTTTGCCCGCGAGGTCGCCGACAACATTGTCTTTATGGAAAGCGGCAACATTGTGGCGGCGGGCCCAACCCAGCAAGTGCTCGATGACCCGGAAAACGGGCGCGTAAGAAACTTTATTGCAACGGTGCTTTAGGCACCGTTTTTCTTTTTTAATGCCAGGACGAGATTTAATGCCGCTCAGCCACGCCCAGGTGCGCATTAATGCGCACCCTACAACATCCGCACCGGTTTGTGGTAGGGGCGCCATTTATGGCGACCAGTATGCGTTGAGCTGAAGAGCATTAAGGAAAAAAAATGACGCAAAAACCGGTAATGCACAGCGCCCACTGGGGCGCTTTTCATGCCCAGCAGCAGGGCGACCAGCTCACAATTGAACCTTTCAAGGACGATCCCGATCCCAGCCCGCTACTGCAAAATTTCCGTACGGCCTTAAACCACCCGGCGCGCGTTTCCCGGCCAATGATACGGCGCGGCTGGCTGGAGAACGGCCCGGGCCCGGACGATCGGCGCGGTAACGACGACTATGTGGCGGTGAGCTGGGACGAAGCTTATGCATTAGTGGCGCGTGAACTGCAACGCGTCGGCGACAATTACGGTCCTGAAGGCATCTTCGGCGGCTCGTACGGCTGGTCGAGCGCCGGGCGTTTTCACCATGCGCAAAGCCAGGTGCACCGCTTCCTGAACACCACGCTTGGCGGTTACGTGCGTTCGGTGAACAGCTACAGCTCCGGTTCCGCGTCAGTATTGTTGCCGCATATCGTCGGCGACATGAATGAAATTGCGCGTCGCGGCGTCAGTTGGGAAGAGATTGCTCAGCATAGCGAAATCGTGCTGGCGTTTGGCGGCCTGGCGCTGAAGAACTCGCAGGTTGCCAGCGGCGGCTTAAGCGAACATACCGAACGTGGTTTTATGCAACAGGCGGCGCGGCGCGGCACGCGTTTCATTTCGATAAGCCCGCTTAAAAGCGATCTACCGGATGAGGCGAAGGGCGAATGGCTGGCGCTGCGACCGGGCACCGACGCCGCCTTTATCCTCGGCGTGTTATCGGTATTGATCGCCGAACAGCTGACGGATGAAGCTTTCCTCGCTCGTTATACCGTGGGTTGGCCAGAAATGGCGGCCTATATTCGCGGTGAAGAAGATGGCACGCCGCGTGACGCCGCATGGGCAGCAGAGATTTGCGGTGTCAGCGCCGCATTCATAGGTGATTTTGCGCGCCAGCTTTACGGCAAACGCGTGTTGGTGACGGTGGCGCACGCGTTACAGCGCGCCGAACATGGCGAACAGCCGGTGTGGCTGGGATTAGTATTAGCGGCAGCACTCGGTCAGCCGGGCCTGCCAGGCGGCGGTTATACCTATGCGCTTGGCGCGCTAGGACATTATGGTAAGCATCATAATCTGGTGAGTTTTCCCGCGCTGCCGCAGGGTAAAAATGGCATCGATCGCCTGATTCCGGTGGCGCGTATCGCTGATATGCTGCTCAATCCCGGCAAAAAGTTTGATTACAACGGCCGTCGCTTAACCTATCCGCATATTCGTCTGGCGTATTGGGCGGGCGGCAATCCGTTCCATCATCATCAGGATTTGGCACGGCTGCGTCAGGCCTTTTGCCAGCTGGATACGCTAATCGTGCATGAAATTGCCTGGACTGCTAGCGCACGTCATGCAGACATCGTGCTGCCGGCCACCATGACGCTTGAGCGCGAAGATATTGGCGGCGCGCCTACCGATCGTCATCTGTTTGCGATGCAGCCGGTGGCAGAACCCTTTGGCGAAGCGAAAGACGATTATGCGATTTTCACCGAACTGGCACGCCGTTTAGGCCGTGAAGACGACTTTACCGAAGGACGTGATACGCGCGGCTGGCTTAAGCATCATTATGCCCAGCTGCAGCAAAAACTGGCGGCGCATCAGGTCGAGATTCCTGGCTTTGATCAGTTCTGGCAGCAAGGCGTGCTGGAATTACCGCAGCTGAAAGACGGTGGCCGCATGATCAATGCGTTCCGCGCCGATCCTGATGCCGCGCCGCTGCCCACCCCGAGCGGTAAAATTGAGATCTTCTCAGCCACTATCGCCAGCTTTAACTATGAAAACTGCCCTGGTCATCCGGTGTGGCGCGAACCGCAGCAACAACCGAATCCCGATCATCCGTTCTGGCTTATCGCCAATCAGCCGGCGACGCGTTTGCACAGCCAGTTGGATTTTGGGGATTACAGCTTGAGTAGTAAGCGCGATGGACGTGAGGTGTGCAGCTTGCATCCGGCGGATGCGGCGTCATTAGGTATTCGCGATGGCGAGATTATTGAGCTCTACAACGAGCGAGGTCACGTGCTGGCGAGCGCGCGCCTGACCGAAACCATCCTGCGCGGCGTAGTACAATTGCCTACCGGCGCCTGGTACGATCCGGTTGATCCCACCGCGCTGCGTCCGCTGTGCCGCCATGGTAATCCCAATGTGCTCACGCTGGATATCGGCACTTCGTCTCTGACACAAGGCTGCAGCGGACAAATCACCGTGGTGCAGGTGCGGAAATACCGTGGCGAATTGACGCCGGTGCAGGCGTTTATTCCGCCGCGGTAAAAAGGAAACTAATCTCAAAAAACAAAGTGTGACTTTATCTCACTCAGTGATAAACTCTGTGTGACAAAGTTACACTTTGGAGGATATATGGCGTTAACCAAATTGCGTCAGCAAGGCGGAGCCGTCGTGCTGACAATTCCCAGTGATATTGCGGCTAGAGCAGGATGGCATGTGGGAATGGAGCTGGATGTCACTGCAACGGATGAGTCGATCAATATTAAGCCTGTAAACCGAGTCGCGCGCGGCAGAAAAACCTTGGATCAACTGTTAGCTGGTATTGATCAGGATGAGATTCGCCAGTTTAACGAAGCAGTAAGTGATGATTTGCAGGATAAACCACAAGGCAAGGAGGCTATTTGATGATATCGCGTAGAGTTCCGCAGTTGGGTGAAATCTGGCACGTCAACGGCGATCCCGTTGAAGGCAGGGAGTTTAAAGGGCCGCATTATTATCTGGTGATTTCCCGGCGGGAACTCGTCGCCGCGCTAGGGACAGCCGTTTGCGTTCCGGTAACCAGTGGCGGAGCCGCCTCACGCTCACAGGCAGTTACGGTCTATCTGGATGGCAATAGCACGGACAGCGGTAATATTACCGGTGTTGCATTGTGCTACCAGCTTCGCTCTCTGGATCTCATGGCGCGTAAAGCGAGTTTTGCCGCTAATGTTGAACCGCACATCATGGATGAAATCTTGTCAATGGTGGTGGACTTGATTGATCCGCGATGAAATATAAACGCGCCTTTGCGGCGCGCTTATCAGCATTATTCCATTTTTTAATTAAGCCGTGGTTTTACGGTTGTGCGTAATATCTTTCACTGTTTCCGCTGCGCGTTTTCCCGCAAGAAAGGCGTGATCGGAATTATAATATTCCCATTCGCTGTACCGCCCTGAGAGCTGTATTCCCTGCGTTGCTAGCCAGCTACGAATCAGCATAACGTTTGCCGTGCGCTGATGGTCGTACACTACATAGGCATAGGGCATATCCACAACGCTAGCGGTGAGAATCTCATCATCGGCGTTAATAATGCCGACACGAATACAATCCGCAATGCAGCGTTCTATCAGTGCGTCGCCTGCGTAAGGTAATGGCTGGTCGTCACGATAGGTCATTTCGCAGGTCAGACCAAAACCGCCCGGCGGATTACAGTGCGGGCTGGCGTTACCCTGTAAAAAGATGCGATGGAATAGGGTATCGCCGGGATAATAAATCCAGTGTTTATCACTTAGCGCGCTGCGGCCAATACCGAGATTGACGCAGCGCACGGAAATATGACGCAGCTGCCTGGCGGCTTTCTGCACCGCTTCTGGTGCCAGACTCCCCATTAATCGTACCAGCTCCGGCAGAGGCAACGTACTGACCATCTGATCGTAATGGAACTGTCGGCCATCGCTCAATAGCACGCGTCTCAGCTGTGGCTGAATTTCAGCAACCTGCGCCCCCAGCTCCAGCGTGCAGGTCAGATGGGGCACGAAACCTTCCATCAACGCCTGGAATCCACCGCGCAGCGGATAGCCAAAACGTGCGTTGGGGCCGACGGGTTTCTCTAGCGGTGCCAGCGCACCGGTAATAATTTGCTGCAAATCGGGCAGCGGCACGCGTCCGCCGAGCCAGGAGGTTTCCATATTGGCCAGCGGCGTTTTCCACAGCTTCTGGTTATAGGGCAAGGCAAAATGACGCGCGATCCCTTTGCCCCAGGTACGGAAGATAAAGCTTTCGAAATCTTCGCTCTCCTCTTTTGCCGCAAAGCTCTCCCCATCGGGGATGGCTCCATCCGCGCAACAGTCGCGCCGCGGCTCGGTCGTAACCGCTTGCAGTGTGGCTGGCGGCGCACCGTAGCGTGCCTCAATGGCACCCAGCACGCATTCGCTAATCACGTCGGCGGGTAAACCATGTAATGCTGACTGGAACGGGTAGCGGGTATAAACATCATGGCTGTAAACCCAGGCCTCGCGGGTTTGCCAATGCTGATTCTCGCCGAGCAAAATGTCGTATAAACGCAACACATAGGGATCGTTGGAGAACATGATGTGCCCGGCATGATCGAAAGTGAAACCCTGATCTTCGATAGAGCGACACCACCCGCCCACCGTGGCGTTTTTCTCCAGTACTACTGCACCTGCGCCATAGTGATAACCGGCACTCAGCCCAGTTGGCCCAGCGCCGAGAATCAGGCATTCAATGGCATGTGGCGCCAGCGGTTGCGAACGTTCGCTGTTGGCATCGGGCTGCGTAATCTCTCGCTTGGGCAGCGCGGCAATATGCGCCTGCATCTCTTCGGCGGTGCGGTCCCACGAGGTTTCCGCCACTAACGCCGCCATTTTTTTCGCCAGCAGATAACGTGTCTCAACGGGCAACGTCAACGCAACTTCACAAGCCTGAATGAAGGTTTGATGTGAATCGGCAATAGCCACGACATCAGCGTAATGACGCGCGACATCGGCAATCGCGGTGCTGACGATGGGCAACTGCGCCGCCATATACTCCAGCACTTTGGTGGGACTGATGAAGCGAGTTGAGGGATTCAATGCGAACGGCATCAGGCAGATATCCCAACCGGCGAGGAAATGCGGTAATGCCGCGTAAGGCTGCTGACCGAACCAGTGCAGATTATTACGCTGCGGCAACGTAGCAGGGTCAATTTTTACGACCGGGCCGACCATCACAATTTGCCAGTCGCGATGCGCATCGGCTAACGCGGCGATAAGCGCTAAATCCAGACGTTCATCAATCACGCCATAATAGCCAAGACGCGGCTTGGGCATATTATCCTGTAATGGATGGCTGTTACTGCGGTCCAGCGCCTGCTCGAAATGCGCCGCATCGACGCTGCTAGGACAGCAATACACGTGCGCGTGGCGATTTCTTTTCGCTTCGAACAGGCTGGTGCCGCCGGTAAACACCAGATCGGCACGGCTCAACAGGGCAGATTCACGCTGTCGTAACTGACGCGGTGCCTGATTAAAAGCCGAAAGTTCGTCCATGCAGTCGTAAATTATGGCGCTGGGTTTAAAGCAGGCCAACAGCGGCAGCGCCATCGGGGTGTAAAACCATACCAGTGGTGTTTCATCTTCATCGAGCAGATCGGCCAGCAGCGGCTGCAATACGGCGATTTGGCTATCATGAAAGCCAGGCGCCGCGACATTAGTGTGCGGTTCAATGACCGTGACATTCGGGGCCGGTTGATACTGTCGTAACGTCGCCTCAGCGGGGTGGAAAATCGGCTCTTCAATAAATACGATGCGGTGAAACTGAGCAAGACGTGACAACAAATGCTGGGGGCGCTGAAACACAAAGCCCCAGCGAAGATGACTGAATACCACTAATACCGACTGTTTCATAAAGCATTCCTCCGACCGATTGGCCGCGGTGACGAAACCCTGAAAGCGGGCGACTAAACGCTGTGATTGCCGTAGTGAGGCGGCATAAACCGAATTAAGAACGCGCTGGTGATGCGGATCGACATCCCATAGCCCGCTGCGAGGCCAGTGTGTGGGATCTTCCCAAAGTGGACGGTCGATAATGGGATAGAGACAGATGCCGTGGATATCGCATCCCGCCAGCTGTGCCTGAGCTACGTCGGCACTAACCTGTGATAACCATGCGGCACGTCCGCTACCCACATGGCTGGTTTCTGCCAGCAAAATCGGACGCTGATAGCGCTGTGAAAGCTGCTGCAAAATCTGATGCAGCGGGATACGTCGTGCGTCACCTAAATGCCAGTCCAGCAGGCCGCCGGAATAGGTGAGCCACTGATTACTGTGGTAATAGTTAGCGCCTACCACATCGAGATATTGCGGTTTGCCGCCCAACTCCGGTTCACGCAGACCGGCGATCATGTCCCACGCCTGATACTGCGATGCATTAATCTCGGCTGTTCGCCGATGACAGGCTTCGTTCTCCTCATCGGACACCACGTGAATCACCGGATCGCAGTGCAGAAAGCGGGCGCGAGGATCGGAAATAAGGATGGCGGCACAGCCCGCCAGCGTGGCGCGGATCAGTTGCCGCTTAATCGCGTCTGGATCGGCCTGTGTATCATGACCAAACAACCCGACGGAAATACCCCAGGACATAAATGAGATTTCATTCATCGGCGAGTAAATAGGGGCGTCGTCGTAATACTCCGCCAGCCAGGCCGCCATGCGCTGACAATAGGCGGCAAAGCGCGGCACAAATTCGGGGGAAAAAAGGGTGAGATCGTCGGGCCAGCCGTAATGGCACAGCGTCCAGTTAACTTGCACGCCAAAAGAGCGCGCCGAATTCATTCTTTTTTTTAAGCTCGCCAGCGTAGCTTCGGGCGCCGTTTCGGCCAGCCGCCAGCCAATACTTTCACGTACCGACGTAATGCCGAACTGCTGCAAAGCGGCATAATCATTATGGTATTGAGATAAATGATCATTAATCGCATTCATGGAAAGTTTTTCGCCGAAAGGATTGATATGATCTGCTCCCTCATAGCCGGCTTGCCAAAAGCTGGAAAATGGCGGCATGGTGTTCCCCCGGAATAATATTCAGGAAATAGAGATAAATAATAATGAGTTAATTATTAACAATGTGATGAGTATTAATGCTTAACAGTAAGATATAAATGCCGATTTGAACGAACATACATTCGGTAGCGGCGCAATTTATTGCACGATGAATCGCGCCGCTACCGAATGTGCGCTAATTGTTTGGACCATTCTTTTATTAATGAAACGTTAGGGGTTTAATTATGAAACTTATTTTAAATTATAACCACGGTTTAGCTTAACGCAAATTACTGAGCTAAAAATAAAATAAGCACAGCGCTAATTAAATTTATTTAAGTGAAGCGGTAGTCGAAATTAAGAATAGTGTTATTTAAATATTTCTTACGCTTAGCTCACATATTGAAGAGAACGCCTTCGGCCTATTTGGCGGCATTACTACACTTAACTCACCCAATTCGGGCTTATGGAGGTACTTATGTCAGAGCGTCCAGATGATGATGTCATTCCTTTACCCGGTGATGATGAACCCTTACCCGATGAAGATGATGATTTACCTCGCGACACAGAATTTCCCGAAGATCAGCAGCCTAAAATCTGAAACAGTGTGAGCCGCCGCTGGCGGCTCACTATTTCGATAGCACTCTGCGGCAATTACCTCATAATACCTCTCCAGGATTTCATTTTATTTTTAACAGGTAAGGGAGAGGTATTATGGTCAACGACTATTTCACACAGCCAGCGCAAGGCGTCACGGTAGAACAGCATAAGCGCACCGTGGCAGTTGCGGCAGCGTTAGCCGTGGCTAAAGAGTCGGTGAGCGCGTCTACTGCGGCCAGTGGTTCAAAGGCATCATGGGATTTGCAAGCCGTAGCGAACGAAATCGCTAATCTTGCTGATGCCATTCAGGATGCGTTAGAGCCTGTTGAAACGCTCTAAAGTAGTAGCTGTGTTAAGGCGGTTAGTTCCGCCGTGCTGCGCAAGTTGCTGCTCTCAAACAACCGCTGCTGGCGTTGCGGCGTTTCCTTCAGCAGCGCCGCACGCAGCTTCCCGGCGACATCAACCGTATCAGCTAGCGATTGCTGGCGTGTGCGGCGATGCTGCAACTGCGTGCCATCGCGCAACGTCAACGTCACCACATGAAAACGCAGCGCCGGATTAATCGCATCCGGCGGCGCGCTTTCATCCGGCGTACGCCGCACTTTGGACGCCAGTGGCATCACGGCGTGATTCAGATCGCCTTCGGCGAAATCCTCCAAACGCAAATCGTTGTACATCAGCATCGCCGCAATCACATATTCCAGGCTGAACCGTGCTTCAATGCCGTTGGTTGGCACACGTACCGAGGCGGCAATATCGCCACCCGGCGGAAAAGCGACGCTGATATCGCAGATATTTTCTAGCAGTGAATCCAGTGATTTTCCGCTTGCCAGCCACGCCTGGCGTAGGATGCGCGTGGCTTCGGCGGCACTGTGCGTACCGGCGCAGGTGGGAAAAGGCTTGAACTCCAGCCCCGGCGTCACGATGCGCCACGGTTGCGCCCAGTTTTCAATTAATTTTTCTGGCCGCGCCTGACCATTGCTGGTGGCGGTAATAAAGGCTTCGATTACGCCGCCTTGTCTGCCATCAAACCCAGCCAGCGTCAGCTGTGCGGCAGTCACTGCGCGTTCTGCGGCGAAACCTGCATGCAATGGTTTTACCGCCGATCCAAACTGCGCACGTAAACCGCTGGCCTGCGTAGCCGCAATGCCAAGCAGCGTTGCGGTTGTCGACGTATCCAAATGCAGTAGCCGGGCGAGCGCGGCGGCGGCGGCAAGGGTGCCCAGCGTCGCAGTGTTGTGATGGCCCAATGCATAATGCTGTTGGCTTACGGCAACGCCTAGACGACCCGCAACTTCCACGCCTATCGCGTAGGCATCAAGAAAATCGTTCAGTTCAGCAGGCTGTTGCTGTTGCCAGGCGAAGAGCGCGGGCAGAATTACCACGCTGGGATGCCCACGAAAATCGGCATGGAAATCATCGTAATCCAGCGCATGGCTGGCATAACCGAGTAGCAGCGCGTGGGAGCGCGTGCCGCCGTCGCCGTAAACGCGGCGCAGCGCCGGTAAACCGCTATCAGGTACCTGACCTTGCAATACCGGCCAGCTGACGGCGAGAAAATCACGCACGCCGTTGCGCGCCGCATCGCGTGCAGCGTCATCCGGTTGGCTGTTAACAATGCGCTCAGCCAGCGCGGCAGTCAGATTCATCAGCTGGCACGCTCCAGGCTACGCAATGCCGCGACGGCAAGGTTAGCGAGATAGCGTGCAGTGGGCAGCAGCACATCATCATTAATACGAAACGCCGGGTGATGCAGGGCATAGGGCTCACCGGTGCCAATCATCATGAAGGCGCCGGGCAGCTGCTGCTGGTAAAAAGCAAAGTCTTCGCCGATCGGGCTGGCTTCCACCACGCGCGCCTCAAATCCGCTTGCGCTGGCCTGCTGCAGGGCGAAGTCGGCCCAATGTGCATCATTCACCACCGATGGCGGACCCGCATGCCAGTTGAAGGTCACATCAGCAGCAAAGGCCGCGCCGATACCCAGCACAATTTCCCGGAAGCGCTGCTCCAGCCGTTCGCGTGTCTCCTGTGAGAAGGAGCGCACCGTGCCTTCCAGCCAGGCGCTATCAGGAATAACATTCCAGGTGCTGCCGCTGTGAATCTGCGTTATCGACACCACTGCGTTATCACCCGATGGCGCATTGCGGCTGATAAGCGTTTGCGCCGCTGAAACGATTTGTGCTGCGATAACAATCGGATCGTTACCTTGATGGGGTTTAGCCGCGTGGCTACCGATGCCGGTAATGCTGATATCAAAACGGTCGACTGCTGCTGTCAACGGACCGGCTTTACTGCCGATCACGCCCGGTGGCAGTGAAGGATCGTTATGGATGCCGAAAATAGCCACCGCGTCGTTCAGCGCACCGGTGGCAATCACATCGGGCGCGCCCTGGCCGGTTTCTTCGGCGGCCTGGAATAAAATGCGCACGCGGCCCGGCAAGGTATCTTCCTGTTGTTTCAGTAAGATAGCCGCCCCAAGCGCCGCCGAGCTATGGAAATCGTGGCCACAGGCGTGCATCACGCCGGGACGCTCAGAGCGAAATGTCACATCAGATTGCTCCTCAATCGGCAACGCATCGATATCGGAACGTAACACCATCAGCGGGCCTTGTTCGGGGCCAATTTCGGCCACTAAGCCGGTTTTGAGCGGCAGATCCAGTACGCGAATACGGTACTTTTCCAGCTGCTGCCGAATGCGTGCGGTGGTTTCAAACTCTTCATTAGAAAGTTCGGGAAAACGGTGCAGTTCATGGCGGAAAGCGATCAGCTGTTCGCCTAATGTGTCGAGTTGTTGGCTCATGGTTTCATTCCTTGTTGAGCGGCCAGACGCGTTAACCACGCATCATGGGCGGCTTCATCCAGTACTTTTTTCATATATTGAGTAATGTGACCTTTGCCGAGATCGGTGGTGTGCATCAGCTGAAAACCGCGCTTTTGGTACATGTCGATCAGCCACGGATGGCTGGTTGCGGTGCCGAGCGAAACGGCAGGGGCGCGTAATTTGCCGCGCAGGATCTCTTGCTCGAGACGATCTTGTACCTGTCGCCCATATTGCAGGCCGGGATAATCGGGATGCGCGCCAAACCAGCCAATGTGCGGCAGGCCAAACGGGCCGGGAAGCGGGCCCCACGGATAGCGCACGGTGACCGACGAGACCATGACATCATCAGCATACAGCGCATAAACGCCGTGGCTTTGCAGGTGACGCAGCGTTTTAGCGCGATCGGCGGTGGCGGCATCAAACTTGATGCCCAGCGCCAGCGTCGGCGCATAAGCGGCATGCATCAGGGCCTGATAAGTTTCCACCTCGTCTTCTCTAACCTGACGAAATATAAGTGACATAGATATCCCCGGATAAACCGCCAGCTGGCGGAGAAAAGCAAAGAATGCGCGTTTTTATTGGGTCGCCATAAATGGCGACCTTACAGGCGGCTATTTTGCAAACCAATGGAAAGCGATCAGATTACCAGCAAAGCCAAGCTGCGCTATATGTGAAAACTAACTAAGCTAATGCGAATTTGTGAAAATGAAATCGCCCGTTTTGCATTGCTTAAATCGTTATTTACCGTAGTATGCAGAAAATACATAGCGCTATAACTATTCTTTATTAACCCTCTGAATTATCTTAATTTTAATTCGTTATAGCCTTATTCTTAATCAGGGTGAAGCCGTGTTAGCAATCAAATCTCCGCGTGCTTATGCACATGAATCCGGTTTGCGCGCGCGCACCGGAGAATTTATAAAACCTTACGCCTCACATATCCGTATTTTTACTTCTCCCCGCGCCTGGCAGGCGGTCAATCCCGCATTAACACAAAGTCTCGCAGCCGAAGGTATTCGCTGGGAAATAGAGTATCTGCCGGGTGAATGCACCGATGCCGCCATTGAAACGCTGAAGCATAATGTGGAAAGCCAGGGCGCTGAGCTGCTGTTGGCAGTCGGCGGCGGGCGTGTACTGGATGCGGCCAAGGCCGTTGGTAGCCAACTGCCCGACCTAAAATTGATCAATTTCGCTACCGTGGCCGCCACCTGCGCCGCGTGGTCGCCGGTAGCGATTATTTACAATGAGCAGGGCGGACATGTGCGCAGCCAGCCGCTGGGTAAAATGCCGGATCTGGTGCTGGTGGATAGCGAAGTGATTGCCCGTAGCGATGTGCGTTATCTGAAAGCGGGTATCGTTGATGCGCTGGCGAAGTACTACGAGTTCTACCCTTATCAGCGTAACAATCCCCACGATCTGGCACTGGATCTCAAAGTGATGACCGCGCGGCGCGCACTGGATCGCTACCGTGAGCTGGGTGCCGCAGCGGTGGCAGCAAATGCGCAGCAGCAGGTGACGCCTGAGCTGGTGCAAATCATCGACGCCAATATTGTTCTGGCGGGGCTGGCGAACAGCGTGCGTGACGTGTTGCCAACGCCGGGATTCGCTCACGCAATCCATAATCGCCTGACCCATCAACCGGACCTACACGCGTGGCTGCACGGGGAGAAAGTGGGCTTCAGCCTGCTGGTGCAATCGTTAATTGAGCATGACGGGGTGCCGGACAGCGAACTGCTGACGCTGCTGCGTCAATACGATATGCCTTTAACGCTTGCGCCATTAACCGGCGATCGCGCGGCCATCATCCGCACTATCGCTGAACAGATCAAATTCCCGGCGGCCAGCGCCGAACGCCTGCCGTTCCGCATCACTGCCGATGCGCTGGAGCAGGCGCTGCTGGCGACCGAGAACGCCTTTTAAACGCCTCACTTTTATTTACCAGGACAAATTCATGGCTACTTCACAACAACAACGCCACATCCGCTTAGGTCTTTTTGTTCAACCGGTCGGACAACACGTCAGCGGCTGGCGTTTGACGGAAAAGCTCGGCGATCCTACCGACATTGACTGGCTCATCACCCTCGCGAAAAAGGCCGAAGCCGGTAAATTCGATCTGTTCTTCGTCGGCGATGCGCTGGCAACCAGCATGTATCGTTTGCCTTCAACCATGGCGCGTCTGGAACCGCTGACCATGCTTTCGGCGCTGGCAGTAAATACCAAGCGCATTGGCCTGGCGGCAACGGCGTCCACCACCTTCAGCGATCCGTTCACCATGGCGCGCAGCTTCTCTTCGCTGGACCATATCAGCCGCGGGCGCGCAGCCTGGAACGTGGTCACCTCGTTCTCTACCGATGTGGCGCGTAACTTTAGCCGCAGCGATATGCCGAACCATGCTGAGCGCTATGCGCGCGCACGTGAATTCCTTGAAGTGGCGGAAAAACTGTGGGCCGGCTGGGAAGAGGGTGCTGTGCAGCCCAATAAGGAGACGGGCAGCTACTTTGTAGATGAGAAAATTCAGCCGATTAATCACCAGGGAGAACATTTCCAGGTGCAAGGCCCGCTGAATATCACCCGTTCACCGCAAGGTCGTCCGGTGATCATTGAAGCGGGTTCGTCTGCGGATGGTCAGAAACTGGCTGCTGAAACGGCAGAAGTGATCTTCACCGCGTCGGCCAGTCTGGAAGAGGCACAAACCTTCTATCGCTCGCAGAAGGATCAGGTGATTGCAGCCGGTCGTAATCCCGACCACGTAGTGATCATGCCGGGTGTCATGCCGATTGTTGGCCGCACGCGAGAAGAAGCTAAAGCGCTGTGGAAAGAACTCAATACGCTGGTGGATATCGAAAATGGTCTGCGTCAGCTGTCGCTGCGTTTCAGCATGGATCTCAGCCAGTTCCCGCTGGATGGTCCGGTGCCGGAAGTGCCGCTGGGTGAAGGTAATCAGAGTCGCGTCAAATTGATGACGGACATGGCGAAGCGTGAAAATCTGACCCTGCGCGAGCTGGCTGCGGTGGCAGCAGGATCACGCGGACATCGTGTAATTGTCGGTACCGCAGAAGACATCGCCGATGATTTCGAGTTGTGGCTGAAAGAGGGCGGTGCCGATGGCTTCAATATCATGCCGGCCATTATGTCCGAGCAGCTCGACCTGTTCGTCGAATTGGTGATCCCGGAACTGCGCCGTCGCGGTCTGTTCCGCGAGGATTACGCGTTCGCCACGCTGCGCGAAAACCTCGGTTTGCCGGCGGTTTAACCCTTCAGGAGCAACACATGGTCACCTTATCGAAGCGTGTGCAGTCCGTGTCGCTCTCGGCTAATGCGGCGGCGCGGCAACTGACGCGCCAGCTGAAAGAGCAGGGCGTGGATATTCTCGATCTCACCACCGGTGAGCCCGATTTCGATACGCCGTCGCACATTCGTCAGGCGGCGGTGGCGGCGATGGAAGCGGGTGAAACCCGCTACACGCCCACCAACGGCACTGCACCGCTGCGCAAGGCGGTGCAGGCCAAATTACACAATGAAAATCGGCTCGATTATGAACTGGGACAGATTTGCATCGCCAACGGCGCCAAGCAGATCATCTTCAACGCTTTTGCCGCCACGCTGAATGAAGGCGATGAGGTGATTGTGCCGGTGCCCTATTGGCCGACCTTTCCAGATAGCGTGCGGTTCAACGGCGGCGAAGCGGTTCTCTTAACCTGCCCGCTCGAGCAGCATTACAAACTGCAGCCGCAGCAGCTGGCACAGGCGATCACGACGAAAACTCGCTGGCTGGTACTTAACAATCCGGGCAATCCATCAGGCATGGCCTACAGCGCCGAAGAATTGACCGCGTTGGCGACGGTACTGCGCGATCATCCCGATGTGTTGATCATGCTGGATGAGCTTTACGAGCATATTCTGTTCGATGGTCGTGAACATGTTAGTTTGATGCACGTGGCGCCCGATTTAGTTGATCGCATTCTGCTGGTAGGCGGTGCGTCCAAAACCTACGCCATGACCGGCTGGCGCATTGGCTTCGGCGCGGGCCCTAAAGCGTTGATTGATGCCATGGTGGTCGTTCAGTCGCAAAACAGTTCTGGCGCGAGCGCCATCAGCCAGGCCGCTGCGGCGGCGGCATTCAATGGCGGGCTGGATTTCCTTACGCCGCAACGTGAAGCTTATCAGGATCGTCGTGATGCGATAATGGCGTTACTCAAACCGCTGGCAGAGATTGAAGTATTAAATCCGGACGGTGCGTTCTTTATCTTCTGTCGCTGCGCCGGTTTGCTCGGCAAAACACGTCCAGATGGTCAGAAGATTGAGAGCGAGCAGGATGTGCTGAATTATCTGCTGGAAAGCGGCGTGTCCGGCGTAGCGGGCAGCGCTTACGGTTTATCACCGTATTTCCGTTTGTCGATTGCCACCGATATTGACACGGTGCGTGAAGCGGGGCGGAGAATTGCGCACGCTTGCGCCGTTCTGAAATAGGTCCATGTTCATCGCGCGGGTGTTAAATAGCAGCGCTCTATTATAAGAGCGCAAAAAGTCGCACCGCTCCGGAGAAACAATAGGTGGACAATGACGTCCACCTAATTAATTCAGATTAGAAAATCATCCAGCGAACCGCCCGCATCAAGGGCTGCTTTAATCGGCGATGGCGTGCGGCCCTGGCCGGTCCACAGCTTTTCCTTACCCTGTTCGTCGATAAATTTATACTTCGCGGGACGCGGCGCACGTTTAGCTTTCGCTTTCGTTGCCTGCGGGGTTAATTGCGCAAGGTCATTAATATCGATGCCATCCTTTAGCAACATCTCTTTATACTGCGCCAGTTTCTGTTCTTTTTCGCGCTGTGCGGCATTCTCTGCGGCGACTTCTTCGCGGCGCTCTGCCACTACCACGGAAAGTTTTTCCAGTACTTCATCTAATACGGCAATATCAATATCACGCGCCTGAGCACGTAGCGTACGAATATTGTTCAACGCAATAAGTGCATCGCTCATGAATAAATCCTTATTATTGGTCTAAGAGGTATGAATCAGGTATTCTACGAGACTTTAAACCAAATTAAAATAATTTCATGCAGGCAGAATTGTCCGGAAAATAAGATAGCATCAGAAATGTCTTTATATTTTTCATTATTTAGCAAGGTTATTGTATTTATTATCGCCGAAATGTATCAGCCTAAGAATAATAGAGGGGCGTTTACTTCGCATTTTACGGCGCTCTACGAACAGCACGTTGCTTGTCAGCCAAGGCGGCTGTGTTTATTGCTACGCCACTAACCGTTCTGGTACGGCCATTCATTCCTGTGCTTCCCGCCGGTTGGGCATCCAGAAACTGTTCTTTTTCACGGAGTTGCTGATAACGCTAACGGAATGATTCCGGAAAGTAACCTACCTCAATTATTACTCGTTGACGCATAAGGCTTTTATCTAAGTGTAAAAGTGTCAGTTAACCGGTAACAATTTCTTGCATTGCAAACCTTAATGCGTATATTTCTCATTTGCTTTCTTAACGGCATCCTTACTGTTCTTCGTTCCGCAGACGCTGCGATGCCGAAAAAAATAACGATAAGTTGATTGAGGAATCGTATGTCTTTCGAAGATTTGCGCGTCAGGAAACCCGGCAGTGTGCCTCAGCGTGCGCTGCGTCTCTCTTTACTGGCTATGTTGATTGCGTCGGGTATCGCGCAAGCAGCGGAATCCACCCCTCCCGAACAGACTCTGAACGTTGATGCCAGCGCCAGCGCGGATCAGCAAGAGCAGGCCGCCAAAGATTACAGCGTTCCCGTGACGCGTGCCGGTACCAAAATGGCGCTGACCGCGCGCGATATTCCGCAATCGGTTTCGATTGTTAGCAAGCAGCGGATGGAAGATCAGCAGCTGCAATCGCTGAATGATGTGTTGTCGAATACCACCGGCATTCACGGCGTCTCGAGTGATATGGATCGCACCAACTACTATTCGCGCGGTTTTATGATCGACAACTACATGGTCGATGGCATCCCAACCGCCTTCGCTTCGCGCTGGAATCTGGGCGATGCGCAGAGCGATATGGCGCTGTATGAACGCGTTGAAGTGGTTCGCGGCGCCACAGGTTTGCTAACCGGACCGGGCAATCCCTCCGCTTCAATCAACATGGTGCGCAAGCACGCCGATAGCAAAGCGTTCACCGGCAGTGTTTCTGCCAGCTACGGCAGCTGGAATAAGCAGCGTTACGTTGCGGACCTCTCTGCGCCGCTGTCGCCAGAAGGTAACGTGCGTGGACGCCTGGTGACGGGCTATGAAGACAAAAACAGCTTTATCGAACGCTATGGCGCAGACAAGAAGTTCGTCTATGGCGTAGTCGATGCCGATCTGACCGATGCCACGAAATTGTCGGTAGGCTATGAGTTCAGCCAGGTGAATACCGATTCGCCAATGTGGGGTGGTTCACCCCGCTGGTATACCGACGGCTCGCAGGTGAAACTGCGCCGTGGTTATAACACCGCGCCGGATTGGGCTTATAACAATAAAGAAAACAATAAAGTCTTTATTAACCTGCAGCAAAACTTTGATAACGGCTGGAACATCACGCTTAACGGCACGCATAACCAGATGACTCTGGATAGTAAGCAACTGTATATCGATAGCTATATCAATAAAGACACCGGCGTTGCCGTCAATCAGTATCCTGCCTCTTATGCTTATGACGCCGTCGGCGGTACTGGCTACAACACCGGTAAACGTAAAGTGGATGCGGTGGATGCCTTTGCCAGCGGCCCATATGAGATGTTTGGCCGTCAGCATGAGTTGATGCTGGGCATCAATTACAGCCGTCAGGATAATAAGTACTACAGTGCCTGGACCAACATTTCACCGGCGCAACTGGGTAATTTCTACGATTACAACGGTAACTTCCCGGAGTCTGACTGGAATCCACGCGAACCCGCTTCGGATACCCAACTGGTGCGCCAGAAGTCTGCTTATCTGGCAACCCGCATTTCGCTGGCCGATCCGCTACATGTGATCCTGGGCGCGCGTTATACCAACTGGAATCGTCAGACGCTGACGGAAGAGATGGAGAAGAACAACATCACGCCATATGGCGGCGTGATTTGGGACTTCTACGATAATTGGTCAGCGTATGCCAGCTACACTTCGGTGTTCCAGCCGCAGGATTACCAGGATTCTTCAGGCGGATTCCTGGCGCCAGTGATTGGTAAAAACTACGAAGCGGGGGTGAAGTCGGATTGGTTTAACAGTCGCCTGACCACCTCAATTTCGGTATTCCGCACCGAACTGGATAACGTCGGTGAAGCCACAGGACAAACCAACCCTGAAACCGGTAATGCGATCTATGTAGGTAAAAGTGGCGTGGTGAGCCGTGGCGTTGAGTTCGAGGTGAACGGCGCGGTGACGGATAACTGGCAGATGACCTTCGGCGGAACCAGCTATGTGGCGGAAGATCGTGAGGGCGAAAATTACAATTCGCAGCTGCCGCGCACGTCATTCAATCTCTTCACCAGCTATCGCTTGCCGATGCTAGAGGCGCTGACGGTCGGTGGTGGTGTGACCTGGCAATCGAAGACTTACAGCGATCTTGCCGGTCCGGAAGGCAACGGCACCTGGCGTGCTCGCCAAGGCAGCTATTCGCTGGTGGATCTGTTCGCGCGCTACGACGTGACCAAAAACGTTTCGCTGCAAGCGAACATCAACAACCTGTTCGACAAAGAGTACGACAACAACGTCGGCAACGGCGGGATTGTTTACGGTGAGCCGCGTAACGTCTCGGTATCCGCGACCTATCGTTTCTGAGGAAAATGCTGGGTGCGCAGGATTGTGCACCCAGCAATCCCGCAGGTCGCCATCAATGGCGACCCTACGTTAATAGTGCGGGGCTTTCGTAGGGTGCGCATTGATGCGCACCTGTATAAATAGGTTAAGTGAGCGACATTCCGCCATTCATGGCGACCGCTTCTATACCTTCATCCAATCCGCAATAATCTGCCCATATAACTGCTCGGCTTCCCCCAGCTTACTCAACGAACAATACTCATCGGTCTGGTGCGCCATCGTCGGTTCGCCCGGGCCTAATATAATACATGGCGGATTACCCAGCGCGGGCAGCAGCAGCGAGGCATCGGTAAAGTAGGGCACAACGCGCGCGGCTAACGGCTGCGTGAAAAGCGCCTGGCAGCGACGATAGACCGATTGGATCCACTGATTCTCTTCGGAACTCAATACGGCAGGCAGATCGACCAGGGTGGTGATCTGCACCTCTTCTCCGAGCATCGCCGCTAACCGCTGGCGAATTGTTGCGTGTTGCAAATTCGGCGCGCTGCGAATATCAACATCAAATGCCGTGCGATCCGGCACCGAGTTAATGTTTAAACCGCCCTGAATCCGTCCCACATTCAGCGTGGGCTGCTTCATCAACGGATGCGGTGCGCCGGGAGAAAAGCGGCGGATTTTGCCTAACGCATCAGCCGCGAGGTAAATAGCGTTGATTCCCAGTTCCGGCATCGCGCCATGGGCGGTTTTTCCGCGCGTCTCGCAGCGAAGCCACAGTGCACCTTTATGCCCAATCACCGGATAATTGGCTGTCGGTTCGCCGACGATTAGGGCCCCAATTTCCGGCAACGTGCCGGCATCAATTAGCGACTGTGCGCCTTCACAGCCCGTTTCTTCACCGCCGGTGATCAGCAGAACCACGCCGCGCCCGGTACGAATCGCCGTTTGCTGCTGGAGGCAGGCGAAAGCAAAAGCCGCTATCGCCGCTTTCATATCACTCGAACCGCGTCCATAAAGCCGATCGGCCACGATATCCGAGCCAAAAGGATCGTGTTGCCAGGGTTGATTGCCGAGCGGCACGGTATCCAGATGGCCGGTAAACGCCAGCGGTTTGCCGGGCGATGCGCCGTGAAGATGCGCAATCAGATTGCTGCGGCCAGCACCAAAAGACGACAAGTTAACCGCAAAACCTCGCTCGCTCAGCCAATCGGCCAAAAACTGCATGCACGCCGCTTCATTACCGGGCGGATTGATCGTATCGAAACCGAGCAAATGTTGGGTAAGGGCGAGCGAAGCGGGAGGCATCAGGCGCGCTCCGTTAGCCAGTCGAAGCAGTTAATCCACAGCTGGCGATAGCCGGGCCATTGCGTAAACTCTTGCGGTAGCCAGTGTGCCGACATATCGCTGGTCCACACCAGCGATCGCCCTTTTTCATATTCCCGCACCGCTAATAATGGATGCGCGGTGCCAGCAACGGTCGCCAGCAGCGTACCTTCAGGCTGCATCTCCACTTCGTTGTATCCCAGCATCCACGGCCATTCGCCGGAAATATTGTTGAATACCGCATGCGGCTGCGTCATCTCCAGCGTCGATCCTTCGGGCGTTTCAACACGATCATCCCAGGCGAGACAGCGCACCGGCAGGACTTTTTCCACCAGCGTATGGCGGAAGCGCGCACCGCCATTGATACCCTGAAAACTGAAGTAACCACCAATCATCATCAGGCTGCCGCCCGCCGCCACGTAATCGTGGATCAGCGATAAGCGGTTGGCGGTGCGACGGCTTTTTAGCCAGGTATCGGGATGCAGCAGCAGCGTATTGGCACCAATATCCGAAAGAATAATCACATCCCACTGCTGCAATCCTTCCAGCGTGAGTGGGAAATCGGTGGCCGCAGCGTGTGCCGGCATGTGCGTGACGGCGTAATCGCTCTCCTTTAACGCCGCGATAAAATCGCTGGCGCCGGTATGCCAGGTGGCGGTGGAGAATTGGTCAAAGCCTTTAATGTGGTTCGAGGTGCTGGTCCAGGATTCGCCCACCAGCAAGACTTGTTTCTGCATGATAATTTTCCCTTTCACCCGCCAAATACGCGCTGCGGGTTAGCAATCAATAAGGTTTCGAGTTGTTCGCCGCTGACGCCGTGACGTTTCAGGCGCGGGACAAAATGTTTGAGGATGTAGCCATAACCGTGGCCGCCAAAGCGCGTTAGCATGGTTTTCAGGAACACATCCTGCGACAGCAAAATTTGCTGGAGGTAGCCGTCATCGATCAATTCGCAGATGGCGCGCGCGTTCTCTTCATCGGAAGGTGATTGCGCCGATTCATCGGCGTAGTAATAGCTCATGCCGATCATGTCGTATTCAAGGAACACCCCGCGATCGGCCAGTTCACGCTGATAGCGTTTATCGGCAAAGCTAGGATTCATATGGCACAGCACGGTGTGACGCAGATCGGCGCCTTCCTGCTGCAAGATATCCAGCACCTTATGGCCTAAACGTTCCCAACCCGGCAGATGCACCTGAATCGGCACGCCGGTTGCCGCACTGGCGCGTCCCGCCGCGCGCAACGATTTCTCTTCATCGGCGGTAAAGTGGCTGGAGATACCGATTTCACCGATCAGTCCGGCAATCACCTCCGGTTTTTCCGCTGCGCCACCGAGATCAAAGATCAATTTTTCGCTAAGCTGCTCCACGCTGATACTTTTCACCCATGCGGGATGCGAGGGCTCGAGGTAAAGTCCAGTGCCCATCACTATGTTGAGACCGGTCAAGCGGGCGATACGCTGTAAGCCCTTCGGGTCGCGGCCAATGCCGATATTGGTTGGATCAATAATGGTTTCACCCCCCAACGCGCGGTACTTCATCAACTCTTCAATCGCCAGGTCGACGTCAAACAGTTGGCAGTTATCGCGGCTCATCAGCGGGTTCATGGCCAGTTCGCCGAGGTTCTCGATCTTGACTGGCATCTCGGCAATATGACGATCGCTGCAACAGCAGGGCGGCACCCATTTGCCGGAAGCGTCCAGCAGAATGTGTTCGTGCATCAAGGTCACGCCCATCTCAGCCAGCGGTAGCGGTCCTAAAACCGTCATCACGTAGCCACTTGTAACGCCAAGCGGTAACGGATCGGCATGACGGAAAATCGATCCTTTCATGGGCTATCCTTTTGCCGGCGCGCGGGCGGGGTTGAGAATGCGGGTATTCAGCCAGATAGCGAGCAGAATGATGGTGCCGGTGGCGATTTGCGTATAGAACGGCGAGATGTGCGACAGAATCAGTCCGTTCTGGATGATGGCAATCGACAGCGCGCCCAGCAGCGTGCCGATAACGGTGCCAAAGCCGCCAAACAGGCTGGTGCTGCCCAGCACTACGGCAGCAATCACCTGCAGTTCAAAGCCTTCACCCTGATTGGATGAGCCGCTGCCGAGACGCGCGGTAATGATCATCCCCGCCAGCGCCGCTGCCATGCCGCTAATGATATAGACCTTCATGGTCACCGCTTTGGTGTTGATACCGCTGCGACGTGCACCTTCCGCATTGGCGCCAATCGCCGTAACGTAGCGGCCAAAACGCATATGGTTCAGCACAATATGCCCGGCAAACAGGACTACGATGCCAATCAGCGCGGGCATCGGAACGCCAAGCACCCAGGCGCGCCCCATAAAGGTAAACAAGCTGTCGGCCGGCACCGGAATGGAATAACCTTGCGTGACCAGCAATGCCACTCCGCGCACTACCGCCAGCGTGGCCAGGGTGACGATAAACGCCGGAATTCCCTCAAAGGCGATAAAGAAGCCATTGATGGCGCCAACTAATCCGCCCAGCAGCAATCCACCGATCAGCACCACTGGCCAGGATAAGCCCCAGTTGTTAAGCGCGATAGCGGAAAGCGCGCCAACCAGCGCCAGCGTCGAACCCACCGACAAATCAATGCCGCCGGTAGTGATCACCAACGTCATTGCGGTTGCAACGATCAGCAGCGGAGCACTTTGCCGAATGATATTCAGCCAGTTAGTGCTGGTGAGAAAGTTGCTGGTGATCAGCGAAAACACCACGCAGCAAAAGATGAAAAACAGCGCAATGCTCACCACGCCCGAATGGTTATGCAGCAGGCGACGCGGTAGCGAATGCTGAATCATGCGCGAACTGCTTAAATTCATGATGCTCATCCCATTACCTCAGTGTGCAGCCGCCGAATGAGCGGTAAATTTCTCACCCACGATCAAATTAACGATATCGCTCAGGCTGGTATCCGCTACGCGGCGATCCGCTACGTTGGTGCCTTCGTACATCACCATAATGCGGTCGCACACCAAGAACAGATCCTGCAAACGATGGGTGATGAGGATGACGCTAACCCCGCGCGCAGAGACGCGCCGTATCAGCTCCAGCACCGCTTCCACTTCCGCTACGGCTAACGCAGCGGTCGGCTCATCCATGATCAGCACTTTCGGATCGAAGGCGGCGGCGCGGGCAATAGCAATCGCCTGCCGTTGGCCGCCGGATAAATTGCGCACCAGCAAACGCGTATCGGGAATCGAAATACCCAAACCTTTCAGCATATCGCGTGCTTCGGCATGCATTTTGGCCTGATCGAGAAAAGGGATGCCGAGCACCGATTTCATTGGCTCGCGGCCCATAAACAGATTACCGGCGACATCCACCGTGTCGCACAGCGATAAATCCTGGTAGACCATCTCAATGTGACAACGGCGCGAATCCGCCGGATTGGTGAAGTGCTGCTGCTCACCGTCGATGCGAATGGCACCGCTGGTGGGCACCACCGCACCGGAGAGCACTTTGGTCAGGGTTGATTTGCCCGCACCGTTATCGCCCACCAATCCCAGCACTTCCCCTGGCGCCAGCTGCAAATTCACGCCGCGCAGGGATCGTATCGAACCGTAAGTTTTGGTGATGTTAATCATTTCTACCCGTGCCGGGGTAGCGTGTGGCTGCTGCATCTGATCACTCCCATTGCGGTTACCGGGACAATTGTTAGTCAGCGGGAAAGGTCGGATCTGGCGCGGTTTACATGCTAGTAAACCGGTTTACCTGCCGGATACAACATAACCTGATACGTGCTGGCTCTGGATACAACGATATTTGTTTGCCGGGAGGAATATTGCAGTTTCTGTGCCAGGTTATAATTTAGCCAGTATTGTGAAGGCAAAAATATCGTTAATTCAATAGGCTAAATGTGCGTAGCGAGGTAAACCGGTTTACTAAAAGGCAATACGCTGGTGATTTTTGATCATCTTTTGCGCCAAAGTTGTGCAATTTTGCGCCATTTTGGTTCAGGGGCAGCAGAGCTGGATCGAATCGCGTCCAACCCATTCGACCGGCAAGCGAGTTTCCAATGGAATATTGGCTTCGTTGTTGAGCAGGCGCAGCATGATATCTACTGCGGTATAACCCAGTTCCCGGGCGGGTTGGCGAATGGTGGAGATGCGCGGCTGCGTCAGGTCGGTGTAGTTGGCGTCATCAAAGCCAACCAGTGAAAGTGCAGCGGGGGCCTGAAGGCCGCTGGCACGTAAGCCATCCAGCAAGCCCAGCACCAGATAATCACTGGCGGCAAACACGGCGGAGGGGCGTTGAGACTGGCTGAACAGCTGCTGCAAAGCCTGCTGACCAAACTCACGTTCGTAGTTACCGTACATGACCCATTCGTCGGGTACCGACAAACCGGCCTGCTTCATCGCGGTGCAGAAGCCGAGATAACGTTCGCGCACGCTCATCAGCTGTTCCGGACCGCCAATAAAGGCGATATGACGATGTCCCGCAGCGATCAGCTGTTCAGTCGCGATACGCCCGCCTTGCACGTTGTCAGCAAATACTTTTGGTACGCTGCTGCCGGGAATATCTTCATCGAGTAATACTATATGCTGATGACGCTGCATCTCTTTACGCAGCAAGCCGTTATCTGGACGGTTGGTGGTAAACAGCAGGCCATCGACCTGGCGTGTGTCCAGCCAGCGAATGAACTGCGCCTCTTTGTCGGGATTGTTGCGGGTGATGCAGAGTACCAAACTGTAACCGCGCGCTGATGCCGCCTCTTCTGCCGCGTCGGCCAGTTCAGCGAAGAAGGAGTTGGTGATATCGGGCAGCACTAAACCCAGGGTTTCGCTGCCGCCTTTGCTCAGGCGTCGCGCCAGGCTGTTGCCGCGATAATCGAGCTGGTGAATGGCAGCTTCAATGCGGTCAATCGTCTCCTGCGGCAACACAATGCTGTGATTCAGATAGCGAGAGACCGTGGCCTTGGAGAGCCCTGCTAATTTCGCCACGTCAGATAACAACACGCGTTTTGTACTCATGTTCCTCGCCATAGTGATTTATCGGTCGCCATGAATGGCGGCTCTACAAAACGTGCCGATCAATCGTAAGGTCGCCATTTCTCGGTCGCCATGAATGGCGACCCTACAAAACGTGCCGATTAATCGTAGGGTCGCCATTTCTCGGTCGCCATGAATGGCGACCCTACAAAACGTGCCGATCAATCGTAGGGTCGCCATTTATGGCGACCTCACAATAACGCGCGGAGTCGCAAGAGGATGCGTTTTTATCCACACCAATATCTGTAACACACTTAAGCGCGGCTGATACAGCGCTTTCCTTTGCCCACTGGCGCATAAATAAACACTTGACAAAAAAAGTCACTCAGCGAATTGTATGCACAGTTTACCGCAGTACCGGGAATCCATTCCCAAACTGACTTTCGTTATTTCATCAGGTATTCCTAGCGGATGGGTTGCCGAAAAAACGTAAGCAGGGCGTTTTAAAAACACTGCACCTGCGCAGTGTGAACAGCATATCCATCGATATTTGCCCGCCAAAAATAATCTCAGTGTCTTAACGCTGGGAAACGCTGATTATTATTTATTCCCGACGAGGAACACCATGATGTTATCTTTCACCGGAAAACTGCGTTCATTGGTTTTGGCTACAGGCTTAATTTCTGCGGGTTCCCTTTTTTCCCTGGCGCAAGCCGCACCAACTTATGCCTTAGTGCAAATTAATCAGCAGGCATTATTCTTTAATCTGATGAATCAGGGCGCGCAAGAAGCCGCTAAAGCCAGTGGTAAAGATCTGGTTATTTTCAATGCCACCGATAATCCGGTTGCGCAGAACGATGCAATTGAAAACTATATTCAGCAAGGTGTGAAAGGCATTCTGGTTGATGCTATTGACGTCAACGGAATTATGCCGGCGATTAAAGAAGCCGCTGCCGCGAACATTCCCGTAATTGCCATCGATGCGGTATTACCAGCGGGTCCACAAGCGTCACAGGTTGGCGTGGATAATCTGGAAGGCGGAAAAATACTCGGTAAATATTTTGTCGATTACGTGGCGAAAGAGATGGGTGGCAAGGCACGCCTGGGCATTGTCGGTGCCCTTAATTCGGCGATCCAGAACCAGCGTCAGAAAGGCTTTGAAGAGACCATCAAGAGCAATAGCAACATCACCGTTGCCGATGTGGTGGATGGTCAGAATATCCAGGACAACGCCATGACGGCAGCGGAAAACCTTATCACCGGCAATCCTGATTTAACGGCAATTTATGCCACCGGAGAACCGGCACTGCTGGGCGCGATTGCCGCCGTGGAAAACCAGGGACGGCAGAAAGCGATCAAAGTATTCGGATGGGATCTGACGGCCAAAGCCATCAGCGGTATTGATGGCGGTTACGTTACTGCTGTGCTGCAGCAGGATCCGAAAAAGATGGGCGAAGAGGCGCTGAAAGCCCTCAACACGCTGTCGGCAGGGAAAACGGTGAGTAAAACCATTCTGGTTCCAGCCACCGTGGTGACCAAAGCGAACGTCGATACTTATCGTCCGCTGTTCAAGTAACCGGTTACTCGCTGCGCGTAGCCAGCAGCGCGGCGAGTTCCTGTTGCGAAGGGAAAGCCGTCACGGTGCCGGTACGGCTCACGGTGATGGCGGCTGCCTGGCTGGCATGTTGTAAAGCAAGCCGATCGGGTTCCACGCCGCGCAGGAGCGCAGACGCCAGCAGCACGGCGAGGAAGGTATCGCCCGCACCGGTGCTGTCCACCGCCTGCGTCGGTGAGGCGGGGCAAAAGCTGCGTTGCGTGGCGGTGAAAAGCAGCGCACCGGCAGCGCCCTGAGTAACGATGAGGGTGCTGACGCCAGCCGGTTGCAATAAATCGGCTTCCAGCTGGTTCACAACGGCAATATCGACCAGCGGCCAAAGTTGCGCGAAGTCAGGATTGACCGGTGAGGGATTAAACACGGTTTTCATCCCTCTGGTTTTTGCCCAGCTGAACAGCGCGCGGGTTTTCTCTATGGAGAAATTGCCTTGCTGCAGCAAAATATCACCCGGAGCGGCATCGGCTAAATAGGGCAGAATCATCTCCACCGTTAAGGCATCGGCCGCTGCGGTGGTGGTAATAATGGCATTGTCACCATCGCTGCTGTTTAAAATAATTGAGGCGTCACTGTGAGGGGATGAATATTCAGTGGGAAAAAGTGTCACCGGTTCATGAGCGATATTCTCACGAATCCAGCGTCCATTGCTGTCGTCGCCTATTGCGGCAATTAAACGTGTATCGATACCGCAGCGTGAAATAACAATCGCCTGATTAGCGCCTTTGCCGCCAATATCCTGCGATGTTTTTACGCCATGGATAGACGCGCCCTTTTGAGGCAAATCGTTAATGGACCAGGTTTCATCAACAACAATATTACCTGCAACATAAATTCGCATAATGGTTCTCATTAATAAGGTGAAGAAGATGGCTTCTATATCAGCAGGAAAAAGTAGCGCAATACAAGATATTTTTTCCAGAAAGAAAGCAGTGATAGGTGTTATTCATTGCGAGGCTTTTCCGGGGGCGCCTAAATATCAAGGTAAGCCGCTCCCCGCTATTATTGAGCGTGCGCTGCGTGATGCCGAAAATTATATATCGGGTGGTGTACATGGTTTGATCGTAGAAAATCACGGTGATATTCCTTTTGCCAAACCAGAGGATATTGGTCCGGAAACCGCTGCCTTTATGGCGGTCATTACGGAAAAAATTCGCGAACGTTTTGGCGTGCCACTCGGTATTAATGTGCTGGCCAACGCCGCCATTCCTGCTTTTGCTACCGCTCTGGCGGGCGGCGCTGATTTTGTCCGTGTGAATCAGTGGGCTAATGCCTATATCGCCAATGAAGGATTTATTGAAGGCGCGGCGGCAAAAGCGCTGCGTTACCGCAGTCAGCTGCGGGCCGAACATATCCGCGTGTTTGCCGATAGCCATGTCAAACACGGCAGCCATGCGATTGTTGCCGACCGCTCCATTCAGGAGCTCACGCGGGACGTGGATTTCTTTGACGCGGATGCGGTGATCGCCACCGGGCAACGCACCGGCGACAGCGCCACGCTGGATGAAATCGACGAAATCCGTGCGGCTACCGAGCTGCCGCTGCTGGTTGGTTCCGGCGTAACACCCGTCAACATCTGCCAGATCCTTGAACGCACGCAGGGCGTAATCGTCGCCAGCACGCTGAAAGTGGATGGCGTGTGGTGGAATGAGGTTGAGCTTGCACGCGTCAAACACTTCATGTCCGTGGCGCAAGCGGCGCTGGAGGAGGCGTGATGAAAGGCTTCTCTGATGAGCTTTTGCAGCAGCATCAAACACTATGGCTGGCGATGCAACAGCATCAGTTTGTGCAGGATATCGAGCGCAATCAGCTGCCTGATGCCGTGTTTAATCGCTATCTGGTGTTTGAAGGCAACTTTGTCGCCACTGCCATCAATATCTTTGCGCTGGCAGTGAGTAAAGCGCCGGATATTCGCCAGCAGCGCTGGTTGATTGGCGTGTTAAATGCGCTGGTGGATACGCAAATTGCCTGGTTTGAAGCGGTGCTGGCGCGGCGCAACATCAATACGGCGGATTATCCGGATGATTTGCCCGGCGTGACGGCGTTTCGCGATGGCATGTTAAACGTCGCAAAGCAGGGCAGTTTTGCCGAGATCATCACGCTGATGTTTGGTGCCGAGTGGATGTATTACCACTGGTGCGCACGCGTCAGTGCCCAACCGCTGCTGGATGACGACATCCGTCGCTGGGTCGATATGCATGCTGAAGAGGAGTTTCATCAGCAGGCGCTGTGGCTGAAAGCCGAGCTGGATCGCTGTGCACAGGATCTTAGTGAGGCAGAAAAAAACCGCTTATCCATTCTCTACGGCCAGGTGCTGCAGTGGGAAATCGATTTCCACAGCGCCGCCTATCTCAGCGCTGGGGAGAGAAGATGACGACGTGTTTTATTGAGGCGCGCAATATCTGCAAACGCTTCGGTGCCTTAACGGCACTTAACCAGGTCAATCTCACCATTCATCGCGGCGAAGTGCTGGCGCTGCTCGGCGATAACGGCGCAGGGAAATCCACCTTTACCAAAGTGCTGTCGGGTGCTTATAGCGCCAGCGACGGCGAACTGTGGATTGACGGCCAGTCGGTGAAATTCACCTCGCCGCGCCAGGCTGCAGAACACGGCATCGCCACCATTTATCAGGAGCTGGCGCTGGCGGAGAACCTTAGCATTGCCGAGAACGTTTTCCTTGGCCGTGAGCTCAAGCGCCGCGTGCTGGGCATTCCTTTTCTACGCCGACGCGAGATGCGTGAGCAGGTCGATCAGCTGTTAAAGGATCTTGACGCGCATATCTCCGATGCCGAAGCGTCGGTCGGCAGTCTCTCCGGCGGACAGCGCCAGGCGGTGGCGATCTGCCGCGCGCTCAACCTCAACGCGCAGCTGGTGATTATGGATGAGCCAACTGCCGCGTTGGCCGTTGCAGAAACGCAAAAAGTATTACAGCTGACGCGGCGACTCGCGGCGCGCGGCTGCGCCGTGGTGCTGATCAGCCACAACATCAGTGATGTGTTCGCGGTGGCCGATCGCATGGTGGTGTTCCGCCGTGGACGAAAAATTGCCGAGCGGCGTCACGCCGAAACCTCACCCGATGAAATCGTTTCACTCATTACCGGCGCGCATCCCGATGCACGCGTGTTTGAGAATCAGTAATTGCTCTGCCATTAACCAGGGGAAATAAAATGCGTCGAATTGCTACTGCAGTCTGTTCTCTCTCATTACTGTTTTCAGGTTATTCCCTCGCCGCAGAAAAAGTGGCCTTTGTGCCACAGATTATCGGCATTCCCTATTTCCAGGCGATGGAAGCGGGCGGTAAACGCGCGGCCAGCGATCTGGGCGTCGAGTTTGTCTATAGCGGTCCGGTAGACACCAATCCAATGGATCAACTGCAGATCGTGCAGAACCTGATTGCGCAGAAGGTTAACGCGATCGGCATCAGCGTGCTGGATGCATCCAGCATTGCGCCGGTACTGGCGCAGGCGAAAGCGAATAATGTGCATTTGTTTACCAGCGACAGCGATGCCCCTGACAGCGGCCGTCCGGTATATGTCGCGCAGGCTACCGATCAGGGATTGGGCGAAACCATCATTGACGAGATGGTCAAACGCGTTGGCGAACGCGGCAAAATCGGCATCGTTTCCGGTGAAGCCACCGCATCTAATCTCAATAGCTGGATCGGCTTCATGCAGCAGCGGGTGAAAAGCAAATATCCCCACATTACTTTGCTTAAACCGCAATATGCCGGTGGCTCCGCCAGCCGCGCGGCACAGATCGCCACCGATTTAATGTCCGCCAATCCGGATCTTAAAGGCTTGATCGCCATGGCGTCGACCACTTGCCCTGGCGTCGCGCAGGCCATTGAAACCGCCGGTAAGAATGGCAAGGTGATCGGCAGCGGTTTTTGCAGCCCGAACACCGCGCGCGCCTATCTGAAAAGCGGTGCTTTTGGTTACACGGTGCTGTGGGATCCCGAGAAGCTTGGCTATCTGACGGTGTGGGCCGGTAAGCAGCTGATTGATGGCAAAGCCTTGAGCGCCGAAAACCGCGTGCCAGGTTTCGCCGAGCCGGTGAAGTTTGATAGCAAAACCGGCGTACTGCTGCTCGGTGCGCCGGCAGTATTTACCAAAGAGAATGTCGACCAGTTCAAATTCTAATGGGGATGCGCATGCACATGACTTCACGGGAGATCGCTTTACTGGCGATCGCCTTCCTCGCCATTGCCGGTTTCTCCTGGTTTTCTCCCTGGTTCGCGACGGTGGATAACCTGCTCACCATTCTGCGCAATAGCAGTGAACTGCTGTTGATCGCGCTAGGGATGACGCTAGTGATCGCCATGGGCGGCGTGGATGTGTCCGTCGGCGTGGTGATGGGCGTAGCGGCCTGGGGGGTTGGCCAGCTGCTGCTGACGAATTCGCCATGGCTGGCGGCGCTGGCGGGCCCGTTGCTCGGATTACTGCTGGGCTTGATGACCGCGCTGGTGGTAGTGATTGGTCGTATTCCAGCGATTGTTGGCACCCTCGGCTTGTTCGGCGTGTTGCGCACCGGGCTGTTTGCGCTGCTCGGCGGACAGTGGCTTTCCGGTTTGCCAGGCACGTTAACCGGCGGGTTAATGCATTCCCTGTTGGGCGTGCCGGTGATGGCCTGGATCATTGGGCTGGTGTGGGCCAGCGTGTGGCTGGTAGTGCGTCACACGCCGTACGGTTTGTGGCTGCTGGCGGCGGGCAACTCGGAGGAGAAAGCGCGGCTGGCGGGCATTCCGGTCACTCAGGTACGCATCGCCATCTTTATGATCAGCGGTTTGCTGTGCGGTATTGCCGCCACCTGCTATATCGCGACTTATCGCAACGTCGAGATGACGGTGGGCGGTAGCCTGGCGCTGGAAGCCATCGCCGCCGTGGTGCTAGGCGGCACGCGGATTACCGGGGGATCGTGCAGCTTGCTGGGGACGCTGCTTGGGGTGTTACTGCTGCGTATTCTGCAAAATGGCTTACTGCTGGTGGGCATTCCATCGCTGTGGCAAACGGTGGTGACCGGCGCGGTATTGCTCATCGTATTGAGTAGCGAAGCGGCCAGCAGTCGCGTATTTACCTTCAGGAGGCTTGCATGACGTTATGGCGTAAATCTCCTGACTTAACGCTGCTGATCGCGCTATGGCTGCTGCTGGCCATCGGTATTGTATTGCTGTTGCCACAGATGCTGGCGTCCTGGTCAATCACCTCGATCCTGCAATTCGCTACCTTGCTGTCGCTGGTCGCGCTGGGACAATCGTTAGTGGTGATGACCGGAGGCGGCGGCATCGATCTCTCAGTGGGCGGCAACGTTTCGCTTTCGGCGGTTCTCGGCATGCTGGCGCTCGATCAGGGCATCAATCCGGCATGGCTACCGCTGATCTGTCTGCTCACCGGCACGCTGGCGGGCGCCATCAACGGTTGGCTGATTGCGCGGCTGCGGCTCTGGCCGCTCATCGTCACGCTGGGCAGCTTCTACCTGTTTTCTGGGTTGGCACTGGCGCTGACCGGCGGTGCCGCTATCGCCGGGGTTCCCACGGCACTAACCCAGTGGGGACGCGGCGCACAATTCTTCATTCCATTACCGTTTCTCACCTGCGTGATACCGGCTTTCCTCATCGCCTGGCTGATTCTGAGTAAAAGCGCGTGGGGGAAATGGATTTACGCCTGTGGCTTCAATGAACACGCCACGCGGCTGGTGGGCATTCCGGTTGATCGCCTGCGTTTGCTCGCCTATTGCCTGAGCGGCCTGCTGGCGGGTTGCGCGGGGTTCGTCTCGCTCACCTGGTTAGGTAGCGCGCGCCCGGAAATTGGCGTCAATCTTGAACTCGAATCCCTTACCGCAGCACTGCTCGGCGGCGTGGCCATTTTTGGCGGACGCGGCAGCGTGGTCGGCGTATTGGCCGCCGCGCTGATGCTGGTAACTATTAAAACCTGCATGTTGCAGCTGGGTTTAAATAGCGTCTGGCAGCTGGGCGTGGTGGGTATGTTGTTGATTATCGTCTTGATGGCACAACGACTTTTTATTTATCGGAGATAACTCATGAATCTGACTGAACTCATCAGCGCACACGTCGACGCTAGCGCAGAACGCATCGCGCAGACGCTGTGCGATCTGCTGGCGTTTCCCTCCATCGTCAAAGTCGATCCGCGTGAAGCCGGTCCTGGCGAGCGCGATTGCCAGCTTTATCTGCAGCAGCGCCTTGCGTCACTAGGCATGGAGACCGATTTATGGGATCCCGATGGTCCTGCGCTCTACGCGAAATATCAGGGTCGTCCGGGCGCCAATAAAGGCCGCACCTTTGAGGGGCGTCCAAATCTTGGGGGAACCTTAAGTGGGGCGGGCGGCGGTAAATCGCTGATGCTCACCGGCCATATTGACGTTGTTCCGCCGGGCCCGCCGGAACATTGGCTGAGCGATCCCTTTGTACCGGAAATCAAAAACGCGGCCGTTTACGGTCGAGGCGCGGTCGATATGAAAGGCGGCGTTGCCTGCATGTTGATGGCGGTAGAGCTGTTGCAGGACCTCAATATTCGCCTGGCGGGAGATGTGGTATTTACCACCGTGGTCGATGAGGAGATTGGCGGCATGGGATCGCTGGCGATGGTCGACCGTGGATTTAAAGCGGATGCGGGCATTATGACCGAACCCACCGCCAATCGCATTTCACCCATCTGCCACGGTATTTTGTGGGGACGGATTATTCTCGACGGCATCGGCGGGCATGCGGAGCTGACGCCAAACAGCTGGGACAGCAGCGGTCCGGTGGATGCGGTGATGCTGTGTCGGCAGATGCTGGATGGCCTCGATGTGCTCAATCGTCGCTGGCAGACGCAGCCGAGCAAAAATCATCCGCTGATGGAACTGCCCAACCAGATTATCGTGACGCAGCTGAAAGTGGGTGAACATCCCGCCTCAATTGCCGGTCGCGCAGAGATTGTGATTGATGTGCAGTATCTGCCATCGGAGAAGGATGAGATGGGGCTGGGTGGCAACGTTAAAAAAGAGATTGAGGCACATGTCGCGAAGGTTTGCGCGCTGGATCCTTATCTGGCCAGGCATCCGGCCAGGGTCGAGTGGATTCTGGATGCCGATTGCGCAGAAATCGAAGCGGATCATCCGTTTGTCACCACCTTCCAGCAGGGTGTTACCGATGCCGCACTGAATCCGCAGCTGGCTGGATTTGGTGCGCATAGTGATATTGGCCTGCCGAGTACGCTAGGGCAAACGCCGACGGTGAACTTCGGTCCGGGCGATCCGGCGATGTCGCACCAGCCCAACGAGCATGTGCCGATTGCAGATCTGGTGGCCTGCACCAAAGCGATTGCGCTGACGTTAGTGCGCTGGTGCGGTACCGCCTCGTAGATGCCCAGGCGCGGATAAATGCGCTCCCCACGTTGCTATAGCCGGGTTTTCGTAGGGTGCGCATTCATGCGCACCTGCAAAAACAGGCATTTTGAGCGGCATTACGCCATGTATGGCGACCAGGGGTTGTAAGGTCGTATTGGGACGTCATGCGATTTTTCTCGATGTCTGCACCGCGCTTGCCAGCTTCAGTGATTCGGCGGGGACCTGATGCGCGAACAGCTGCGTGGTTAAATAACTGCTGCCGCCATCGGCCAGTAACACCACAATACGCTTGCCGTGATTTTCCGGTCGTGCCGCCACCTGCTGCGCCGCCCACAACACCGCACCGGATGAATCACCCACCAGCACGCCTTCACTCAGCGCCAGCTGGCGAGCGGCGGCATAGGCTTGCCAGGTTTCCACCGCGATCACCTCATCGTATACGCGATGATCGAGATTGGCGGGGATGCGTTCTGGCGTCTGATTGCTAAACGCATGCACACCGGTGATCTCCAGCGGCTCCGGGCGCAGTTCGCTCGGCTGCGATCCGATGCCCGGTTCCACCGCGATCACCTGCAATCCCGGATGCTGCTGTTTGAGATAGCGCCCGGTACCTGACAGTGTGCCGCCGGTGCCTACCGCGGCGATAAAGATATCCAACTCGCCGCCGCTGTCGCGCCAGATTTCCGGTCCGGTGGTGCGCTCATGTACCGCCGGATTGGCGGGATTATCCAGCTGCAGCAGGAAATGCACCTCCGGCTCCGCAGCCGTGACTTGCTCGGCCAGCCACTTAGTGGCGGCAACGAAATCGCCGTTGCTGGCGTCATAAAACGCTTTAAAACCGTCGATAGTGCTGAACGGCACCACTTCAGCGCCGTAGGCCTGAATAATCTGGCTACGCTCAATGCTGACAAAATCATTGATATAAACGCGGAATTTGTAGCCCTTAGCCGCCGCAATCGCCGCTAAACCAATGCCGGTATTGCCGCTGGTGGTTTCAACCAGCCTATCGCCGGGCTTAATAGTGCCGTTGCGTTCGGCGGCTTCAATCATGCTGAGGGCGATGCGATCTTTCACGCTGTGATTAGGGTTAAACAGCTCGAGCTTGGCGATTAAATCAGCCTGAATCTCCTGCTGCTGCGCATAACGTGACAGACGCAATAGCGGCGTGTTGCCGATCAGTTCGGTGATAGAAGCAGAAATTTTTGCAGCCATAATTGACCTCGGCAATGGATGATGTGAACCGAATATCTGCGCGATAAATCGCGCCGCTACGAATGCATGCACATACCGTAGCGGCGCAATTTATTGCGCAATGTGTGTTGTTACCATTTCACCGCGCTGCGCTGCCACGACAGCAGACGGTCGCGAACCAGGAATAGCAGGGAGATCAGCGAGGAGAACAGCAGCGCCATCACAATCAGCGCGGCATACATGTTGGCGTAGGCCGCCCAGCCTTGCGCCCACTGCAGATACCAGCCGAGCCCGGATTTCACCCCCATCATTTCCGCTGCCACCAGCACCGAAAACGACGCGCCCAGCCCCATAAATAGCCCAACAAACAGGTGCGGCAGCGCCGCAGGCACCGCCACACGCAGTACCAGAAACAGCGAATTGGCACCCAGCGTGCGCGCCACATCGTAATAACGCGTATCAACGCTGGAGACGCCGGACCAGGTCAGCACCGTCACCGGGAACCAGGTGGCGAGCGCAATCAGGAATACCGCCGCCGAGAAGCTCGACGGGAAGAAGTAGAGGGACAGCGGCAGCAGCGCGGTGGAGGGCACCGGGCCGAGAAAACGCAGAATCGGGTGCACCCAGTATCCCAACCCGCGTGACCAGCCAATCGCTACGCCGGTAATAAAACCGACCACGCTGCCGTAGATAAAGCCGAAGGCCAGCAGGCGCAGTGAATTCAACACGCTATCCAGCAAACGCGGCCAGTCGGTGGCGTAAGCTTCTACCAGCGCGCGCGGTGGGGCAAAAAACGGCGCCGGCAACAGCGCTAGCTTGCCAGTGACGATTTCCCACAGGCCAATCAGCAGCGCCAGCACAATCAGCCACGGACCGCTGCGCTTGAGCGGCGCGAGTAGCGTCAGTCGTGGGAACAGGCTTGATGCAACCGCCAGCCCGCTGAGAATAAGCGCAATGGCGGCAAACAGCTCATGCGTTTCATTAACAAAACGCGGGGCGGCAAAACCTTGCGGCTTATCCGGCACCGCGACCATGAGCGCGACCAGCGCCCACCACAGCAGCAGCGCGACCCACACCGTAGGTTGAATACGACGCGGTCTATCACGGTTGCGGGCAATCGTCAGAGTATCACTGGCCATCCTCGACTCCTTAGCTCGACATGTTGCTCATATGCGCCATGTTGCTGGCGTGCTGATGGGCTGATTCAGCTGGCAGCAGCTCAGGCACGTAGTGCTCAGCAAAACGCTGTGCATCGGTATCTGGACGGATCACGTTGATTTTCTTTAGCTCGTCGACATAGACCGCCACTTCTTTGCGCAGCTGCACGCCAGTTGAATGATGGCTATGCGTATGCTCTTTCAGCATCGCGGCAATGTCCTCAACCGCTACCGAGCCCGGCACAAACGGCTGGAAGATTTTCGCCGTCTCCTCCGGATGTTCGGCGGTCCACTGCTGTGCATCGACAATCGCTTGCGTAATGGCGCGCGCGGTGGCCGGATCGTCACGCACCAGCGAGCCGCGCAGGCCCAGCACGCAGCAGGTGAGTTTGGCGTATTCGCCTTTCAGGTTGTTATCAACTTCCACTAAATTGTGCTGCTTTTTCAGCAGCCAGCCCTGCGGATCGTCGGTGGCCAGCGCCTGCACTTCGCCTTTGCGCAGCGCTTCGCCAAACAGGTCAGGCGGATACTGCAACCAGTTCACCTGCTTATCGGGATCGATACCCTGTTTCGCCAGCTGAATGGCAAAGAAGTTGCGAATTGGGCTAGCCTGATCGCTGACCGCCACCGATTTACCCACCAAATCTTTCACATCACGGATGCCGCTGTTTTGCGGTGCAAGTAAACGCATGCAGCCGCCGTGCGTGCCCACCGTGAGGTCTACATCAAAGCCCTGCTCCAGGGGTTTAAGCCAGCGCAGCGCCATACCAATGCCGCCATCGGCCTGGCCGGTAGCAATTGCCTGTAACAGCGCATCGGTAGGACCGCTAAAGTTCACCGGCTCAACATTGAGGCCGTACTTTTTAAAGAAACCTTGCTTCAGCGCCACCGAAATCGGTGATTGGCACACCGCCGTTTGTCCCCATGCCAGCTTAATGGTTTTAAGTGGTTTATCGTCGGCAAATACCGTGTTACTCAGCAACGGATTCACCGCCACACCAGCACTCAGGAAACCCAACCCGCGTAATAACGCGCGTCTGCTCAGAGAGAATTGTTGAAATGCCATCTTGTCTTCCTTGTAGATAAAGTTCACCGCACTATGGCAAAGGCGATAACCGCGACAAAATAACAATCCCGCATGTCGTCATGCAGTTTTTCATTATGAGAATTTGCGTATTCGTTTGCCGAAATGGCTATTTCGGTGGGTTGAAAGAGAGGCCTATGCTTTATTTATTTGCACAGGAAGCAGGAGCGACAATATGACCGATACCACGGCAGGCGTTAATATTACGATTGAGAAGGTAAATCACCACTTTACGTTAGAAGGTGAAGATTTACCGGTGCTGGAGAATATTAATTTGCAGGTGCAGGCGGGCGAATTTGTCGCGCTGCTGGGTCCTTCCGGCTGTGGTAAATCGACGCTGCTACGCCTGCTAGCCGGACTGGAACCGCCGGCCAGCGGTGTACTGGCGGAGGAGGGCAAGGCGATCACCGCGCCCGATCCGTCGCGCGTGGTGGTGTTTCAGGATCCGACGCTCTATCCGTGGCGCACGGTATATGACAATGTCGGTCTCGGGTTGCAAATTCGCGGTGAAAGCCGCCCGGTGCGCGAACAACGCATCAACGCTATGTTAGATCGCGTAGGACTGAAGCAGTTCGCCCGCGCCTGGCCGCATCAACTCTCTGGCGGCATGGCGCAGCGTGCGGCGCTGGCGCGTGCGCTGGTTAACATCCCGCGTTTGCTAATTCTCGATGAACCGCTGGGTAAGCTCGATTCGCTGACGCGCTTGCGCATGCAGCAGGAGATTGTAGACCTGTGGCAGGAGCAGCAGTTCACAACGCTGATGGTAACGCACGATGTGGAAGAGGCGCTGGTGATGGCCAATCGCGTCGTGGTGTTCAGCCCGCGTCCAGCAAAAGTGGTGGATGTGATTGAGGTTGATCTGCCGTGGCCGCGCCGGCGTGACGATCCGCAACTGGTGGCGCTGCGCAGCCGGATTCTGGATTTATTGGGAGCGGAT
The DNA here is from genome assembly GCF_900215435.1 of Candidatus Pantoea floridensis. NCBI lineage: Bacteria > Pseudomonadati > Pseudomonadota > Gammaproteobacteria > Enterobacterales > Erwiniaceae > Pantoea > Candidatus Pantoea floridensis. The sequence goes on from NZ_OCMY01000002.1 coordinate 63,948, forward strand.
CGCGTGGCAGCGTGACATGGGTCGCCATAAATGGCGCCCCTACAACAGCCAGCGGTTTAACCTTGTGTGGTCCGTAGTGTCGCCATTTATGGCGACCGTCCAGCAGCAGCCAGCGGTTTAAACTTGTGTGGTTCGTAGGGTCGCCATTCATGGCGACCGTCCAGCAGCAGCCAGCGGCTTAACTTTGCCTAGCGTGGCAAGCGGCAAGAATATCGTCCTTAGCCTGATATTCACTGGTCTGAACCCCGGTTAATCCCAGCATGGTTGAGAACAGATTGTCCTGTGAATAACCGTTGTGTGCTGCTTGCCGATCAACACAGGCTTTGCTCACGCCATAGCGCTGTTGGTAGTCCGGCGATAGCCAGATCAGCATCGGTACATGTTTCTGCACATCTGGCGCAATCGCATAGGGCATGCCGTGCAAATATGCACCATTTTCGCCCAATGATTCACCGTGATCGGAGAGGTAGACCAGGCTGGTGGTATAGTCATCCTGATGTGCTTTGAGCACATTGATCGCTTTATCAACAATGTAATCGATATACAGAATGGTGTTGTCGTAGGTATTAACCAGCTGTTCTTGCGAACAATCCTGAATCTGGCTGGTATCACAGGTGGGCGTAAATTTTCTAAACTGTGGCGGATAACGGTTAAAGTATGTCGGTCCGTGGCTGCCAATGGTGTGCAGCACAATGACGCCATTGCCCTTCAGATTTTTAATGTAATCCTCAATGCCGTGGAATAACACCTCGTCATAACATTCACCGTCGTGACACATATCCGGCAAATTCAGGCTGGTCACATCCTGATGCGGTACGCGATCGCAAGCGCCTTTACAACCGCCATCATTATCGTTCCATAGCACTTGCACACCGGCGCGCTGAATAATATCCAGCAATCCTTCCTGATGCTCAACCAGCTGATCGTCATAATGTGCTCGCGGCATATTGGAGAACATGCAGGGCAGAGAGACGGCGGTGGCGGTACCGCACGATTGTGTATTCGGGAAATAGGAGACGTCATCTTTTGCCAGGCGTGGCGTGGTTTCCCGCTGATAGCCATTTAACTGGAAATTAACGGCACGCGTGGTTTCACCTACCACTAGAATAGTCAAGTTTCTCTTTGGTCCGGCCAGCATCGCTGGTTTCTGTTTGGCATCCAGACCAATTTTTACCAGCGGTAAGTTGGCGGTGCGGCTGTGGTTATACCAGGAAAGCGTCGCCACAATTGAGTTAGAAGGACTGAGGGATTTAATCAGCTCTTTTTGGTTACGAAACAGTGAGGCGTAATCTTTGTAGAAGAACATCGCTACTAATGCGATGCAAATAATCGACACCGCAATGGAAGCCATGCGTTTGGCGACACTTTTCCAGAAAGGCTTGCCATTATTAACGCGCAGCCAAAAGACCAGCAGAGCGGCAAGCAATCCGCTACATCCCAGCGTAATAATCAGTTTGGGTGATAACAAGGCAAAGGATTCGGAAGGCGTGGTATCGATAATATTCACGATCATCGAACGGTCGATCACCACCCCAAAGCTCCAGATAAAATATTGTGCCGCAGCCGCAACCAGCACGAAGAGAGCCAGGATGAGCTTGTCGAGCCATAAAAACGAAGCGAGTGTAGCGATTATATTGATAACGCTGAATGCCACTACTGGCATGGAAGCAAATACCAGAATAGTGCGTAAGCTATCAAGCGGCATGGCGGCAATCACCTGCCGATAAAAAGCAATGTTCAGGAAAACCGCAATATAAATTGAAAATAGTGTAATAAACGTAAGCCGACTTAACGTCGGTCTTTTTGCGAGCGAGAACGTCATTGATCCATCCATCGGTGTAAAGATGGAGAGAGCTTAAAAAATGAAGGTTAAGTGAACCTTAGGTTACAGCCAGATGATAAGAAAACTCACCACGGCGAACACGCTTACACCAACAGCCAAATATTCACTGAATGGTCGAAATTTCATCGCTTTCATTAAAAATATCCTCTTAAGTTGAGGCTATTTTCACTGTTGAAGATTAAGCGATCCTTAGCTCTGCCAGAATGGAGGGCATTACAGCGTGATAGCGGTTAATCGCGAGGATGCATCGCGTCTACTTAGACTATAATCCCCCGGTTTATTTTTCCGGGAACCTATGTCATGACCACCCATTCTCCCTTGCTGGATGTGCAAGGGGTAAGTTTTACCATGCAGGGCCAGACGCTGCTGGCGCCGATTTCACTACAACTCCATCCCGGCGAGCTGCTGTTGCTGACTGGACCTTCCGGGAGCGGCAAAAGCACGTTATTGAAGATAATGGCTTCATTAGTTGCACCGACAGCAGGACAGATTTTTTTCGAAAGTCGTGACATTGTCACGTTGAAGCCTGAACGTTATCGGCAACAGGTTTCCTATTGTTTCCAGACGCCCGTGCTGTTTGGCGACACGGTTTACGATAACCTGGCGTTGCCATGGCAGATTCGTCAGCAAAAGCCGCAACGCGAGCAGCTGGTGGCTTCGCTCTCCAGCGTGCATCTAACTGCCGATATGTTGGACAAGAAAATTGAGCAACTATCGGGCGGTGAAAAACAACGGGTTGGACTGCTGCGCAACCTACAGTTTATGCCGCAGGTGCTCTTGCTGGACGAAGTGACCAGCGCACTGGACGAAGAGAACAAAGCCGCGATCAATCACCTTATCGATGGGTTAATACGTGAGAATAATCTCGCCGTGATGTGGATCAGTCACGATGTGCAGGAGATAAGTCAGGCAAAAAAGGTGCTGAAACTCGATATGCCCCAACAGGGAGAAGCCCATGAGCCAGCATAATATTACCGACAGCTCGCTGTTGCTCTCACTGATGCTGGTGCTGATTGCGCTGCTGATCAGCCAGAAAGAGAAGCTCGGCATGAGCAAAGACATCATCTGGAGCGTATGTCGCGCCATTATCCAGCTGGTGATCGTTGGCTATGTGCTCAAGTCGATCTTTGACCTGAACAATGACTGGCTCACCGTGCTGATGGTGCTGTTTATCTGCGTCAATGCGGCGCTCAATGCCCGTAAACGCAGCCGCAATATTGATAAAGGATTTACCATCTCCTTTATCGCGATTACCACGGGCACCACGCTCACTCTGACCATTCTGGTGCTAAGCGGTGCGATTGAATTTATCCCTATGCAGGTGATCCCGATCTCCGGAATGATTGCCGGTAACGCGATGGTGGCGGTTGGCTTGTGCTTCAGCAATCTCAATCAGCGAGTTAGCGATAATCGTCAGAAGATTCAAGAGATGCTGAGCCTGGGCGCGTCAGTGAAAATGGCATCAGGGCAGTTTATCCGTGACAGCATTCGTGCCGCGATGATCCCCACCGTTGATGGTGCCAAAACGGTCGGGTTGGTGAGTTTACCTGGCATGATGTCTGGGCTCATTTTCGCCGGTATTGATCCGGTGAAAGCGATTAAATATCAGATTATGGTGACATTTATGCTGATCGGCACCGCCAGTTTATCGACCATCATCGCCGCCTACTTGTCTTATCGGCGGCTGTATAACAAGCGTGCACAGCTAAAGATGTAAAACCGGTCGCCATGAATGGAGACCCTACAAAATCGTAGGGTGCGCATTCATGCGCACCTGGGAATGACTGCGGTTAATAATCCTTTTGCAGCAGCCCAAACAGCCAATCGTTATGCCACGCATTTCTCAGCCAGTAGTTTTCCCGCAGTTCACCCTCTAATACGAAGCCGACTTTTTCCAGCAGTCGGCGTGAGGATGTATTGCCTGCGGTAACGGTCGCGATAAGCCGCCGGATGCCGCCGTCCTTAAACGCATAGTCACAAAGTGCGTTGAGTGACTCATACGCATATCCCTTACCCTGAGCTTCCGACGCGAACAGGAAGCCGACTTCGGCGCAGTCGCTATCGCGGTGAATATAGCCGCTGACCCCGAGGCGTTTGCCCGACTGTTTGTCCCGCACCACCAAACACAACCAATGCGCGCTGCGTGGCGACCAGAGCGGCAATCTTGAATTGAAATCAGCGTGAATTTTCTCTTCAGATTTTTGGTCCGCGATGTAGTGCATGACTTGTGGCGAGAGCTGCAGCTGGCGGAAGAAAGCCCAGTCGGCTTCCTCGAGCTGCGCGCAGGTGAGTCTGGGGGTTTCAAGCTGCAATCGGCTGGTCAATGTTCACCTTCGGTAACAGGAGAAGAAGATGAAGATAGTTTAACCTGGTCGCCATGAATGGCGACCCTACGATCATTTAGCGCAGCCAGGTGAGTTGGGCATTTATGCACAGCGGGTCGCCATGAATGGCGACCCTACGGTTTGTAGGGTGCGCATTAATGCGCACCTGTTACTCACTGCTGGAACCTTAACGCCACGCCAAACGCCTGCTCGGCACCGACAATGATCGCGGACTCTTCTTCGCGGAACGGTACGTCGCCGAGCAGCAGGCTGGCTTTCACCTTGCGCAAATCCGTGGTGCGCAAACTTAACCCGGCCATGCGGGCGCTGCCGTCGTAATCGAGTGGTAAACCGGCAAAACGCTGGGTGACGTATTCTGCGGCGGCAAAGCGCACCGTTGCCACGCCCGCTTTCAACACAAACGCACCTTCCTGGCAGGCGGTGAGCTTATCGGCGCCAAACAAACGGCTGTAAGGCTGTGCGGCGGCGGCAGGATCCTGTGCCACCACCACAAACTCAACGATATCGCTCACGCCATTGGGATGGATGCGCCATGCGTCCTGCCACACCGAATCTGGCGTGTCGTGCTGACAAAAGAAGCTGCGGCCATTGGCAACCAGCGACGGACGTAGTCGCACGGTGCGAAAGCGCGCTTCCTGCTCGCTACCATCCGGCAAGGTCACCGGACGGAAAAAGCTCGCAGGCTGATCGCCGTCGATATCCTGACTCTCCAGATAGCGCCACACTGCATCGGCATCCTCGGTTTTCCACACTAAGCCGCTCAGGCCAATCGGCGATTGCCATAAATCCTGGCGCAGATTGCCGCGTCCGGCCTCAAAACCTAATAACTCCAGATAGTTATCACCGAAGATTGCCAGGTGATTGCTGGAACCGAGCGAATGATGGCCGCGCTCGGTAAGCTGAAAACCCAGGCGACGAAACAGCGCGCTGGCGTCGTCTAACTGATCGGCAACATTGATCACCACATGGTCGAGACGCGGAACCGGTAGCGAAATCGCCATCGCTTTTCTCCTTACTCTTAGGGTCACGATGCCAGCGCCTGTTGTTGGCGCAGCGTCAGCAGCGCGCGTTGGGCCAGCTCAGTGAAGTATTGCACCGCAGGTTCCAGCATCGCTTCGTCCGGATCGAAACTGGCATGATGCAAACCATAATCACTGGCGCTGCCGATACTGACAAACGCACCTGGCAGTTGCTGCAGGTAGAAGGCGAAATCTTCGCCACCCATCTGCGGCGTACCGATTTGCGTCTGATAGCCTTGTTCTTTCGCCAGACTCAGCGCGAAATCAGCCCACTCTGGCGTATTCACCAGCGATGGCGGACCTTCCTGCCACACCAGCTCAACCTGCGCGCCAAATCCGGCGGCGATACCCTTTATCAATGCTTCAATTTTCTGCGGAATCTGCGCCCGAATCTCCGCGTTGTGGGTGCGCACCGTGCCTTCCAGCTCCACCGTCTGCGGCAACACATTCCAGCTATTGCCCGCCGTGAAGCGCGTTACGCTAACCACCACCGATTCCAGCGAGCTGAACACGCGGCTCGGTAGCGTTTGCAGCGCGGTGACGATGTGGCTGCCAATCACAATGCTATCGATACCTTCATGCGGTCGCGCGGCGTGCGCACCTTTACCGGTGATATTGATTTGGAAACGATCAACGTTGGCATAATAAGCGCCACCGCGCGTGCGCAGCGTTCCGGTAGGCAGATCCGGCGCGTTATGCAGGCCAAAAATCGCCTGCACATCGTTCAACGCACCTGCCGCCAGTAGCTGTTTCGCACCGGTGAAAATCTCTTCGGCGGGCTGGAACAGAATGCGCACGCGACCGGGTAGCTGGGCTTCGATACGTTGCAACTGCTGCGCCACGCCGAGCATTACGCTGCTGTGCAGGTCGTGGCCGCAGGCGTGCATCACGCCCGGCTGCTGAGATCGCCACGGGTTGTCGGTTTGTTCATCGATTGGCAAAGCATCAATATCGGCCCGCAGCGCGATCAGCGGTTCGCCATGGCCGATTTCAGCGACCACACCGGTTTTCAGCGCCAGCGGCAGCAGCTTGACGTTGAGTTGTTGCAGCCAGCGCGTGAGCCGTTCGGTGGTGGCGAATTCCTGATCCGACAGTTCGGGATGCTGATGCAGCTCGCGTCGCCAGCGCACCAGCTGTTGAGGGGAAAGCGCAGTCATGGTCATCCTTGGGTTTGTGCCGGTAAGAAGGGTTCGCCGAGCGTCAGCATCAGGCGGTTAGCCCAGGCGAAAAAGGCCGCGGATTGAATCAGATCCAGCAGTTCCAGCGTGCTGAATCCCTGATCGCGCAGCGCGTGCAGCTGCTTCAGGCTGGTGGCGGCCGGGGTGATCGATAATGTCGCAACCAGATCGATCTGCGCCGCCCAGCGCGCCGATTGTCCGTGCGACAGCTCGGCACCCGGCGCGACATTCAGCAGCTTCTGTACTGCCGGTTCATCTTTCGAGAGCTGGCTGGCTTTGCGCGCGTGGACCGAGGCGCAGTAAATGCAGCCGTTGACCTTGCTTACCACCGTGGCGGCGAGTTCGCGTTCCGCGCGCGAAAGTCCACCAGCGGTGTAGAAGATGCCTTTATCGGTGAGCGTACGCTGCTCCAGCAGCGGCTGGTTGCGTCCCAGCAGGCGGAAGTAATCGGAATCGCTGTGGCCGAACTTCGCCAGCGTGGCCTGCTCGTCAGCGCTAAATTCATTGAGCGGTTTCGCCGCCAGCCACGGCTCCCAGCCGAGTTCCTGCTGGGTAAAGGCGGTGAGGGCGGTTTTGCCGCTCAGGGTTAACGGCGCATCGTGCCACTTTCCGGCTACCGCATGCGGCTGCGCAGCCGTCTCTTCGCCATTCAGTAAACGCAAACCGAGCAGCAAACGGCTCTGGAAGCTGACAAACGCAATCAGCTGCGCCAGGGTGACGATACCGCGCGGCGACCAGCCGGCATGTTGCAGCGTGTCGATGTGCTGCGGCGCGGCATCCACTGGATGCCGACTGAGCAGTTCAGCAAACGCTAAACCCGCTTCAAAGCGTGCGTTATGTGATTGCGATTGCGCCTGCTGCTGATAATGCGCCTGCAGCGCGCTTACACCGTGCCAGGCCGCGGCCTGTGCGGCGAGCGCAAAGCGTTCGGCTAACGGGAAATCCTCATCATCTTGCGTAAACAAGACATCGTAGCTGCCTTGCGTATGCTGCGTGGCGGCGGCGCGTTCGGCACGGGCTTGCGCCAGTTCGGAAGCGGGATCGATATCGGCCAGCGCATTAAGTAAATCAAACGGTTGGGACATACAATTCTCCAGTTAAAGCATCAGTAGGTCGCCATTCATGGCGACCGCTACTGATTTAACCCCGCAGCGCGGGCGCGATATGGTCAGCAATCAGTTCAATGGAACGCAAAATGTCGGCGTGCGGCGGATCGATGGAGTGCACCTGAAAACTGATGTCGGTGACGCGTTGCAACACGGTATCGGCCAACAGCGATTGACGCACCCGATCGGCATCACCAAAATGCGCATCCAGCTGGCGCGCCTGTTCGTCCAGCGTCTGGCCAACCACATGTCCTGATGCACGGAAATGGTCGGCCTGACGCTGCAGGCCCGGCTCGGCCAGACGGCGTGCATAATCATTAGAATCAGCTACAAAGGCGGTGCGCGATGCCAGAATGCGCGGCGCGATGCCTGGCGGCAACGCCGCCAGATAGGCATCGATCATCGGGTTCTGTATCTGGTCGAGCGTTAAATCAGGTTGATCCGCCGGGCGCGGCTGGGTGCGCGACAGCATCAAACCGTGGCCCGCCTGGCCGGCGCGTGCCGCACCTTCCACTGAGAAGGTGGCGATCCACACGCGTTGGGCCAACGTTGGCGCGGCGGGATAAAGATGATTATCCGGGTGCCCCAGCGTATCGCCGCGCCATGCGCTGAGTAGCTGATGCAGATGATCGGCAAACACGCTGGCGCGTTGGTCGATAGTGATGCCGAACGGCAGAAACGAGGTGGCGGTGCCGCCTGAACCGAGCCCCACTTCCAGCCGCCCGTTACTCAGCAAATCCAACACCGCGGTATCCTCGGCGACGCGCAGCGCGTTCTCCATCGCTAGCGTGATGATGCCGGTACCGAGGCGAATGGTGCGGGTGTGCGCGGCAACGTGCGCCAGAAACAGCAGCGGCGACGGCAGGCCGCCTTCCTTCTCGTGAAAGTGGTGCTGGGCAATCCACGCGCTGTCAAAACCGGTGCGCTCGGCATGTTGAATCTGTTCGGTGGCGAGGCGATAGCGCTGCTGTGCTGTGGTGTCATCCAACAGGCGGGTGAAAAAGCCAATACGTTTACGCGTCATGCAGACTCCTTAATCAGCGGACGGAAAGCGGGGATTGCGTCAATCAGCGCTTGCGTATACGCATGCTGAGGCGCAGAAAAGAGCGTGACGGTGTCACCTTGCTCCACCACTTCACCAGCACGCAGCACGGTAACGCTGTGCGCAATACGCCGCACGGTGGCGAGATCGTGAGTGATGAATAAGTAAGTGAGGCCGAGTTCACGCTGCAGCTGCTGCAGCAGCTGCAGAATTTGCGCCTGCACCGTGACATCCAGCGCCGAGGTGGCTTCATCCAACACCAAAATCGCTGGCTGCAGGATCAGGGCGCGGGCAATCGCTACACGCTGACGCTGGCCGCCAGACAACTCGCGTGGTTTACGTGTCAAAAACTCCAGCGGCAGGGCAACACGTTGCGCCACCGCTTCAACGCGCTGACGACGCGCTTCGCGACTGAGTTTTTCGAAGTTAAGCAGTGGCTCTTCGATAATGTTGAACAGCGTCTGGCGCGGATCGAGCGAAGCAAACGGGTTCTGATACACAAACTGAATCTTGCGGCGCAGTTGGCGCTGGGCTTCACCGCGCAACGCGGTGGCATCGATGCCGTCAATGACTACGCGTCCGCTATCGGCTTGCTCAAATCCCAGCAGAATGCGCGCCAGCGTGGTTTTACCCGAACCGGATTCGCCGACCAGCGCGTGCGTGGTGCCGCGCGCGACGGTAACGCTCACCGCTTTTGCCACCTGCAACTGATGATTGCGACCGAGGGAAAACAGTTTATTGATGCCGGAGAGCTGAATCGCCGGTGATGAGAAGTTGGCCCGGGCAGGAACGGCCAGCGCGGTTTCACCGGGATCGGCATCCTGCAGCAGCTGACGCGTATACGGATGCTGCGGCGCGTTGATCACCTGCTGCGCCGGTCCTTGCTCCTGCACCTCGCCGTGACGGAATACCAGCAAACGATCGGCGCGTTCTGCTGCCAGCGCTAAATCGTGCGTAACGAACAGCACCGCGGTGCCCGATTCGCGGCGCAGCACGTCCAGCAGATCGAGGATGCGCTTTTGCACCGTCACATCCAGCGCGCTGGTCGGTTCATCGGCGATGATGATTTGTGGACGCAGGGCGAGGGCGATGGCAATCAGCACCCGCTGTTTCATGCCGCCGGAGAGTTGATGCGGATACTGCTTCAGGCGCTGCTCCGGATGGCTCAAACCCACTTTTTGCAGCAGCTCCAGCACGCGCTGCTGGCGCTCGGCTTGGCTGATTTTCAGGTGCAGCTGCAGCATTTCACCCACCTGATCGCCGATGGTTTTTACCGGATTGAGCGAGTTGCCCGGATCCTGCGGCACTAAGCTGATGTTAACGCCACGTAGGCTATCGAGCCGTTTTGACGACCAACCGGAGATATCGGTGCCGTTCAGCACAATCTTGCCGCTGTCACGGCGACCGTTCTCCGCCATCAGGCCAATAATGGCCTGCGCGGTGGTGGTTTTGCCGGAACCGGATTCCCCGACCAGCGCCACCATTTCACCAGGCTGCAATTCAAAGCTGACGTTGTGTACCACCGCGCGCCATTCGCCGCGCTGGCGATAGCTCAGGGTTAAATTCTCAATGGCTAATAACGCGCTCATGCGTCACCTCCTGCCAGCTGGCGGCTGATGCGATTGGCGGCCAGCACCACCGCGACCACCACGATGCCGGGGAAGGTGGTGAGCCACCAGGCGGTTGCCAGATAGTTACGCCCTTCGGCGATCAGTAACCCCCATTCCGGCGTTGGCGGCGGGGTGCCATAGCCGAGGAAGCTCAGCGTGGAGAGCGCCAAAATTGCCTGGCCAAACTGCAGGGCGGCAAAGGCGATTACCGCCGTCAACGAGTTGGGTAAAATGTGGCGCCACAGCACGCGCCAGAAGCTGCCGCCGCTGCCGTAAGCCGCCTCAACAAACTCACTGCGGCGCACGCGCACGACTTCACCACGCGCCAGGCGGGCGAAGCTGGCAATTGACGCAATGCCCACCGCCAGCGCGGCATGCACAGTGCCGAAGCCGAGCAGAATCAGAATACTGAGCGACAGCAGTAGCGACGGAATTGACAGCAGCACATCCACCAGACGCATTAAGGCGTTTTCGGTGCGACCGCCAATCGCTCCCGCCAGCACGCCAAGTGAGGTGCCGCCAATCAGGCCCATCGCCACCGCCGCAACGGCTGCAGCCAATGATTGTGAGGTACCATAGATGATGCGCGTATAGAGATCGCGACCCAGCTGATCGGTGCCGAGCCAGTACGCGGCCTGCGGTGGCAGACGTTGCGCGCCGGGCACGCCTTCGGTTGGGCTGAAATGGGTAAACAAACTGGGCGCAAAGGCCGCCAGCAGCGCCAGTAGCATCACGCCCCACGCCAGCCACAAACCTGGCTGGATATGTAGCGCGCGCGCCGCCCGTGCGTTGCCGTTGCTGTGACGCGCAGTTGAATAATCGACCAAGCTCATCGGTGGCCTCCGGCAATGGATTGCAGGCGCGGGTCGAACAGCGGCATCAGCGCATCGACCAGCAGGTTAATCAGCACAAAGGCCAGCGCGGAGATCATCACCACCGCTTGTAACACCGCGACGTCCTGATTATTTACCGCCTGCTGCGTCAGCTGGCCAATGCCGCTCAGGCCAAATACGGTTTCGGTAATCAGCGCACCGGCAATCAGTTCGCCGAGCAGTAAACCGGCGACGTTAAGTACCGGCAGCAGCGCATTGCGCATCACGTGATGCCACAATACGTGGCTTTCGCTGGCTCCTTTGGCACGCGCCACCGCCACAAACGGCTGGGTGAAAACCTGATCAATGCTGCGCAACAGAATCTGCGCCAGCGGCGCGGAGATTGGAATCGCCACGGTAATGACTGGCAGGATCAGGCCTTGTAGCGCTGAAGGGTTGATCACCGGAATCCAGCGCAGCTGGAAGGAGAACAGCTGAATCAGCGCGATGCCGAGCCAAAAGGTGGGCAGCGAGATAAACAGCGCGGGCACCGATTGCAGCACTGAACGCAGGAAGCGCAGCCTGGGCAAACGCGACAGCGCCGCCAATGCAAATGCAATCAGCGTGGCGAGCGCAAAACCGAGCAGCGCCAGTTGCAGCGTGGCAGGCAGGTTGCTAACCAGCTGTTCGCTGACCGGCACGCCTGCCTGCACCGAGTAACCGAAATCGCCGCGCAACATCGCCAGCAGCGTGTGCACGTACTGCTGCCAGAGCGGATTATCCGCGCCGTAAGCCAGGCGCATTTCGGCGATTTGATCCGGGCTGAGGCCCAGATCCGGGTTCTGAAACTTGATCAGCACCGCATCGCCGGGCAGCACCTGCAGCAGAAAGAACGACAGGGTAAACGCGGCCCACAGCACCAAAACGCTTTGACCCACTCTTCGCAGCAGTGAACGTTGCATCATTAACCTGCCTTAGTGTTTTTCCAGCCACGCGCCGTAGAACGACGGTCGACCTACGGCCTCAAAATCGATGCCTTTTAGCCATGGCGCACCGGCAAAGACCTGTGGCTCTTCAAAGATCGGAATGACGTAGGCCTGTTCGAGCAGATAACGCTGCGCATCGCCGGTCACCGCCAGACGCTTGGCCGGATCGACCTCAGAGGAGATGTTCAGCAATAGCGTATTGAGCTTGTCGTCGCGGAAGTTCTGCACCTTGTCGCTGGAGCCGCCTTTCTGCAGCAGCGCATCGCGGTTAGTCGTGTAGAACTGGCTTTTCACCACGTCGGGATCGGCGCGGCCCACTTCTGATACCACCAGCGGGGTTTTCAGCGGATCGAGGTTATCCAGCACGCGGCTACCGGCATCACCGGCTTTAACCGCCAGCGCCACACCCACCTGACGCCACTGCTGTGCCACCAGCTGCAGCACTTCTTTGTTCTGCGGCTGCGGCAAGGATTCATAAACCGCTAGCGCCAGCTTCTTGCCATCCTTCTCGCGAATGCCGTCGCTGCCCGGTTTCCAACCCGCTTCATCCAGCAGCTTTTTCGCCAGCGTAGGATCATATTTCAGTTTGTCGGACAGATTGACGTAACCGGCCGCCGAGGTGGCGATCACCGAGGTGGCCTGCGGGTAGTTCGGCGAGAACAGGGTTTGCACCACCTGCTGCGCGTTGGTGGCGTGCAATAGCGCCTGACGCACTTTCACATCGCTGACCAGCGGGTTATCCGGGCGGAAGCTGATGCTGTCGTTGACGCCGCGCGTGGGTGCGGCATAAATCGGGAAGTTTTGCTGCTGCGCCTGCTTCTCGTCATAGGCTTGTACCTGACGGATAAAGTCGGCCTGACCGGCCAGCAGTGCGCCAATGCGTACGCTGTCTTCCGGCGTGACGATGAACTTGATGCCGTCGAGATTCGCGGGCCCTTGCTGCGAGAGGTTTTTCGGGCCCCACTGGTAATCTTTGCGCGCGGTTAAATCGACTTCGCGCCCGAGTTTTTCATCGCTGACCACAAACGGGCCGGAGCCAATAATATGGCGCGCATCGCCTAACTGATCGAAGCTACGCTGCAGAGTGCTGAGGGAAACAAGACCGGATCCAATGGTTGCCGTGCCTTGCAAAAAACCGGGGGACGGCTTTTTGAAATAGAATTTCACTGTTAGTGGATCAATAACCTCACTGCGATCGTAATTATTAATCACTTCAGAAACCGGCAAGCGCTGGGCTTTATTTCCCAGCCCGTAGGTATCAAAGTTTTTCGCTACCGCGTTCGCATCTAATGGCGTGCCATCAGAAAACGTCACGCCGGGACGAATTTTAAAGGTGTATTCGGTTTTATCAGCGTTGCTACTCCAGCTTTCGGCAATCCACGGCTCAACCTGCAAGGTTTTGGGATTTTGCCACGTCAGCTTATCGGTGATTTGATTCAGAATACCGCCGTTAGGATAAAAACCACCGGCAGGCGGATAGAGGTTGGTATGCGCCTGCTGTTCAAGATAAATCAGTGTGCCGCCTTTGACCGGCGTATCCGCCGCGTGGGCGCTAAAAATCCCTGATAGCAGGGCTAAACTTAGCGCCTGCAAGTGAAATTGCTTAGTCATGGTGTTTCCCTTTTTTATCAATAGCCCGACGGGCGGTTTTCATCATCAAATGCCGCACCCGCGAGTTGAACCAATGAATTGCACTAAGCTTTGCCGAAAATGATAAATAGATAGAAAGTCACATCGTAAGGCGTAATGTAGCAACACGATTCAGTACACGTGATAAGTGAAGCTCTGCGCATATTCTGAACGGTTTGTATGAAGAGACTGATTTTGCGTTAATTTGAACATGTATAGTGATTAAGGCTGGGAAAGTAATAAGGGAAAATTCAATTATGATGTAATGTCCCGGTTAAATTACTTTCATATTCAATGAGACGGTAGTTATCTTTTATAAGCTTAGCTGAACATAACTTTGAGTCGTGGCTGAGGTTAGTATCCCTTAGTAAAGCGACTAGCAGCTATCATTATTTAGTGAGCGATAAAGTTTATTTAATTAATGGCTTTGAATGCCTAGGTCTTAAATGTTGTGTTGATTTTATAATGTATAGGGGTAAGTATGGACTCATTATTGATTAATATGATGCACTCGGGTGGAAGAAACAGACTTTGGGCTGAGACAATGCTTAATCAGGAAGCCAGAATATTAATCCAGACAGCTAATTCACTTTCGTCGAATCATCTTCAGGACGCTATGACTCGATTGAACTTTGTTCAAGAAATAAAAAGTTTAATCGAAGAGCAGTTTTCAATAGCTAGCAGAGCAGAATCTGATGAAGAGTGTCTCGCATGCATAAAAAAAACTAAGAGAAGAGAACGTAAGTCTTGAAGAGCAGGGGCGTATGCTGCGTATGGAGACTGCAAAAATTTATGCTAAAGTTGAAGTTATTCGTGAAAATAATAAAGTGGTTGGATATGTCATTTCTGCAGTTCATATTGTTATTTCTGGAGTTGCTCTATTTGGTGGAATGATAATGATGTCGACAATGACACCAATCGGCGTGCTTGCAGGGGCAATTCTTTATGTAGATGGTATAAATGGTATAACAAAGGAAGTTAATAATCTTTATTATAGTGAAAATCCTGACTCTGAAGGAATCGTTGCAAATGCAGCTATGGATACTGCCAGTTTTATGGGGTTTAAGCCTGAGTCTGGTTTGGCATTTTATAATGCTATCTCATTGGGTGCTAGTGCATACAGTATTTTTGGGTTAACAAGAAGAACAGAAGCGTGGCGTCTTTTTAGATGGCTTCCTCGTGATTATTATAGAAAAGTAGACACCATGAGTAAACCAAAGTTAACGATGAAGATTGTTGGTTATGGTATAAAAGCAAAAGTAATATATGACCTAATTAGCACTGAGAGGTCGGTTGATTAGTTTCGGGATTTTTTTAAATGACGCCAGGATTTATAGGCCAAAATTGGTGGTTGAGAAAGCGCTGCTACCACTATACCGCAGGATATTCCTATAGAACCTGAAAAGATACTTTCTTTCGACCCGAAAATAAATAATAGTATAAGAGCAGTAAGGCAACAAAAAACAACAAAGATAAATATAGAGAAACGTTTCGCAAGATCTCTGATGGCTTCATCAATTGAACCGCCATAGCTATCAATGTTGTTTTTTATTTTTATCATGTCTGAATGGCTAAAGCCTGACTCTAATAGTTTTTTTTCGCTCACGCCCATAGTATTATTGCCTTTAATTTTAAAAAAAACACTGCATCACGATAAGATTATACAGTATAAAAACAAAATGTCTTATCAATAAAGATATTTTGAATGATGTTTTTACTCTTAGTTATGTCTGCATGTCTAATCTAATCTCTCAAACGGTTAACATTAATTGCTGGTGATGGCCTTGCTGTAAATTCAGTATATGGGGATTCTCAGTAACCTATTATTTTTCTTAAAGGAGCTAAAAATGTTAAAAAATGGAAGTTATTCAAGATTATTATTTTATATGCTTGTACTTTGAAAAGGTTTTAAAGCCTAATTTACAAGGAAAAAACACTTCAGCCATTATAAATGAAAAAATCAATGGGATGCCGATTACAACCATGTTGTAGTCTCCCTTGAAAAAGCACCAGGCACAAAAAGTAGTGACTAGTAATCTTATAAAAATTCCTCCAATGAATCTTGCTCTCAAATCCTTAATAATTTCAATTATTGTTAGTTGCTCTTTTTCCGCCCAGTAAGCAATGAAATTTATTTCTTTTGTTGTGAATCCAGCATTAATTAATCGCTTTTTAATTAATAAGTCATCCATTTCCATCATGCTCCTGCCAAGTGACCTCACATCATAACCATTTTCATTTTACAACAACATAATTATGAAAGGGTTTTGTGAAAAATATCACCGATTAAAATTTGACTCTGTTCTTAAAGTTATCTCTCCGACAATAATAAGTATTATATTATCATCAAATAAGTACATTCCTCTTGCTTTATGATTTTAATTGCTTTCTTACTGTCGCAATCTGCTGCGGTTTTTATCAGAGCTCTTCATTGGCGTAATGTTCGCTTTCAGCCATGCGCTGCGCGGCAGTTTGCTGGAAATTCACTTAGCTATGCCGAAAAAAAGCAAAGCCCTGCGCAGGTACACGATATAGCAGGAAGGCCGTTATGTTCTCGTGCTAAACGAGGACGTGCCGGGATCACGCAACCCACATGCTGTAGCGATGCTATTTGTCGCGCAATAAATTACGCCGCTATAAATGTTAGGTAGTTATTATTTGTCATTAACGCTATTTCTATTTTTCATATTCTCTATCTCGGATTTGTTGTTTTACGAAATAGCGATTACCACACCAAACTACTCGTCATATTCACTACAAATAGGATAAGGCGCATGTCATACCGACTGAGTTTGCTGGATAAATCGCCGATTGCCGATGGAGAGACGGCCAGTCACGCGCTACATCGCACTTTACAGTTAGCGCAGCAGGCGGAAGCCTGGGGCTATCACCGCTTTTGGTTAGCGGAGCATCATAATACCGATCGTCTGGCGAGCCCTTCGCCGGAACTGCTGATCGCCTGGATTATCGGCCAGACCCAGCATATCCGCGTCGGCTCCGGCGGCGTGATGCTGCAGCATTACAGTCCCTACAAAGTGGCGGAAAACTTCAACTTATTAGCCTCGCTGGCACCGGGTCGTATTGATATCGGCGTCGGTAAAGCGCCGGGTGGCTTGCCGCTCTCCACGCGGGCGCTGCAGCTGGGCGTCCATCTGCAGGAGAAAGGCAGCTTCGCGGAGCAGCTGACGCTGCTGGATAGCTGGCTGCAGGTGCCGCCGGTGGGAGATGAAGAGATTCTGCGCGCTACGCCGCAGCCGCCGCGTCCGGCGAATCGTTTCCTGTTGGGTGCAAGCGAAGAGAGCGCCAAACTGGCAGCTGAACTCGGCTGGCAGCTGGTGTTCGCTGCGCATCATAACGGCGATCCACAGCTGATGGAAAAAGTCCTCAATAGCTATCGTCAGCACAGCAACGGCCAGCGTGCATTGGTGGCGGTGCAGGTGGTGGTGGCGGATTCGCCGGCGGAAGCCGATCTGCTGGTGGACAACCTGCGCGTCTATCACGTCAGCGTGAAAGATGGCCCCAGCGTTAACGTCGGCAGCGTCGAGCAGGCGGAGCGTTATGTGCGTCAGGGCGGCTACAGCGATTACGTGATTGAACCACGCACGCCTTCGCTGCTGAAAGGTACCGCCGCGCAGGTACATGCCAAGCTGGATGCGCTCCATCAGAACTTTGGCATTGAGGAGTTCGTGATTGATACGCCGGTGGCTGAAGAGCGCGCGCGCGTGAAATCACTCGAACTGTTAGCCACGCACCGTTTAGTGACGGCATGATTCGCCGATTCCGGAGGCAGGTATGACGCAATTTAGCGAACATCAGCTGATCGACTGGCGGCGCGAGCTGCACAGCTGGCCGGAATTATCCGGTCGCGAAGTCGAAACCACTGCACGCCTGCGCCGCTGGTTACAGGACGCCGGTTTGCGTCTGCTGGACTATCCGCTGGAAACCGGCGTGGTGGTAGAAGTGGGACGCGGCGACACGCTGATTGCGCTGCGTGCCGATATCGATGCATTACCTATCCATGAAGCCACCGGACTTACTTACCGTTCGCGCAACAGCGGCGTGATGCATGCCTGCGGCCACGACGTGCACAGCGCCGTCATGCTGGGTGCCGCGCTGCAGCTGAAAGCGATCGAAGAGCAGTTGCCAGGCCGCATCCGTATTCTGTTCCAACCGGCGGAAGAGAACGCTACCGGTGCACGCCAATTAATTAACGCGGGCGTTTTGGATGGCGTACAGGCGATTTTCGGTATGCATAACGAACCCGGTTTACCGACCGGCACCTTCGCCACGCGCGGCGGCGCGTTTTATGCCAATGCGGATAAATTTATTGTACGCGTGGCCGGTAAAGGCGCACATGCGGCGCACCCGGAAGAGGGCGTTGATAGCATTGTGGTCGCCAGCCAGATCATTCAGGCGCTGCAATCGTTGACCAGCCGCAGCTTCAATACGCTGGACAGCTTAGTGCTGAGCGTTACGCGCATCGACGCTGGTAAAACCTGGAATGTGTTGCCCGGTGAGGCCGAATTTGGCGGCACGGTGCGCACCCATGATAAACAGGTACGCGCCGAGCTCGAGCAGCGCGCCCGCACGCTGGTAGAGAACATCGCGGCAGCCAACGGCGCCACCGCCACCTTTAGCTGGCATCCTGGTCCACCGGTGCTGGAGAACGATGCGCGCTGGGCGCAGTTTGCCAGCCACGTGGCGCAGCAAGTCGGTTACCGCGTGCAAACCGCCGAGCTGCATCTTGGCGGTGAAGATTTTGCCTACTACTTACAGCAGATCCCCGGCGCGTTTGTCAGCATTGGCAGCGCCAGCGAGTTTGGTCTGCATCATGGCGGCTTCAACCCTGATGAAGCGCTGATCGCCCCCGCTGCACACTACTTTACGCAACTGGCTCAGCAAGCGTTGCAGCACCTCAATGCGCGATGTCGCGACGCCATTCTGAACTAGATCGCTTAACTGATTTAATCCCGGTTCTGCACGGCGACACGATGTCGCCGTCAGGCTGCGCCTTGGTACAAGAGAGAACATTATGACTGCAAGACAACTGCGATTGGGCACTATTCTGCATGGCGCATCTGGCAATATGTCCGCGTGGCGTCATCCGGCGGCGCTGGCAGATGCCAGTATCAATTTTGACTATGCCAAACACATCGCGCGTAAGGCGGAAGCGGGCAAGCTGGATTTCCTGTTTGTGGCTGATGGCCTGTTCATTAACGAAAAGTCGATCCCGCATTTTCTTAATCGCTTTGAGCCGCTGACGCTGCTGTCGGCGCTGGCGGGCGTCACGGAGCATCTCGGGTTGGTTGGCACCGTTTCCACTTCGTACAGCGAACCTTTCACCGTGGCGCGTCAGTTTGCCAGCCTCGATCATCTGAGCGGCGGTCGCGCTGGCTGGAACGTGGTGACTTCACCGCTGGAAGGGTCGGCGAAAAACTTTTCACGTCAGCAGCATCCGGAACATGCGCTGCGCTATCGCATTGCCGATGAGTATCTGCAAGTGGTGAAAGGGCTGTGGGATTCGTGGGAAAGCGATGCCTTCGTGCGTAACAAGGAGAGCGGCCAGTTCTTTGATGCCAGCAAACTGCACACCTTGAATCACCACGGTGATTTCTTCCAGGTACAGGGGCCGCTGAACATCGAACGCACGCCGCAAGGTCGTCCGGTGGTGTTTCAGGCAGGTGCATCGGAAGATGGTAAAAAGCTGGCGGCGCGTCATGCCGATGCCATTTTTACTCATCAGCCGACACGCGAAGAAGCGCAGGCATTCTATCGCGATGTGAAAAAGCAGCTGGTGGCGAATGGTCGCGAGCCGGGCGATTTGCACATCTTCCAGGGCGTGGGCGTGATTGTGGGCGACAGCGCGAAAGATGTGGAGCAGCAGTACCAAACCACCGCGGCGCTGGTTTCCATCAAGGATGCGCTCAACTATCTTGGCCGCTTCTTCGATCACCACGACTTCTCGCAATATCCGCTAGACGAACCGTTCCCGGAACTCGGCGATATCGGTCAGAACAGCTTCCGCAGCACCACCGACGAAATCAAACGCAAAGCGCGCGAGCACGGTCATACGCTGCGCCAGGCCGCGTTAGAGGCCGCGACGCCGCGTCCACTGTTTCACGGTACGCCGGAGCAGGTTGCCGACGGTTTGCAGCGGTGGTTTGAGAGTGAAGCCACCGATGGCTTCATCATTCAGGGCGGCACGCCCGACACCTTCGAACGTTTTGTCGATCGCGTGGTACCAATTCTGCAAGCTCGCGGCTTAACCCGCACGGAATATCCCGGCACCACGCTGCGCGCCAGCTTTGGCCTGAAAGATCCGCTTAACCAGTTCACACAACAATAAGAGTCGAGAAAACGCTATGCAGAAGAAATCCCTTATCGCGCTGCTGCTGCTGGGTATGAGCAGCGCCGTGTTTGCCGAGGATGTGGCGGTTAACGGTCAGAATGTCAGTGTGGAAGCCAACAAAACGCCGATCAATACCGCGAAGAATGACGCCGCTGTGGCGCAGATTCCGGCCGGACATCGCTTCGCGGTGCCAGGTTCATTCACTGTGGCCGTCGCCGCGCTCAACTCGCCGCCGCTAACGGTATTCAGCGATGACAACAAAACTCTGCTCGGCAGCGAAGTGGATATCGCCCGCTTAGTCGCCGATAGCCTGGGGTTAAAACTCAACGTGGTGCCCACCTCGTGGGAAGACTGGCCGCTGGGTGTGGCATCGGGCAAATACGATGCGGCGATCAGTAACGTGACCGTCACCAAAGCGCGTAAAGAGCGCTTCGATTTCGCCACCTACCGCAAAGATTCGCTCGGCTTTTACGTCAAATCCACCAGCCCAATCAAGGCGATTACCAAAGCAGAAGATATCGCCGGACTGCGCATTATCGTCGGCTCGGGCACCAATCAGGAGTCAATCCTGTTGGCCTGGGATAAAGAGAATCAAGCCAAAGGGCTGAAGCCATTTACCCCGGTGTATACCAAAGATGATGCAGCACAAACGCTGGCGCTGCAGTCGGGTCGTGCGGATGCCTTTTTCGGTCCGAACGTGATCGGTGCGTGGAAAGCGGCGCTGACTAAGCAGACGCGTTTGGTGGGTAGCGTTGATGGCGGTTGGCCAAAAGCGGCGCATATCGCGGTGACGGTGAAGAAAGATGGCGGCCTGGTGCAGCCGATCAATACCGCATTGAACGGCGTGATCAAGAACGGTGATTACGACAAGGTGCTGAAACGCTGGGGTGAAGGCGTGGAACGCATCGACAGTTCCGAAATCAATCCCGCTGGATTGGGCGATTAAGGAGGCCGCATGAGCGAGCAATTTTTCCGTGAAGTGTCGCCAGAAGCGCCTGAACTGCAGCCCATCCTCACTGGACTGTTCGGCGAATACGCCGCGCGCTACGGCGATTTCTTCACCAACCAAAAAGAGGTTGAGTTAACCGAATGGTATCTGCCGCCGCGCGGGCTATTTATTGTGCTGGAGCGCGACGGCGAGATTATTGCCATGGGGGCTTACAAACCGTATGACGCGGTGACCGCCGAGTTTAAGCGCATCTGGACACGCGGCGATCTGCGTCGCCAGGGATTGGCGTTGCTGATTCTGCAGGAGCTTGAGCGGCGTGCGCTGCGCGCCGGTTATCAGCGCGTGTTTCTCACTACCGGCTTCCGTCAGCCGGAGGCGGTGAAACTGTATATCGGTCACGGTTACCAGCCGCAGTTTGCGCTGCTGGAGGATATGGAAGTCTACAGCCGTCCGCCGCACGATGGACGCCTGCGCTTCCTGAAAGTCATTGATGTGCAGAGCGTGGCGCAGGCCAGCTAAGGAGTAACAATGAGCGATCAACAACGATTAACCGTGGTGCCGGCGCGATATCCGGCACGTACCGTCGGCGCGATTGTCGCGCTGTTTATTCTGGCCAGCGTGATCGATTCCGTTGCCTTTAACCCGCGCTGGGAATGGGGTGTGTTCGCCAAATGGTTTTTTGATCCGGTGATTCTCAGCGGATTGGGGCAAACCCTGCTGCTGACGCTGTTCGGCACCCTTCTCAGTCTGATCTTCGGCGGCCTGCTGGCGCTGGCGCGGCTTTCGTCATCGTGGCTGCTGAGCACGCTGGCGTTCGGCTATATCTGGCTGTTTCGCTCGCTGCCGCTGATTGTGGTGCTGATCATCCTGTACAACTTCTCCTATCTGTACGACACGCTGTCGCTCGGGATTCCGTTCACCGCGCTGTCGTGGGGCCATTTCCAGACCATCAACGTGCTCGGCCAGTTTCCGGCGGCGGTGATTGGGTTGACGCTGGTGCAGAGCGCCTACAGCGCCGAGATCATTCGCGGCGGCTTTTTGGGCGTCGACCACGGTCAGTTTGAAGCGGCTTCGGCGCTGGGCTTATCATCCTCTCGTCGTACGTTTCGCATCATTCTGCCGCAGGCGCTGCGCGCGATCATTCCTACCACGTTTAACGAAATTATCAGCCTCGCCAAAGGCACCTCAATGGTGTACGTGCTGGCGATGCCCGAGCTGTTTTACACCATCCAGATGATTTACAACCGCACGCAGCAGGTGATTCCGCTGCTGATGGTGGGTGCCGCCTGGTATCTGATTATCACCACCGTGCTGTCACTGCTGCAGCACAGCGTTGAGCGCTGGCTGGCGCGCAGCGTCACGCGTGAACCGCAGCCGTCGCGCTGGCGTCAATGGCGTAACCGCAGCGCCAAACCTGCAACCGAGGAGCTCTCCCATGTCCGAAGCCATTGATTACCGCAAGAATCTGCATGCCGCAGGCGCGATTAGCATTACCGGCGTGAGCAAGTCGTTCGGCAAGCTAAAAGCGCTGGATGATGTGTCATTAGAGCTGGAACCGGGATCGGTCACGGTGATCCTCGGGCCATCTGGGTCGGGGAAATCGACGCTGCTGCGTACCATTAACCATCTGGAGCGCGTCGATGAAGGCTATATCCAGATCGATGGCGACTATATTGGCTATCAGCGACGCGGCGACAAGCTGTATGAGCTGAAGGAAAAGGCGATTCTGCGTCAGCGTATCAACGTTGGCTACGTGTTCCAGAACTTCAACTTGTTCCCGCATTTGACGGTGCTGGAAAACCTGATTGAAGCGCCGATTGCGCATCGTCAGCTGTCGCGGCGTGAAGCTATCGACCGGGCGGGCGATCTGCTGGATGTGGTGGGACTGCGCCACAAAGCCGATGCCTGGCCGCGTCATCTCTCCGGCGGCCAGCAGCAGCGTATCGCCATTGCGCGGGCGCTGATGCTCAACCCGCGCGTGATGCTATTTGATGAACCGACATCGGCGCTCGACCCCGAGCTGGTGGGCGAAGTGCTGGACGTGATCAAGAAGCTGGCGCGTTCCGGCACCACGCTGGTGATTGTGACGCATGAAGTTGGCTTTGCGCGTGAAGTGGCCGATAACGTGGTGTTTATGGTCGACGGCCGCATTGTTGAGCAGGGCAGCAGCCATCAGGTACTGAATCAGCCGCGTCATGAGCGCACTAAACGTTTTCTGGCGCGGGTACTTTAATGGAACGAGTCATTATTACAGCGTTACTGACACTGATGTTGGCAACGCCGGTTATTGCCGCTGAGACATTGGATGCAAAGAATAACGAAGCGCCAATTAATATTGCTGCCAATCCGCAGGCAATTGCCAAAATTCCGGCGGGATTTCATTTCGTCAATCCCGGTTATTTAACCGTCGCGACGTCGGCCAATAATTCACCGCCGATCGGTTTGTGGGCCACGGATAATAAGACGCTGATTGGCAGCGACCCGGATATTGCGCGTCTGCTGGCGGATAGCCTAGGTCTGAAGCTAAAACTGGTGCCGGCGGCGTGGGAAGATTGGCCGCTGGGCATTACCGCTGGTCGTTATGATGTGGCGATGTTCAATATTGCGGTGACCGAGGAGCGTAAGAAGAAGTTCGATTTCGCTACCTATCGCGCAGATAACCACGCTTTCGCAGTTAAAACGGATAGCCCAATCAGCGCCATTAAAGGACGGGAAGATGTGGCGGGTAAACGCATCATCGTCGGTTCCGGTACCAATCAGGAGCGTATTTTACTGAGTTGGGATGAGAAGAACCGTGCACAAGGTTTAGCGCCGGTGCAGCCGATTTATCTCAACGATGATGCTGCTGCTACGCTGGCGCTGCTTTCGGGGCGGGCCGATATGTCGTTTGGTCCGCAGGCTATGGCGGCATGGAAAGTGGCTTCTCGTGGGCAAACTAAAATCGTTGGCCACGGCCCGTTCCGCGCGTGGGTGGCGGTCACCACCAAGAAAGGCAATGGCTTAGATGAGGCGTTGCAGCAAGCCATTAACGGCGCGATTGCCAGCGGCCAGTACAAACAGGTGCTGGCGCGCTGGGGTGAACAGGAGGAAGCGGTAGAAACATCTCAAATCAATCCACCGGGCATTGTTTATCAGTAATTGTTTTAATCACCCTCATTTTGCGAGAAAGCTCACGATGTAAAAGTCGTGGGCTTTTTTGTTTTATTTAAGTGGCTGCGAATTTAATGGCGGCATTTAATAAGTGAGTGCGCTTGGTCGTATTTTTTTAATTTCAACTTCTTATGGCAAACGCTAATTTTTTTTAAGAATCGCTGTGCCACGATAATGATGATTTTGGCCGATCGGTATAAGGTCGTAGGGTGCGCATTAATGCGCACCTGGGAAATAAATCCTTTAGCAGACTGCTTCCAGCGCAATAGGACTTCAAAACCGATCGGCTTTTTATCGCTGTCGACCTGAGATCTTGCTTAAACAGGATGATTGCTGACGTAACATCAACGCCGATCCCACGGTTTACGTAATGAGATATTTGTATTAGAGATTGTTTCTACCCAGTTAACCCTGCACGCGTTAGAATGAAAGCATAACCAATAGGCTGTCTCAGAACGTAAATTCACTCTTAACTTACTGATTGCAATGAAAATACGATTCCTGTCCGCAAATGAGCTAAAGCTGTCCGAGGTGCGTACCATCCTTGAGCCGGTGGGCGTTGAGGTTCTTCCTATCGCACGCCGTATTGAAGAGATCCAGACGGAAAATGAAGTTGAATTGGTGCGCGATAAGCTCACTAAGGCGTTCTCGATTATTGGTCGCCCGCTATTTGTTGAGCATACCGGACTGTATCTGGACGGCTTAAATGGCTTACCGGCCGGGCTGACACGCATCTTCTGGAGCCGCCTCAATGCCGAGCGGTTTACCAAACTGGTGAATGGGTTGGACAGTCCCTGCGTCACGGCAAAAACCGTATTGGGCTACTGTGACGGACAAAAAATGTATCAGTTTGAAGGTGAGCTGCGTGGCACTATTGCCACCAAGCCTGCCGGTCCGCAAGAGTTTCAGTGGGACTGCGTGTTTATCCCGGAAGGCCACACGCAAACCTTTGCCGAAATGGGCGAATTGAAAAATGAGATCTCCATGCGCCGCCTGGCGCTGGATCGCTTCGCTACCTTCTTGAAAACATCGCGGGGACTGGCATGAAACCGGAGCTCAAACGCGCCTACGACGCCGGTAAACTGATCCTGTTTGCGGGTGCAGGTATCTCGCGCAATCTTGGCCTGCCGGAGTGGCATGAGTTGATTGCCCATCTGGCTAAAGAGCTGGGTTACGATCCGAAGATTTTCAATACTTACGGCACGCATCTGTCGCTAGCGGAATATTACAAGCAGCGTAAAGGTTCGCTTGGGCCGCTGCGCAGCTGGATGGATCGCGAATGGCATCGTCCGGATATCGACGTACGCAGTTCTGAAATTCACACCATGATCACCCAGGGCAATTTCTCACGCATCTATACCACCAATTATGACCGCTGGCTGGAGATGGCGCATGAAGCGCATAACGTGCCCTATAGCAAGGTAGCCAATGCCGCAGACCTGGTGTCATTGACCGAAGATAAACGCCACATCATTAAACTGCACGGCGATTTCGATGACGATACGTCGATAGTTTTAGATGAGAGCAGCTACTTTGAGCGCCTCTATTTCGACTCTCCGCTCGATATCAAATTGACGCACGACGTGATGGGCAACTCGGTATTGTTTGTGGGCTACAGCATCAGTGATTTTAACATCCGTCTGTTATTCTACCGCCTGACCAAAATGTGGGGGCGCACCGGCCTGGCCACTGCACGTCCAAAGTCTTATCTTTTTACCAACCGTAATAATCCGGTAGCGAAAGAGGTGCTGGGGCAGTGGGGCATTGAAATGATCGTTTCTGAAGAGGACGATCCGCGCAAAGCGCTGGCGCTGTTTCTGGAAGAATTACTGGCTTAAGGGCAGAAAGTCATTGCCTTGCAAAGTTTTATGAGAATATACTGTATATAAATACAGTCAATCGAGGTGCATCATGGCAGTCGAAACCAAATATGTTGTAGTCAGAAAGGGTGAAGAGAAGATGACGTTTGCCAATAAAAAAGACGCGGATGCCTGGGACAAAATGCTGGATATGGCAGACGCTTTCACCGATTGGCTGCAGCAGCATCAGCCAGCGCTGGATGAAGCGCAGGCAGAAGCATTAGGCCTGCTGTTGGCTGAACAGAAAGATGCTGTGCAGCATATCCTGCGTACCAGCAAGCTCCCGGACGTGGTGAAGCGTGATGCGGCGGAAGCGGTGGACCCGGCTGAAGTTACTGACGCGTCTGCGGAACCGGATGCTGAAACAGCAGCTGCAGCGGCGGAAAAGAAAGTCCGCGCGGTTAAAGCAGCCTGATAACGACACTGCCGGCTGGTCGCCATGAATGGCGACCCTACGACATCACACGGTTCTTCGTAGGGTGCGCATTCATGCGCACCCTGTTGCAACCGGCACGCGTTAACGTTTGATCTGGTAGCGGGTGCTGCGCCCGCCGCCGGGTAATTTCTCCAGACAGCCTTTCATCACTAATTCCGCTAAATGGCGCGTCGCTGTGGCTTTACTCACTTTCGCCACCTTCTGATACTGACCGGCGCTGATGCCGTCGCTAAAGCCCTGTTCACCGCCATCCAGCAAACGATTCAATACGCGGGTTTGTTCCGCACTTAGCTCGGCCGCATTGTGCATCAACCAGAAGCGTGCTTTATTTTGTGTGCGCGTAACGGCCTCCAGCGCTTGCTCCAGGCTGTCATTCAGCACATCGAAAAACCACAGCAGCCAGGCCGTAACGTCCAGTTCACCACGCTGCGTCTCCTGCAGGATGCGGTAATAATCTGCACGTCGCGCCAGAATCGATGCCGACATGGCATACAAACGGATGCTTTGGCTATCGGCCTGTGCCAGTGCCAGGTCGGTCAAGGCGCGGGTGATACGTCCATTGCCATCATCAAACGGGTGCAGCGTGACAAACCACAGGTGGCAAAGCGCGGCGCGTAGCAGCGGATCAAGTAGGGGATCTTCGCGGCTATGATTAAACCAGCGGACAAATTCGTTGAGCTGCGCTTCCAGCCCGGCGCGCGGTGGCGCTTCGAAATGCACTGTTGGTCGATCGATACGGCCCGAAACCACCTGCATCGGCTCTTCACCGCGCAGCGTTCCGACATTCAATCGCTTGAACGTCCATTCACTTGCGGGGAACAACCAGCGATGCCACTGGCACAAACGTGGCAGCGTCAGCGCTTCATCGCGCTGGCTGATGGCGTCCATCATCATGGTTGCCAATCCTTCTGAACGTTCGGAAACCGGATAAGGTTGGTTAAGCGAAACGCCTAAACGGCGCGCAAGAGACGATCTTACCGACTGCGCATTGACGCGTTCATCTTCAATCGCTGAGGATGCCAGGATGTTACTCAGCAGCGTATCCAGCGTCTGTTGATCGCTATTATCTTGCACGCTGGCACGCCCCAGTAATACGCCACGCTGCTGCTGCAGCTGGCGCAAACGTGGCAATAATTTTTCATCCTGCCAGCGGAACTGCGGCCAGTCAGGCTGCTGCCAAATCCACATCATGAAGTTGCTCCGGAGTCGCATGAGTTGAATAGCGATGCTATTCGGCTCAGTTAGTGAGCTGAATAATAGCCTGTAATCGGCTCATTAACCAGAAGGAAAGGAGCGGGTTGGTGATGAGAGAGAATCAGTGATTACAAAATTTCGGCAAAAGTAATATCGGTGACGCGCTATTCAAATTTATCCCGGAAACTATAGGGAAATTAAGCGGATAAAAAGTGCCGAATCTCACGCGTATTTACCAATAAATCCGGCGAAATGGCGAATGAATTCTAGAATTTACAGCGGAGTTTAAAAAAAATTTATACCGGTAATTATTAATGGCAAAGGGAAACTTATTTTGAACATCGCAAATCGAATAGCCAGGCTTTCGCTCTGGAATAGAATATTCGCCGTGGTTTTGCTGCTGTTGGGCATTGCACTGGCGGGAGGCGGCGGTTGGCTGGTCGCCTTGGGTGGCAGTTGGTATTACCTGTTGGCAGGGATAGGATTGATTATCTCTGCGGTGCTGATTTTTATGAAGCGAAGCAGCGGCGCAGGCTGGTTTGCGCTGGTGTTTGTCGGCACCTTGATCTGGACCATCTATGAGTCCGGGCTTGACTATTGGCGCTGGGTACCGCGCTTTGCATTAATGCTGATACTTGGCATCTGGTTCGCCTTCCAGTTACCCAACCTGGCGCCGCGCGTAAGCCGTGGCGCATCGCGTGTACTGGCCAGTGTATTAATTCTTGCCTTTATCGTGGCGGCAGCGCTGCCGTTTGCGCCGTTAAACGAAACGCCTGCAACTGATGTTCCGGCGGCGGGATCGGCCAACTTTATGGCGGATACCGGCAGCGGCAAAGCCTCTACACCGGACAGTGGAGATTGGTATACCTACGGCGGTTCGCTGGCGTCACAGCGCTTCGTCAATGCCAGCCAGATAACGCCAGATAACGTCAAAGATCTTAAGCTGGCATGGCAGTTCCGTACCGGCGATCTGCCCAAAGCACGTTGGGGCGGCGAAAACACACCTATCAAAGTGGGCGATACGCTGTATACCTGTACCGCGCGCAATATGGTGTTTGCGTTGGATGCCAGCACCGGTAAAGAGAAGTGGCACTTTGATCCGAAAGTCAGCGACAAATCCATTCCTTACACTGCGGCCTGTCGTGGTTTGACGTGGTATGACAGCCAAACCAATAGCCATATCACCACGGGACAAGACAGCGCAGTGGCCGCTTCGCCTGCGGGTGATAACAGCGACTGCCAGCAGCGCATTATTCTCGGTACGCTGGATGCGCGCATTATCGAACTCAATGCAAAAACCGGTGAGATTTGCCGTAGCTTCGGTAATCAGGGCACGGTGAACCTCGCCGAAGATATGGGCGAGACCTACGATGGCTATGTGGCGATTAACTCCGCGCCGGTGGTCATTCGTGACACCTTAGTTGTGGCGCACCAGACCATTGATGGGCAACGCGCATTTGGTCCTCCGGGTGTCATCAAAGCGTACGACGTGCGCACCGGTCAGCTGAAATGGGCGTGGGATCCTGCTTCACCGGATACCGCCACACCGAAAAAAGGTCCTAACGCCTATAAGCGCGGTTCGCCTGATGTCTGGACCTCGTTCACCGGTGACGACAAGCTTGGATTGGTGTATTTGCCGGTGGGTAATGCCTCGGGTGACTACTGGAGCGGCACGCGTACGCCTGCCGAGAATAAGTACTCCGTTTCACTCACCGCGTTGAATATTGACACCGGTTTACCCGCGTGGTCATTCCAGACCGCACACAAAGACGTGTGGGATTACGATCCTGGTTCGCAGCCAACGCTGGTGGATTATCCGGATAAGAACGGCGGCAAAACCCCGGCGATCATTATGCCGACCAAGCAGGGTGAAATTTATGTTCTGGACCGCCGCACCGGTAAATCACTGTTTGGCGTTGAAGAGCGTAAAGTCACTGGCGGCGGTATTGAGCCGGATCAGCGCTCGCCGACGCAGCCTTACTCACTGTTCCACCATCTGAGCAAGCCGGATCTGACGCCGCAGGATATGTGGGGATTAACGCCGATCGATCAGCTGGTATGCCGCATTCAGTTCCAGAAGGCGAGCTACCGGGGACAATATACGCCGCCGGAAGCCGATCGCCATTCGATTGAATATCCGGGCTACAACGGCGGTTCCGACTGGGGCAGCGTGGCTGTTGATCCCACGCGCGGCATTATCATTGCTAACTACAACGATATGCCGAACTACAACATTCTGGTGCCGCGTGCCAAAGCGGATGCGCTTGGCTGGAAACCGCGCGATGAAGTTCCTTATAATCCACACGATGAAGGCCATGCGGAAGGCGCGGGCGATCCTCAAATCGGCGTGCCTTACGCCGTTAACGTGAATGCGGGCTGGCGTTTACCGTTCACCGGCATGCTGTGTAAAGAGCCACCTTACGGCGGCATTCGCGCAATCGATATGCGTGATGGTCGCACGATTTGGGACCGTCCACTCGGCACCGCACGTCGCAATGGCCCGTTCGGATTACCCACCGGCTTGCCGATTAATATTGGTACGCCAAACAATGGTGGTTCAGTTGTGACGTCAAGTGGTTTGATCTTTGTTGCGGCTGCCACCGACGATTTGATTCGCGCTATCGATATGCAAACCGGCAAGCAGGTGTGGAGCACCGAACTGCCGGCAGGCGGCCAGGCGAATCCGATGATCTATACCCAGAACGGGCGTGAATATCTGGTGATTGTCGCGGCAGGGCACCACTTTATGGAAACGCCGGTCGGCGATTACGTGCTGGCCTACGCGTTGCCTGAGAAGAAATAACGCTTAAGTAAAAAACCGGCATTGGGCGCTGACCTGATGCCGGTCGCCATAAATGGCGACCCTACGGTTATTTATCCTGATTTTGTAGGGTGCGCATTTATGCGCACCGGGTTTTCCCGGAAATTAGTCACCTCGCAGCACGCTGATCCGACCTCCTTCGCCATCAAGTTCCCGCGCCGTCCGCCGATAGACTCTTCAAAGGGATGTACGCGCACAGGGAGTGGTTCTTTTTCTACCGAAAAGTGTCAACTCCAGGAGCGCCATAATGGCCAAACACGCATCACATAAGAAAACCATGAGCACCCGCACGCAGATGCTGCTGACGGGCGCCTTAACGATCACGCTCGGCTTCGCCGTCACCATCGGCGTCCTGAGCTGGCAATCCAGCAATGAGCAACAGTCGCTGGCGGAAAATTACCTGCAGCAGATCGCGCAGAGCCAGGCGCTGCAAATTCAGCAACAGCTCAGCTATGCCCGTGACGTCGCCCACAATCTCGGTCATAGCCTGATTGCTTTACCCGGTGCGGGGATCCAGGACCGCAAGGTGGCCGATAAAGTGATGGAATCGGCGCTACGTGATAATCCCGATTATTTGTCGATCTCGGTGATTTTCGAAGAAAACGCCTTTGATGGGCGCGACGCTGAGTTCGCCACGCAGCCGGGTGCAGCACCAAAGGGGCGCTACGCCTTCTTTGTTGATCGCGATCAGTCCGGCAATTTCAACATGCATCCGCTGACCTCGATCTTTACGCCCGGCCAGGGCGACTACTATTTGCTGCCGCAAAAAAGCCAGAAGGACATGCTGATTGAGCCCTACAGCTACGCTTATAACGGCGTACCCACGTTGCTGACCTCGGTGGCTGCGCCCATCGTTAGCCAGGGAAAATTATGGGGGGTGGTGACCTCCGATATTTCGCTGGCATCGCTGCAGGAGAAGGTCAATAAAATCAAACCGTGGGAAGGTAGCGGCTATGCGATGCTGCTCTCCAGCGCGGGCAACGTGGTTTCATATCCCGATAAAAGCCAGACCAGCAAGGCGTGGAAAGGCGTAACCAACAACTTCAGCAACAGCGTAATGCAACAGCACGATGCGCTGCTGGGAGAAGATGCGCTGGTGACCTGGCAACCGGTGGTGATTGGTAACAGCGATCAGAAATGGTATCTCGGCGTGGTTGCGCCTGTGAGCAAAGTGATGGCGGCCGCCCATCATCAGCTGGTCAACGCGGTAATTCTGATGGTGATCAGCATTCTGGTGGTGTGCTCGCTGCTTGGCGTGCTGTTCAGTCGCAAAGTGCTGAAACCGATTGGTGGCGAACCGCTGGAAGCCGCAACCATCGCGCTGGCCGTGGCAGATGGCAAGCTGGATAACGTGATTACGCTGAAAGCACGTGATAACAGCAGCTTGTTCTATGCACTGCATACTATGCAAAACCAGCTGCGTGAGATTGTTGGTCAGATTCAGGATGCCAGTTCGTCGGTGCGTCAGGGCGCAGGTGAAATCGCCAGCGGCAACCTCAATCTGGCATCACGCACTGAACAGCAAGCGGCCGCGCTGGAACAAACCGCCGCCAGCATGGAGCAGATCACCGCCACGGTGAAACACAACGCCACCAATGCGCATCAGGCTACCACGCTCACCGACAATGCAACGCATATTGCCAGCCGTGGTGAAACGCTGGTAGGTCAGGTGGTGCAAACCATGGCGCAGATTGACGACAGCGCGAAAAAAATTGGCGACATCACCGCCATCATCAACAGCATCGCGTTCCAAACCAATATCCTGGCGCTTAACGCCGCGGTAGAAGCCGCACGCGCCGGTGAACAAGGGCGCGGTTTTGCCGTGGTAGCGTCGGAAGTGCGTAATCTGGCACAGCGCAGTGCCAATGCGGTGAAGGATATTGCGGTACTGATTGAAGAATCCACCCAGCGCGTTGGCAGCGGCGTACAGCAGGTGCAGGACGCCGGCAGAACCATGCAGGAGATGACCCAGGCGGTGAACTCGGTGCGCACCATTATCGGCGAAATCGTGATTGCCTCCGATGAGCAGGCGCGCGGTATCAGTCAGGTAACGATTGCGGTGAACGAGATGGACAGCACCACGCAGCAGAACGCCGCGTTAGTGCAGGAGATGTCAGCCGCTGCCAGTTCGCTGGAAGATCAGGCATCGCAGCTGGCGCATACCGTCGGACGTTTCCAGCTCAGTTAGTTATCCGTGACCAACACTATTTGGCACCCGCTATTGGGTGCCAAATCTTTGCCGATACTGGCCAGGCGTTACGCCGGTGAGTTTGCGAAAAATTTTGCGGAAAGCGGAAGGATCGGTGTAGCCGACCTCCCATGCAATTTGATCGACCGAGCGATTGGAGAGTTCTAGCGCATCGCGCGCTTTCATAATACGTACCTGCTGCACGTAATCCGTTGGGCGTAGGCCGGTCGCCTTTTGGAAATGACGCAGAAAAGTGCGCGGTGTCATGTTGGCCAGAACGGAAAGCGTATCAATGCTGTGCTGATCGGCAAAATGGGCATGGAGGTGATGCTGAGCGCGCAATATTGGGCTATCGCCGTGATCAAAATTGGGAATGAACGCGGAGTAAGTGCTTTGTTCACGGCGCGGTGGATCGACTAACAGAAACCGCGAGGTGGCCAGCATGGTACCGGTGCCCAATATTTTTTCAATTAGCGTCAGCCCCAAGTCGGTCCAGGCCAGGATCCCGCCGGCGGTAATAATATCACCATCGTCAATCACCATATTTTCTGCAGCGACATCAACCGCCGGAAATCGCTCCGACAGCGTTTGAGCAAACGCCCAGTGCGTAGTCGCGCGGCGATGGTCAATAAGCCCGGTTTCTGCGAGCACAAACGCCCCGGCGCACACAGAGCAAAGCGTTACCCCCTCGTTGTATCTCTCGCTCATCCAGTCGGCTGGCACCTTCATCGGCACCATTTTTTCAGGGACCACCAGGCTTGGCGGCGCAATCACATGGCTCAATCGATGTGGCAGATCGGGATGGCTATCCCACACGCATAACATGTTGCTAGCTGCCGTATCGTTCTGCCAATGCGATACCCGAATAGCGCGTTTACGCTCTTCACCAGAAATATTCACCGCCCAATCTGCGGCGATCCTGAACATATCCGTCAGACCATAGACAGCGGCGAGCTGGCTATCGGGATAAATCACTAAGCCCACTTCCGCCACAACGTTGTTTTCAGGTGTGTTCATGTTTTGTCACTTAAGGCCCTTAATGTGTCATATATGACAATGTTAGCGAATCGTCTTGTGCCTGACAATACGCTCATCGAACAGCAACAGTGACTAACGAAAACCGTAAAGGAACATTTATGTCAGGCGCAGCGATTGAACAGTTAGCTATTTCCCGGCGAGGGTTACTGATTCTGAGCGGTACGCTCTCAGCCAGTATCGGGCTTTCTCATTCGGCCCTTGCCAACGGTTTAACCCTTTTATCATCACAGTCTGGAGATTCTAAAATGAGCAACGGCATCATCACTACCCAAGACGGCACCCGGATTTTTTATAAAGATTGGGGTCCAAAAAATGCGCAACCGGTGGTGTTCCATCACGGCTGGCCCTTAAGCGCCGATGACTGGGATAACCAAATGTTATTCTTCTTAGCCGAAGGGTATCGCGTTATTGCCCACGATCGCCGCGGACACGGGCGTTCCGATCAAACGGATAAAGGCAATGATATGACCACCTACGCTGCCGACGTAGCTGAACTGGTCAAAGCATTGGATTTACGCAACGCCATTCATATTGGCCACTCAACCGGTGGCGGTGAGGTGGCGCGATATGTGGCGCATGCCGAAAAAGGTCGGGTGGCGAAGGCCGTACTGATGGGCGCGGTGCCACCGATCATGCTGCAAACGGCGGCAAATCCAGCAGGATTACCAAAATCTGTTTTTGACGGTTTCCGCTCGGCGCTGGCATCCAACCGTGCGCAATTCTTTATCGATGTGCCAGCGGGACCGTTCTACGGTTTTAATCGTCCGGGAGCAAAAATCAGCCAGGGATTGATTGATAACTGGTGGCGTCAGGGCATGGCAGGAGGGGCAAAAGCACAGTATGACTGTATTGCCGCATTCTCAGAAACCGACTTTACCGAGGATTTAAAGGCAATAAGCGTTCCGGTGTTGGTGCTGCATGGTGAGGACGATCAGGTTGTGCCAATTGATGATTCTGCCCATAAGGCTATCAAGCTGCTGAAACAGGGCACACTGAAAACCTATCCGGGCTTGTCCCACGGTATGTTTGCCACTAACCCCGAGCAGATTAACCCTGATTTGCTGGCATTTGCCAAAGCCTAACGTAACTTGATAAGCCGGGCATCGCGTCCGGCTTTTAGCTTTTCGCATTCATCTTGCTGTACGCCGCGGGTGTCATGCCGGTTACCCGGCTGAACACGCGGCGCATCACATCGGCACCTGAAAAGCCGCATTCGGTTGCCAACGTTTTGGCCGGCAGCGATTTTTGCTCCAGCAGCTGTTTCGCTTTAGCGACGCGCTCCCGTTCAAGCCATTGCCCCGGCGTGATACCCAGCTCATTGCGAAACAGACGCGTGAGATGTCGCTCACTGATAGCCATGTGTTCCGCCATCATTGCCACCGATTTTACTGCATGCAGATGCGTGATAACCCAGCGTTGTAGCTCCTGTAGTGCCGAGCGACCGACCAGCGACATACTGCTGCCGCGCATGAAATGCGTCTGATTAACCGGGCGACGGAAAAACATCACCAGATGCGCAGCAATGTCAATCGCCGCCTCTCGGCCAAGATCCTCTTCAACCAGCCGCAAGGCGAGATCCAGGCCGGAGGTGACACCGGCCGCGGTGCGGACCCGCCCATCGGTTACGCACAACGCATCGGCATCCACGATAATCCCCGGATGAAGAGCCGCCAGCAAACCGGCGCATTCCCAGTGGGTGGTAACGTGCTTGCCCTCCAGCAGTCCGGTGCGGGCCAGCAGCAGCGCTCCGCTGCATACCGATCCAAAACGCTCACTGCGTTGGCATAAACGCGTTATTGCCAACAGCGCTTCATCATCCGGGGAAAAATTTTCAATTCCCGGCGCGCCAGCGATAAGAAAAGTGTGCGGGGCATAGCTCACGCTATCCGCCAACATCATATCGGCGGTTAGCCGCACCCCCGATGAGGCGTGAATAGGTGATCCGTCAATGGCGATAATTTTTGGCGTATAAATCTGCCGCTTTAGAATACGGTTGGCTTCAGCAAAGACATCCAGCGGCCCACAAACGTCAAGCAGCTGTACGCCGGGTACCGCCAGAATCGCGATGTCGTGTCGCATTCATCTCTTCTCCATGTCGCAAACGATCATAATGTCCTTAATCATCTGAATTGGACACTTTGAGACTAGCACTTTGCCCCCTATGCTGGAAAAACACAACCAACAGGAGAGAAAAAATGAGCTTGAATGTCACCGGTATCCGCATTCCAGACAGCAAAATGGCGCACGAAGCCACCGAATTTATCCGCGATACAGAATCAGACTTGTTGTTTAATCACTCCAGCCGCGTGTACTACTGGGGCGCGCTGGCGGGTCAACAGCGTGGGCTCAAGGTCGACAACGAGCTGCTCTATATTGGCTGCATGTTTCATGACATAGGTCTGACGCACGAACACTGCAGCTGCGATAAACGATTTGAAGTGGATGGCGCCAATGCCGCGCGCGACTTTCTGCAGGGCTACGGCATTTCCACCCATGATATTGACAAGGTATGGAGTGCCATTGCATTGCACACCACGCCGGGAATTCCCGAGTTTATGGCACCGGAGATCGCGCTGGTGACGGCTGGGGTAGAGATGGATGTGTTGGGCATTGGCTATGAACATTTTGCTGATGAGCAGATAGGCGCGGTGACAAGCTGCTACCCGCGTCCAGCGGCATTTAAAGAGGAGATCATTCAAGCCTTTTATGATGGCATCCGGCATAAACCGGACACCACATTTGGCAATGTGAAAGCTGATGTGATCAAGGATAAACAGCCTGAATTCTCTCCGCTCAATTTTTGCAGCGTTATACGTCAGTCTCGCTGGCAGGGCTGAGTGACGCTTTAGCTCTGCTGCCGATCGCTGGGAAACCTCGCTGTGCACGCAGAGCAATCGCCAAAGCGACCAATAGCAATATGAGGATCGCCCACGGGAAAGCGTGGGAACCGGCATGCTTGAGCAGCAATCCGCCGGTTAAACCTCCGAGGGCGATGGCGCTGTTCCACGTTACGACATTCATTGAGAGCGCGACGTCGGCATAGTCACCGGCGGCATCGGCTAATGCCGTCTGGAGCAGCGTCGCCGCACCGCCGAACGTCAATCCCCAGACGGCGACTCCCGCATATATCACGCCAGCGGTTAACGTAGCCACACCAAACACCAGCGACACCGTCGCAAAAATCGACAGGGATAACAGCACCGCTTTACGCAGATGGGTATCAATGATTCTGCCGGTGATGAAAATCCCGCCCAGCGCGGCAATGCCAAAGATCAGCAGTACCAAATCCACCCGCGCCGCCAAACCCGCCGAGGCAATAAATGGGGCGATGTAGGTATAGAGAATGTTATGCGCCAACATCCACGCCAGCACCACACCGAGCACGGAGCGAACGCCTGGCAGACGTAATACCGCAGCGAGCGGCATTTTTTGCTTCGCGGAATGACCGGGATAGTTCGGCACGGCCAGCAGTATCCAGCCAATCAGGACGAGCGAGAGTCCAGACATGACGGCAAAAGTAAGACGCCATCCGAGTAATGATCCCATCCAGGTTCCTGCAGGAACACCCAATGAGAGCGCGATTGGCGTGCCCACCATGGCGAGTGCTAACGCACGTCCCTGCAGCGACGGAATCACCATTCTGCGTGCATAGCCCGCAATCAAACTCCATGCCAGACCGGCAGACGCGCCCGCTAAAAATCTCGCGATTAAAATGAGGGTGATGTGAGAAGATACGGCGGTGAGCGTGTTAAAAACCAGAAATCCGCACACGGTGCTCAGCAGAACCCTGCGGCGTGACCAGCTTCGCGTTAGCAGCGTCAGGGGAATCGCCGCGATGAGTGAACCGGCGGCATAGGCGGTAACCAGCTGACCCGCCAGCGCAGGCGAAATAGCAAGTCCCTGACTAATTTGTGGCAGCAAACCGGAGGGAATGGTTTCCGTTAGAATACAGATAAAGCCTGCCATCGCCAGCGCCAGCAGCGCCAACACCGGCAGTTGCTGTGCCTCGCCATGTTTATGTAATTTCATCATTAAGCCTTTAGGTGATTAAGAACAACGTCATTGCATGGAAATGATATATGTATCGATCGGTATTTATATTGCGTAAAGGCGTTGTACGTTGTCAATGAATTCTGTATCGATTAGTATATATGGCGGAGGTGTTGATGATGAGAACAGGCAGACCAAGACAATTTGACCGGGATGACGCGGTAGTGAAAGCCATGCACCTTTTTTGGGAGCATGGCTACGATTCCACCTCGCTCGCGCAGCTGAAAGCGTCGATAGGCAAGGGGATTACCGCGCCAAGCTTCTATGCTGCGTTTGGATCGAAAGAAGCACTTTTCGCTGAAGCCGTGAGCTGTTATTTGCAAACGCATGCTCAGGTAACGGAAGCGTTGTGGGATCCCGACTTACCCGCCCGTCAGGCATTGGAGACGGCGCTGCGGAACTCCGCCAGAATGCAGTACGATCCTTCGCATCCACGAGGATGCATGGTTGCGCTCAGCGTGATGTCATCCTGCAGCGAAGAAAATCGCCACGTGCTGAACCCCCTTGAAGCGTCGCGCAAGCGCACCCGCGCAGGGATTAGACACTGCGTTGAGAGAGGCATCCACAGCGGAGAACTGAAAGATAATGAGGAAACGCTGTCACTGGCGGTCAGCTTTAGCAGTTTCATGCTGGGGATCTCAACGTTGGCGCGGGATAATGTTCCCCTCGTCGAGGTTGAGCGGGGCATCGCACAGATGATGCGATTATGGGATGCTGCCAGGGCATAAAAAAGGTCCGTGAACCACGGACCTGTCTTATCGGATTAACGTCGCCGCTGAAGCGTAATGCGGGTTAACTCCGATGGACGCCCTAATCTCACTGCCATGCCCGGCCAAAGCGCGGTGCCGTTATTCACATAAAGCTGCATGCCTTCTACCTGATATAAGCCGGATACAAAGCCCGCATTAGGTTTAGCAAACAACCGATCAAAGCCCAGAATCAGACCGCCGTGCGTATGGCCGGAAAGCTGCAGATCAATTTTTTTCACCGCGTTTTGTCGCGCATTGCGCGGTTGGTGATCGAGCAGAATCACGGGCGCATTTTCCGGCGCACCTGCCAGCGCCACATCCAAATCCGGGCCAACGGCGCCTCGGCGTGAGGCGGAAGTATCGGGCATACCGGCAATCACCAGCTCTGCACCATTGCGGTTAATCACGGTGTGGCGGTTTAGCAAGGGTTCCAATCCGAGTGAGGCCAGATGGGCCGTCCAGCGCTCCTGTTCAAAGAAATATTCGTGGTTGCCGGTAATGGCGAAAACCCCATCGGGTGCGTGTAAATCGCGCAGCGGCTCCACGTCCGCGCGGCGATTATTCAGTGTGCCATCAATGACATCGCCGGTGACGAGAATAATATCCACTTTCAACGACATGGCTTTTGTCACCAGCGCACGGGTCCATTTCTCATTGAACAGTTTGGTGATGTGCATATCGGTCAGCTGCAGCAGTTGATAGCCCTCATACTCCTGGGGCAGGTTATCAATCTCGATGGTCACATCTTTAAGCGGGGGAACGCGAATGGCCTGATAGACGCCCACCGTGGCAAGAATCAGCGCAAACGCCGCCGCCACATAGCGAATGGCGGGAACTATCTCCAGCGGATGAGGGAACAGCAGCGAGATCAAGGCCACCACATCAATCACAAACTGGGTGATCGCGAGAAACAAAACGGCGCTAAAACCCCAGTTGAACAGGATGACGATCGCGCGGGGCATTTCCGGCGAGAACATGCTGCCTGAGGTAAATCGACTGACCAGCAGATACTGTGAAGCCAGTAACACCAGCAGAGAGAGAACAATTTTTAATAGCAGTGGCATCGCTAGTGGGAATAAAAACCGCGCGATGACATACCAGCTCGGTATGCTGAAAATCAGATGAAACATCATTCACTTCCCTGGTTTAAGGCGCAGCGGACGCGCAAAAAAATCAATTCGCAGTGTAGTCTTTACTGATTAATATTATGGCTTCGCGCGTGCTTTTTTTTTGCACGTCATTCATCAGGGAGCATGCATGCAACGTCAACAGCTGTTCGACTACATCAGCCAGCATTATCAGGTGGAACCTGATTACCCCTGGAAAAAGCACAGCGAATACGCAGTGCTGCGTCACCCGCGTCATCGCAAATGGTTTGCGCTGGTATTCCCGCTGGAGAGCCACAAACTTGGGCTACCGGATGGACCGATGATTGACGTGATGAACATCAAAACCCGCCCCGAACTCAATGGATCGCTGCGCCAGCAGCACGGCGTCTATCCGGCTTACCACATGAATAAAGAGCATTGGCTCAGCATCACGCTGGAAAATGGTCTGCCGGACAGTGAGATCCTTGCTCTGCTTGATGACAGCTTTAGCTTAACGTTTTAGCCTGCGTGACGCTGTCACTTAAATCAGCGCGAGCGTCGGGACGGCATCATGCGCACCAGCGTATTATCTTTAAACAGATAATGGTGCGCCAGCGCGGCCAGGGCGTGTACACCAATCAGCCAGTAACCATAGGGCGCGAGGGTTTCATGCCAGCCCGCCAGCGTATCGGCAAAATCCGGGTCAGGATCGCCACTTACCGGCATTGGGATGCCAAAAATCCACCAGGTGCGGCCCATATAGAAGCGCGACAGAATGCCCAGCGTGGGCAGCACGATGAAAAACAGATAAATCGCCAGATGCATCAAATGTGCTAAGCCGGTTTGCCAGTGCGGTGGCTTAGGCACAATCGCTGGGCTGCGATGACGAAAACGCAGCATAATGCGCGACAGCATTAGCACCAGCACACAACTTCCGGCGCTGAAATGACCAATGATCATCGCAAAACCTTGCCACGAACCACGCGTCGCTAACCCACGAAATTCCATGGTGCAATAGGCGGTGGCCACTAACAGGAAGGTCAACCAATGCAGAAATATCTGCGACGGGGCGTATTTGTTGCTCATGTTTGATCCGTAAGAATGCCAGGCAAGACGCTTACTTTAACGGAAAACGTGCTGAATTAATTCGTAATTTGACACATCTGCAACCTCAATTTTACCTTTCGCTTGCCACCAATAATTGGCTCAATAGCCCTTCAAGTTGCTGCTGCTGTGAAGCATCCAATGCGGCCAGCAGGCTATTTTGCGTCTGCGTATGCACTTTCAGCGCCTGCTCAATCTTCTCCTGCCCGGCGGGAGTTAGCGCAACCAGCATGCTGCGCTTATCCTCCGGATCGGCGATGCGGACGATCGAGCCCACTTCCTCAAGTCGATTAAGCCGATTGGTCATGGCACCCGACGTCACCAGCAATGATGTATAGAGCTGCGTCGGTGACAAGCGATAGGGCGCGCCCGCACGGCGCAGCGTGGCCAGCACATCAAACTCACCCTCGCGAAAGCCAAACGGTGCCAGCGCATCGGCCCGCGTTTTCGCCAGATGTTTCATGATACGTAGCATGCGACCAAACACCGCCATCGATGACGCATCCAACTCCGGCATAGCGCTGGCCCACTGTTCCATTACAAAATCAACGTGATCCGCCAATCTGCTTCTCCATTCATTACTTTTCATACGTTTTGGCATCATCCTTAGCGGCGCAATTTATCGCGCATCTCAATGACGGCTGAATGCCCATCCAGGCACTGCGCAATAAATTGCGCCGCTACGCGTGGTAGGTGTTTTTCACCGTTGCCCTGCCAACGTGCAATTTGTTGCTTTGTGCGCAGGGGCTGTTTCTCCTGAGTAAAGTATCTTAACGTTAAGGTACTTTTAACGTGCAAGGAGATGCAAAGTGAATCGTACTTTACCTGCGGTTGGGCTGTTTGCCGTACTGGTTTTTATTATCGCGCTGAATTTGCGGCCAGTGATGGCGGCGATGGGGCCGCTTTTCCCGCTGCTGCAGCATGACGCCCAGTTAAGCGCTACGCAACTCAGTTTGTTAACCACGTTGCCGGTGATCATGATGGGGTTGGCGGCGCTGACGGGGCCGCTGCTCCTGCGTACGCTGGGCGAAGTGCGCGGTATCGCCTGCGGATTAGTGCTAATAGCACTGGCCAGCCTCGCGCGCGGCGTGGATCATTCAGCCGTAATGTTAATAACCAGTGCATTGGTGGCGGGCTGCGGTATTGGCTTGATTCAGGCACTCATGCCCGCGCAGATTAAGCGTCGTTTTGGTGCGAAAGCGGGAACCTTAATGGCGCTATTCACCACTGGCATTATGGCGGGTGCGGCAATCGCTGCTGCCACTGCAGCACCGCTGGCGACTGCACAAGGCTTAGGCTTAACGCTGGCAATCCCCGCACTGCCGGCTGTGATTGCCCTTTTACTGTGGCGGGTGATGTCACACCACACGACGCCCGTGCCAGACACCCCTCGTTCAGGCGCGTTAGGTCAGCAACGCCCCTGGCTGTTGATGATTTTCTTCGGTATTGGCACCGGCGCCTACACGTTAGTGCTCGCGTGGCTGCCGCCTTTCTATATTCAGCACGGCTGGCAGCCGGAGCAGAGCGGTTACGTGCTGGGCGCATTGACGTTGACGGAAGTTGTCGCAGGGTTTGTCCTGGCGGCTGTGATTCATCGCTTTCGCGATCGTCGCCGACCATTGCTGGTGGTATTGGGGATGATTTTGCCAGGCCTGCTCAGTTTGCTGATGCTGGGTGGTGAGCAGGCGTGGCTGCCGACCTTGCTGCTGGGATTGGGCATC
Organism: Candidatus Pantoea floridensis; assembly: GCF_900215435.1. Classification (NCBI taxonomy): domain Bacteria; kingdom Pseudomonadati; phylum Pseudomonadota; class Gammaproteobacteria; order Enterobacterales; family Erwiniaceae; genus Pantoea; species Candidatus Pantoea floridensis. Next base: position 106,214 of record NZ_OCMY01000002.1, read on the forward strand.
GGCGCACTGTTCCCGCTTTCATTAATCGTCACGCTGGATCATGCGCGCACGCCTGAAGAAGCGGGTGCCTTGTTATCGTTTGTGCAGGGTGGGGGCTATCTGCTGGCGGCATTAATGCCGTTGATTGCCGGAATGGTACGCGATCGTGCAGCCTCACTTGACAGTGCGTGGGTGATAATGAGCGCCGGCATTGTGCTGCTAATGGTGATGGCACTGCGTTTTAAACCGCAGCATTAGACAGTATGGTTGCAGCATGAATGCGTTGTTTCGCTATGCATTATGTTTTATAACGCCTGCAACGCTTTAAGATTGCAAAAGGAAATGACCACGTGAACCTGTTTATCTTTTACGTTGGCGGAATTGCACGCGTTCGATTTGTTTGTGGCGGAGAGTGTGAAAGAGGCCAAGGCGAAGGGTTTGGCTAATCTATTGCCCGGGGCAGATCATCAGCACAAAGACAATCTGAAAGACGTGGATGATTGCCTGCTGCTGGAAAAAGTGGGCGATCTCTATATCCACCTCATGCCGGAGGCTAACGGTGAACCTTTCCGCCCAGAATGGCAGGGTTATCAGCTGATTGGTGTGGTGTAATCATAGGCTCGTCATATATGACGTAATGGTTGTCAGTTAAGACATAAAAACCCTCATTACCGAGAGCACACCTTGTAGCGGCGCAATTTATTGCGCGATAAATCGCGCCGCTACGGAAGTTGCGGTAATTTGATCCGGCGCTTAACTGATCGGCATTACGTCATATATGACGACCTGAAAACAAGGAGCATATATGTCGCCACAGGTAGGTATTGGCGTTTTAATTTTCCGCGATGGCAAATTGTTGTTGGGCCAGCGTAAAGGCAGCCACGGCGCCGGAGACTGGTCTGCGCCGGGCGGGCATCTGGAGTTTGGAGAATCACCCGAAGACTGTGCACGTCGTGAGGTACTGGAGGAAACCGGCTTGCAACTGGGGACGTTGCAAAACGGGGCTTTCATTAGCGATGTCTTTCCCGAGGTCAACAAGCACTACATCACGCTGTTGATGGTGGCGCAGAATGCTAGCGGTGAACCGCAGCTGATGGAGCCTGAAAAGTGCCACGGCTGGCAGTGGTTTGCCCCCGAGGAATTACCTGAACCGCTATTTGCACCGCTGCGCAGCTGGCTTGAACGTGATGGATTGCTTGCATTGCAGAGATTGGCGCAGATTACAGCGCGATAATCGCCTCAATTTCAATCTTCAACTCGGGCGAAAACAGTTGGCTAATTTGCACCAGCGAACTGGCAGGCAGATGGTCGCCATAATGCCTAAACAGCACGCTGCGTAATGTGTTGATCTCATCAAATGAAGTGATAAAAATGGTCACTTTGATGAGGTTCTCTAGCGAGCTCTGTTCTTCTCCTGCAATGCAATGCAGCTGCTGGAAAATGGCTTCGGCTTGCGCGGCGATATCAGCCTGCTGCGCTGGCGTGCCAAAGGCCGTCAAGCCAGATACATACAAAGTATCGGCATGCTTTACTGCGTGGACATACGGCGCTTTGACTTCACCTAACTGCGGGTAGTTTTTACGCGTTATCATCTGTTTCTCCTTAAACGATTTTTAAAACCATTACTTTGACAAACATAGCTTTTAGCTTTGGCTTGCGCTAAGCACATTGCGCACCACGCTGGCACCCGGCATCATTTGTTGAATACCGTGCTCCAACATATCGCCCGCTTGCTGCAAGGCGTCCAGAGGCATGGCCGGCAAGCGCTCTAGCACAAACCACATCTGCTTTTGTTCAATGCTGAGACGCGTGCGGACACCTTGTCGCCAGTTCCAACCTCGGCAAGTCACGCCAGTATCATCGCGCCATATCACTTCGCCTGGCTCTGGCGATTCATGACTTAACACGCCTTCTTTATAGACATCGAAGAGCTCGTTGCCAGTAGCGCGCGTTAAAAGTGGGTTACCCGCGTAAGCCGCCACGTTCTCACCACCAACCGGAATGGCAAAACGAAGGCTCACCGCATTATAAAGATCAACAATGGGATCGATGGCGGCCATAGTACCGTCACGCTGCACGCGTTTGCGTAGTGCATCCGCCGAGCAGGGCGTACGCTTGGGTTTGGTACCAAAGCGTTTAAACATTTCCGCCCACTGTGCCAGATGTTGCTCGGCCCAGGGGAAATCCTGCTTCAGCATATCGCGACAGGCGCGCGCCAGCGTTTCTTCTCCCACCTGCGGATGCAATACCGGCGCCGCCTGTACCAGAATGCTGAGCGCGGTGAACTCGGGAGCCAGTGCAGAGACGGAAGGATCGATTGACGGGTTAAAGGCGAACATAACATAATCCTGTAATGACTAATTTATCCCATAATAGTGACCGATGAAGAATAAAGTCAATAAAATGACCGAAGTGGGTGCTGATATCGACTTTGTCAGCGCTGCAGTGTCCACTAGCGTTAAAACTTACCGCCAACAGCAAAAATTATCCCTCGATGAGCTGTCGCGCCGCGCAGGAGTGAGTAAAGGGATGCTCGTGGAAATTGAGAAAGGTAGTGCTAATCCTAGCATTGCTATTCTGTGCAAAATAGCCGCGGCGCTGGGTTTATCGGTGGCGGATATTGTCAACGTCAGCGCCGATCCATTGGCGCATCTGGTTGCAGAAGCGGACATTCCAGTGTTATGGCAGGGCGAGAAAGGCGGCACGGCACGTTTGCTAGCGGGCACGCAGGGGCCGGACATGATTGAGCTGTGGCATTGGCAGATGTTTCCCGGCGAAGCGTTTGAGTCGCCGGGCCATCCACAGCGAACCTACGAATTACTGCATGTCGAACAAGGGGAATTGACACTGAAGGTTGATGAGCAGGTATTGGCAGTGCCGTGTGGCAGTTCTGCAGTAGCAAAAACCGCTGCGCCACACAGCTACGCTAACCTCGGCGCGCAGCCGCTGATTTTCACCATGGCCGTCGCCGAGATTCACAGTTAACCGACTTGATTAGCTAAGGCTACCGCATCTTCACCCGCTGGAATGCGCATCGGCGCATTAGGATCGGTTGCCGCACGCCATACCGCTTCAGCAACATCGTTGGCTTTAGTGGTTGGCTGCGGTTGTTGCATCGCGTTAAATACGCCATCAAGCAGCGGCTGATAGGCCTCGAGCTGAGTGTTTTCCATGCGCGGCCTCGCATTCTTGCCAAAGTCGGTGGTTGGCGCCAGACCGGGCAGCACCAGCCGCACCTTGATATTGAACGGCTCAAGCTCGTGTGCCAGTGATTCTGTAAAGGCATTCACCGCGGCTTTACTGCCGGTGTAAACCGCCAGCAGCGGCAGGGATTTCAGCGTAACAGTCGATGTCACATTGATTACCATACCGCTCTTCTTCGCACGAAACTGTGGCAGCACAGCCTGCGTCAGTGCGATGGTGCCGAGCGTGTTAGTCTCAAACACGTCGCGCACCGTCGACATCGGCGTGCCCTCCAATGAGGTCAATACCCCGATCCCGGCGTTATTCACCAGCACATCAATTTCGCCAGCGTCGGCGATGGCTTGTTTAATACTGGCAGCGTCGCTGACATCCAATGGCAGCAGGCGCAGATTTTCTGAGGCGGGAAACAGATCGGCGCGCGGATTGCGCATAGTGGCAATTACTTTCCAGCCGCGCTCAAGGAAATAGAGTGCGGTGGCGTGACCAAAGCCAGAAGAACAACCGGTGATTAGAATCGTTTTCATCTTTCACTCCTGCATTGCATTAGGGTAGGCAACCACTATAGAGTTAACGCTCTGGACTCACTACAACACAACGTCCGGTTTTCATTCGCAGGAGTCCAAATGATCGATCCGCTGGCCGAGATGGTTTCGCTGTTGCAACCCCAAGCCGCGTTTTCAAAACGCGCATGTGCCAATGGCCGCTGGCGCGTACATCGCAGCGAAACCGGCCAGCCATTTTATTGTGTGGTGCTGGAAGGCCGCTCCCAATTGAAGATGAAAGGCTTTCCAGCGATTACCCTTGAGCAGGGCGACTTTGTGTTAATCCCTGCCGCATGGGAATTCTGCATGACCAGCGCCGAACCACCCGCAGACGATGTGCCGGCAACGCTGCCGCAAATGCTTGCACCGGGCGAATACTTTATTGGCGATCCGCATCAACCGGTCGAGGTAAAGACGTTAATTGGCTATTGTCAGTTCGGCGCACCGGATGCCGGTTTGATCGTCTCACTGCTGCCGCAATTTATTCATGTGCGCGGAGAATCGCGCTTGACCACGCTGGTACAACTGGTGATGGATGAATGTCGTGCGCAGCGTCCGGCGCGCCATGTGGTGCTGGAGCGATTGCTGGAGTTGCTGCTCATTGAAGCGCTGCGATCGATGCCACTATGCAACGCTTGTCCGGGCGTGATGAGCGGATTAGCCGACGAAAGACTGGCGGCGGCGATACGGGCTATCCACGCTAATCCGGCACACAGCTGGACGGTGGCTGAACTGGCGAAAGCTGCTGCGCTATCGCGTTCAGCTTTCTTTGTACGTTTCCGGGAGGCAGTTGGCGTAGCGCCGATGGTTTATTTACTCACGTGGCGCATGGCGCTGGCGAAGAACCTGCTGCGCGGCAAAAGCATGGCGGTGGCCGAAGTGGCGGAGCGCGTCGGTTATCGTTCCGCAAGCGCCTTCAGCGTGGCATTCAGTCGTTACGTTGGCCAGCCACCCGCGTGGTTTGCGGCCGCTGAAGAGGATGTTTAGCGACGAAGCTGCAAATTGCCGGTTAAACGGGTAATTTTTTTCTTCGGCCCAATTAAACCCATCGCCACCTATTATTGCCATCCTTTTTTAATCTTTTTATTAACTTTTAGGTCCGAGGATAATTATTCTATTTTTAGCTAATTTCCGAAATCTTCTCTCCCACCTCACAAATACTTAACTCAAACTAGACGATTCCCATACATAGCGTAGATACTCATTTCACCCGATTTCAAACGTTAAAAAGCTGAAACAAAATAATTCAATCACTTAAATAAACCTCAAGCGTAACGGCGTAAGGTTATGCGCGTTTTGTCTTTTCTCAATTGAGGAAAACAATGTGTTTAAATTAAATCCGGTGTTACTCAGCCTTGTGACAGCACAAGGCATGATATTTCCTGCTTTGCCCACCATGGCGGCGGTATTAAAGCCTTATACGCCCGAAATTAATGACAATAAGGTAGGCGCGTACTGCTTATGTAATGGCAGCACGCAAACGCTAAGCGGATTGCCGCAATTCACGCCGGGAGAAAACGGAACGGGAAGCGTAACGATAGGTGAATTGCGCACCATCGGCCGAATTATTAATGACAATGTGATTGGCGAAGCGCGATTGCAAATCGGGCCGCAGAATTATGCCATCGGCATCCCTAACTATGAGGAAAATACCTATAAAACCTATCAGGTGTTTAATACAGCTGACATTGTGGATTTGCCGTCAGTAGGCCTGGATACCGTAGTGCCAGATTATTTTGATGTAAACGACAAACAATATATCAATGCGCGCGTTGCTTCTGTTAGCAATGGCACGTTAAATATTGATATTGGCCAGCATAACGCAGCGGCCAATTCCACAACCAATCGCTGGTCGATGGCTGCTAAACAAAGCCAGTTATTTACCGCCAGTAATAAAGGGCATTTGAACTGGAATGGCAATAACCGCATTACCTTCACCGCGGGTACCACGCCTTACGGCGGCGATCGGCTGGCTTATGATGTGGGTAACGTGGTGGAATATGCCGGTGTGTTTACCGTCAATACCCTTGATGGCGGCACCAGCACTTTCAACGTCACCAACCTCAGTGAATTACGCAATTATAATGACTGGTTGATCGATCAACTCTCTAACGCCAATCTCAGCACCGACAGTTACAACAGCGAATTTAATAAAGCCTATACGCTGCGCGATGGCCGCGTGGTGTACCGCATGAGTACTAACAACTTTGATGATGAAGTGGCACTACCGATATTTGATCAGGTGGTACTCAGCGCTGACGGACCGAAAGCGTCTGTTAAAATCAATCGCGGTAAAACCCTTGAAGTGGTGAACAGCAATAGCGCAGTGATGCGCGCCAGCAATGGTGCGAAAGCCATTATCAATGGCAAGCTTGCCAGCACCGGCTCCGGTTTGGAGTTGCTTAATAACAGTCGTGGCTTCAATAACGGGGTAATTAATAGCGGCTTTCTGAATAACGCCAACGGTAAAGGCGTTGATAGGTCAACCCTCGGCGGCGGCGGGATGGCGATTTTTGCCACTAACGGCAGCCGATTCAGCAATTATGGCGTCATCAATTTTCAACCCGGCGGCGGTAACACGCAGGGAATATGGCTCGGTGATGCCAGCGCTATCAACCATGGCAATATCAATATTGGGGTAACCGATACCGTAGGCAGCGGCTCGGCCATTGGTGTGATTGCCAGCGGTACCGGTGGTTTTACTAACGCTAAAGACGGCACAATCTACATTGGACGCACCCCGCAAAACAGTCAATACGATAAAACCCAAGACGTTGCCGTCAATCTCAGCGGCGGCGTCACTGCGGTTGAAGGTTTTCTGGATTCCACCACCATCAACAATGGCCGCATCGTCATTGGCTCGAAAGTGCAGAATGCGGTGGGCATGAAAGTTGAATATGGGCCCAATGCCCTGGCGCGCAACAACGGCATCATTGAGGTAAACGGTAAGGCGCAGTATCAGCCGGCAGAGAATATCGGCATGTTGGTATTGGATTCCGGCAGCGGCGGCAAGGTGGGAAATGCGGGAAGCATCAATCTTAATGGTGATAACAGCACCGCCCTCAAAGTTATTGCGCGTGATGGTAACAGCGCCAGCGCGTACTCCAGCGGCACCATTAACGTCCGCGGTGATGCCGATCGTTTCAGCGGTACCAACAATACCGCTGTTTGGGTGATTGGCGAGCCGGGCAGCAGCGCAACGGCGAACCTCACCGGAAAAATCAATTTGCGCGGTACCGCAGGCATTGGCATCCGCGCTGAAGGCAATGCGACGGTAAACGTCAGCGCCAACGCCGTGCCATCATCGGTGGGAAATGGAGACTTTCTCGGTCAACGGCAAATCAGTTTTTATACCATCGGGCCGAACGCCAAAATAAATTTGCCTGCAAATGGGCATTACGCCACATCAAGCAACGGCGGCACGCTTTTCCGCGTTGAGCAGGGCGCGGATTTTGATGGTCGAGGCATGACGCTTGCAATGAATGCTCCCTTTGCGCTTGGGGTCTATGCGGCTGGCGACGGCAGCGAGATCGCTACTCTCGGTGCCACCTTCAATCTGAACAGTCGCTACGCATCCGGGCTGTGGATTACCGACGGAGCACACGCCACCGTTGATGCGGCAACCCAAGTCCACCTCAGCGGCGAGGATGCTGGTTGGGCTGCAGCGGATGGTTATCGCTATTTGCTGCAAGGCTCATTGGTCAATCCAGATACGCAATTTAATAACAATACCTTGTTGATTAACCACGCAGCGGTTAGCGGTAGCGACAACTTCCAGCGCGGGTTGATTGCGCGTAATCATGCCCAGGTGATCAATACCGGCAACATTAACTTGAGTGGTTTGGCGCCGCAGGCAATCTATGCGACCAACGGCGGAAAGGTGACCAATAGTGGCGAGATTAGCGTCGCCAACAACGGTGTGGCGCTGTATGCCGATGGTTATGAGTTTGTTGGCGATAAGGTGACGACGTCTGACATCAACAACACCGGTACACTGAATATTTACTCAGGTGCCTACGGTTTTATTGCCTATGACCGACTGTCACGCATCAATCAAAACAGCACCATGAATCTGTTTGGCGATTATACCGTCGGTGGGATTGTCACCGCCGGGGGACAGGCAAATCTTGGCCCACAGAGCCGCGTGGTGTTCCACGCACCGAATCAGGTGGGCTATCAGGTTCAGGATTATGGATCAGGGCTGATCGCGAATGGCAGCAACATCAATGTCAGTACTGAGGGTTCCACCCTGTATGAGGTGACCTTTGAGGGTGCGCTCTATTCCCTGGTTGCGGGTACGGTAACGCTGAGCGGCAAAAATAGCACCGGGATCGATGTGTCCCAGCCGGGATCTTATGTCTCCGGTACTGATAATTACCTGGTCACGGGTAAAGGCGCGACGGTAATGCGCGCCAGCAGCAGCGCTTCCGGCGTGCTGAGCAACACCATTACGTTGAATGGCCGCAACAATATCGCCGGACAAGCGAGCACCAACAATACGGAAATTTACGCGGCGGGTTACATCACCGGCAATGGTCGTAATGCCACCGCATTTGATGTCAGCGACGGGGCGCGCATTTTCAATCAGTATCAAGGTGTGGTCGATCTTAAGGGGCCCAACAGTACCGGCGCACGCGTGCATGACGGCGGTAACTTCATCAACCGGGGCAGCATCCACATTGCTTCGGGTACGGGTGTGGATGTCAGCAGCGGCTACGGCCAATACGTGCCGGTTGATAGCGCATTACGCGTCGATGACGGTATTGCGGCGCTGCGCGTTGGCGACGGCGGCTGGCTGAAAGTCTATGGCGATGGCCAGGGAGCGAGCGCCCTGCAGGCGATGGGTAAAGCGGATGGCTTATTACTCGACACCGGCGCCCAAGGCTTTGAAGCCAACGACATCATCCTGGGATCTTACGGCAGCGGCAGCGTGATCAATAACCGCGCTGAAACTGCCAACATCTCGCTGGATAACGTGATGCTGGATGTGAGCGGCGGCAACGGCGTGCGTTCAGCCACCTCGTTCGATCCGAACGGCCGGGCCTTAATCAACGTCAGCGGCGGCGGTACCGGTTATCGCTTTGAAAATGCCGATGGTTCAACCACGCGCAACGATCTGGTGATCGGGAAGGATTATGCCATTCTCGTTTCCGGCGCAGGCACCGGTATTCGCGCCAATACCAGCGGCAAAGTCATCTCGCAGGGTTCAATCGGTATCCGTGATTTCAACGGCGGCTCGGCGATTGTCACCAGTACCGCAAGTCAGGTCATTAACCAGGGTTCCATTACTTCTCTGAGCCGCGTGTCTCCGCTGATCGATCTGCGCGGCGGCCAAACGGTGTTTATTAACGAAGGCATTATCAACGCGCCGTTCCCGGACCAGGTGGTTGTCGCCGGCGGTGCGGGTAATGATGTTATCGCCTTACTTAAAGGCGGTGTGGTGGGGGATGTGAACAGCGGTAGCGGCAGCGATGAACTGATCGTCAGCGGCGGCACGCTCAACGGTAGCCTGACAATGGGCAGCGGCGCGGCGAATCAGGCGACGGTGCAAAACGTGAGTTTGGCGGATACTCGCCACATCACCACCGATCATGGCGCTGGCAGCACGCTCACTCTCAGCGAACTGACGGCGCGCGGTGGTTCCTTTGCCAGCGATGACCTGAATAAAGGGACTAACCTCGGTGCAGGCTGGAGCACGCTTAACTTCTTCGGCAGCCAGTGGACGTTAACAGACAACATCAAGTTGGCGCACAGCACCATCAATATCGATGCCGGCAGTACGCTGTTCGCCGGGGATAACGTCAACCCACGGTTACAAGGTGCAAGCAACGATTCGCTGGTGGTGAATAACGCCGGTACGCTGGATCTCACCAACGGTGGCAACACGGCGGCGAACATCTTAACCATCGACGGCGAGTTGGCCTCTGCGGGCGGCAGCCTGAAACTCAATTCTACGGCGACGCAAAGCGATGTGTTGCGGGTTAACGGCAACGCAACCGGCACTACCCTGATCGACGATACGCTGGTAGGCGGCCCCCTAATGGATCGCGATCGCGATGGTGCAATCGCCGCCAGTGAAGGCGTCTCGCTGGCGCAGGTTTCTGGCAATGCCAATGCCGAAAGCTTTGTGCTAAAGGGCGGTTATGTCGCATCCGGGCCGTGGCAATATGGTTTAGCCAGCTTTGCGCCGGATAGCTCAGCAAGCGGCTTGTGGGATTATCGTCTCGCCAACAACTTTGTTTGCGAAGACGGCGCATTGTGTCAGCCGCGCACTGGCAGTAATCAGCGCGCCGTGCGTTTGGCCGTAACGCCACAGGTGCCATCCTATATCTCGGCACCCGTTGGTCTGGCTTATTACTCGCTGGCGGTCACCGACGATCTGCATAAACGTTTGGGTGAATTACGTCAGCAGCAAGGTGATGCCGATGCGTTGGGCGGCGAGATGTTTATCCGCTATCTCGGCTCCAATCTGAAATACCAAAGCAATCGCGGCTTGGCCGATTACGGCTATGACTTTGATCTCGATTACAGCGCGGTACAGTTGGGCGGTAATCTGCTGCGCGCGGAAGGTGCTGAAGACAGTCTGCGCGGCGGCGTGGCCTACACGCGCGGTAACACGCGCATTCGGCCACACGCGGCAGACGGTTACAGTTCCACCAGCTTCGATAGCGACAGCATTTCACTCTATGGAACCTGGCTGCGTGATAGCGGGTTCTATCTTGATGGCTCGCTGAGCTGGGGCTGGTATCGCGGTGAAACTGACATCGCACGGCAAAAAGAGGTGGCATCACCGAAAGGCAATGGCTGGACGGCCTCGGTGGAATCGGGTTATCCGTTTGCTTTCGCCAACGGCATCCGGCTAGAACCGCAGGCGCAAATTACCTGGCTGCAGATGAAGATGGATAGTTTCACCGACCGCGACCGCACGCGTGTGTCCTATGACGATTATGATCAAACTATCGGTCGGCTCGGCGCGCGGCTTGATCGCACCTGGCAAGATGCTCGTCAGAACGCCTATACGCCCTATATCCGCGCCAATTACTACAAAGGCTGGGGCGGCACTGCAAAAACGAATATTGGATCTGCCGATGCGGATGGCAGCCAAACGTTTGAAAGCGGGAAGTTTGGCCAGATGTGGGATGTTGGCCTGGGCGGCAGCGCAACGCTGAAAAAAGACGTAGCGCTGTATGCCGAGGCGGATTATCGCAAAGAGATCGACGGCAACGGCGCGAAAGGTTGGCGTTATAATGCCGGCGTCAGATGGTCGTTTTAAGCCGGATTGTAAGGTAAACGGATGGCTCCAACGGGCCGTCCGGGTTTATTTCCCGGACGGCGGTTAAACGTGTCGCTGCTGGGTGCGGTGGTCTCTTAGCGTGGCAAAAAGAAATGCCAGTACGAACAGCAGCGCGTAAATCACCACAATGGTTGGACCCGGTGCGCTATCGAGGAAGAATGAGGCATAAACGCCGCTGAAACCGGTCACCATCGCAATGCCTACTGCCAGCAGCATCACCTGCACGAAACGACGCGCCAGCAGCAAAGCAATGGCGCCGGGCGCAATTAACATGGAAATCGATAAAATTACGCCCACGGATTTCAGCGCGGCGACGATGGTTAACGAGATCAAACACAGCAGGCCATAATGCAGCACTTTGCCATTGATACCGCAGGCGCGCGCCTGATTGGCATCGAAAGCATGCAGCAGCAAATCACGCCACTTAATGCCAATCAACACGCTGACAATGATAGCGATAACGGCGGTCTGGATGATATCAGCGAGACTGATGCCTAACATATCGCCGAATAAAATATGGTCGAGATGGACTTCAGGCTGTAGTTTCAGGTACAGCACCAAACCTGCGCCAAACATACCGGAGAAAACAATGCCCATTACCGTATCAGGTTTTATGCGGCTATTTTCGGTGATATAGCCGGTAGCGACGGCACACAGCATGCCGGCGATGAACGCACCGATGGCGTAAGGCAGGCCAATCAGCCAGGCGATCACTACGCCGGGGAATACCGCGTGACTCATGGCATCGCCCAACAGCGACCAACCTTTTAGCACCAAAAAAGCAGACAGCATCGCGCACGGCAATGACAGCAGCAGCGTGGTGATCAGCGCCATATTCATGAATGCAAACTGGAAGGGGCTCAGCAAAAGTTCACTCATCATTGCCATTCTCCCTCGTCAAACGGGCACGACGGCGCGCGGCGAGCACCCCATGTTTAGGCGCAAACACGAAAGCCACCAAAAACACCAGCGTCTGGGCCACCACAATGACGCCGCCCGTGGCACCGTCGAGAAAATAACTGCTCCACGCGCCGAGAAAGCTGGTGACGCTGCCAATGGTTACGGCGATCAGCAACAGACGCGGAAAGCGATCCGTCAACAGGTAGGCGGTTGCGCCCGGCGTAACCACCAGGCAAATCACCATGAATGCGCCAACCGTTTGCAGCGCGGCAACCGTCGAGGCGGAGAGGAGGGTGAAGAATAAGATTTTCAGCCGCAGCGTATTCAGACCCAGCGAGCGGGCATGGCTTTCATCAAAGAAGGTGACCATCAAATCTTTCCACTTCAACAGCAAAATGGTGAGCGTAATAACGCCAATCGCACCGAGCTGCCAGATATCGGCGGGCGCAACGGCAAGAATATTTCCCAGCACGATGGTCTGAATATTGACTGCCGTGGGATTGAGGGACACCAGAAACAGACCGATACCGAAAAACGAAGAAAAAATCAGGCCGATGATGGCATCTTCTTTCAGCCGCGTGCGCTGATTGAGAAACAGCATGCTGCCTGCCGCCAAGCCCCCGGAGAGAAAGGCGCCTAACGCAAAGGGCAGTCCCAGCATATAGGCACCGGCCACGCCGGGCACAATCGAGTGCGACAGCGCATCACCAATCAATGACCAGCCTTTCAGCATCAGGAAGCAGGACAGAAAGGCGCAAATCGCGCCGACCAGCGCCGCAATCCACATTGCATTCAGCATGTATTGATAACCAAACGGCTCAATAATCCACGACATGGCTTGCTCCCCGGTCGTGATCCCTGGCCAAAACTCGCTGTAGCAATACCGTATTACGCTGATGCAGTACGCCATCGAACGCCTTTGCCAGGTTTTCGGCGGTGAAGGTCTCCTCCAGTAAGCCGCTGGCGATAACCGTATTTTTGACGAATACGCAGCGGTCGCAGAACTCAGGAATGGCATTGAGATCGTGGGTGGAAACCAGCATGGTGCGCCCTTCATTGCGCAGCTCCCTGAGCAGGGCGATGATGGCCGCTTCCGTTTTTACATCTACGCCGGTGAAGGGTTCATCCAGCAGGATGAGTTGACCACTTTGCGCCAGCGCGCGTGCCAGAAATACGCGTTTTTTCTGCCCGCCCGAGAGTTCGCCAATCTGACGGTGGCGATAGGCGCTCATCCCCACGCGCTCCAGCGCCTGCTCTACGCTCTGTTTATCGGCCGGGCGCGGAATCCGCAGCATGCCCATGTAGCCGTAGCGACCCATCATCACCACATCTTCCACCAGCACCGGAAAGCTCCAGTCAACGTCCTCCGATTGCGGTACATAAGAGACGATATTGTGTTTCAACGCTTTGTTAGCCGGTAAACCTGCCAGCGTAACCGCGCCGGAAGAGAGCGGCACAAAACCCATGATGGCTTTAAACAATGTGGATTTACCGGAACCATTCACACCAATCAGTGCGGTGATGCTGCCTGCCGGCACGCTAAAGCTTGCCTTGCGCAGCGCGGTGTGGCCATTGCGATAGGTGACACCGACATTTTCCACGTTTAAGCCCGCCGCGGCATTCATCTCGACCTTGCTCATTTCTGGCTTCCTTCTGTGATGCCTTTCACCACGGTTTCGGTGGTGACGCGCAGGAGATCAAGATACGTTGGAACCGGGCCCGCGCTGTTGCTCAGCGAATCCACATACAACACGCCGCCATAATGGATTTTGGCTTCACGCGCCACCTGCTGCGCCGGTTTAGCCGAAATGGTGCTTTCACTGAAAATCACCGGAATGTTATGGGTGCGTATCGCATCGATCACTTTGCGCACCTGCTGCGGCGTACCTTGCTGATCGGCGTTGATTGGCCATAAATAGCGTTCTTTCAGGCCGAAGTCTCGCGCAAGGTAGGAGAACGCGCCTTCGCTGGTGACCAGCCAACGTTTATCCACCGGCAGCTTTTCGATAGCAGCGCGCATAGGTGCGATGGTTTGCTGGATCTGTGCTTTGTAACGCTCGGCATTGGCCTGATAAATCGCAGCATTGTGCGGATCGTATTTTTGCAAAGCATTACGAATGTTATCGACGTAAATCAGCGCGTTATCCGGCGACATCCAGGCATGCGGATTGGGTTTGCCGTTATAGGGACCTTCGGTGATGCCCATGGGTTCGATACCCGCCGTTACGGTGACTTGCGGCACATCGTTTAAGCGTTGATAAAAGCGGCTAAACCACATTTCAAGATTAAAGCCGTTCACCAGAATCAGATTCGCCCCCTGCGCGCGACGAATGTCACCGGGCGTGGGCTGATATTCATGAATTTCGGCACCGGTTTTGGTAATTGAGGTCACCTCCGCCGCATCGCCCGCTACATTCTTCGCCATATCTGCAATCACCGTAAACGTGGTGACAACTTTCAGTTTCTCTGCTGCCGCGGCGCGACAAGGCAACAGCGCACTAAGCGTGAGCAGCGTGATAACAAGGGGCAAAAAGCGTTGGGTGAACATCGTCGTCTCCACAGTAATATAGCCAATGCTATAAAATATAGCAGGTGCTATTTATATGAAGCAATTTTGTTCACAATGCCAGTACAAAGACAAAAATTTACCGAAAGGTGGAGTGGGAGGTTGCGGGGGATGAATGCTGAATATCGAGTGAAATCGGTACGCATCGATGCATTAATGCCGACTATATTGCGGTTATATGCAGGTGCGCATGAATGCGCACCCTACAAAAACCCGGCTATATCCACGCAGGGTCGCCATTCATGGCGACCAAGACGCAAAGCTGCGTACCTGGCGCAGCATCACACATCCAACCGATGAATCACATTCACAAACTCATGTACGCCGCTGTTTATTTCTCTCAGGCTGCGTGACAGGACGCTGATTTTATCCTGCTCTGTAACCACAAACTGCTTCACTTCATGCAACTGCTGTTGCATTTGCGCAATCAGACTGGCGTTGTGTTCCACCACTTGGGTGATCTGTTTGGTGGCGCTGGAGGTCGATGCTGCCAGGCGACGCACTTCGCCTGCCACCACGCTGAATCCTCGTCCCGCTTCACCGGCTCGCGCGGATTCAATCGCCGCATTCAAGGCCAGAATATTGGTTTGTGAGGCGATCAGGTTGATGGTCTCAACCACTTCGCTGATGCTTTTAGCCGACGCGTTGAGCTCAGCACCAATCGCGGTGGCCGCGTTGACCTGAACCGCCACCAGGCCGGAGTTGCGGATAGTTTCATCCAGCACCTCATTGGCATTGTCGGTAATTTGCGAGGTCTCTTCAGAGGTGGTGAGCGCAATGTCTGCCACACGCTTGGCGGCCTCAACGCGCGCGGTGATGTCAGAAGCGATTTTAATCACCTTGTACACCTTGCCATCGGCGTCATAGACCGGGTTGTAGCTGGCTTCGAGCCAGATGCGATCGCCGCTGGCGGTTTTGCGCTCGAAGCGGCCGACAAAGTGTTGGCCTTTAGCGATTTTGCGCCAGAAGTCGGGGTTTTCGCGATAGAAATCATCGAAACAGAACAGGCGATGATGTTGGCCTACAATTGCCGCCAGCTCATAGCCCATATGCGTCAGGAAGTTGCTATTGGCACTCAGGATCTGACCTTCCGGAGAGAATTCAATCACCGCCATGGAGAGGTCGAGCGCCGTGATCACGGCTTCTTTATGCTCCAGCTCCTGGTGACGTTCGGTAATGTCAGACGCCACCTTGATGACTTTGTACACATGGCCCTTCTCATCGCTAACCGGAAAATAGGTGGCGCTGAGATAGAAACGCTGACGCTGCTTGTTAAAACGCTCGAAAATTCCCGTTACCGATTCTCCGGCCGCCAGCGTTTGCCAGAACGAGAGATAGCGGGATGATTGGCTGTAATGTGCGCTACAGAAGATGCGGTGATGCTTACCCTGAATTTCATCCAGCTGGTAGCCGGTGGTTTCAAGGAAGAGTGGGTTGGCGGTAAGGATTTCGCCATTGGGCGAAAACTCAATCCATGCAACATGCTGTTTGATCGCATTGATATCTTTAAGCACATCGCCGCTCTTTGAAAACGGCAATGTAAGACTCGACTTTTTCACACCAAACATGGGAAGCCTCAGGCGATTGCTGTTGAACGAAATGCGTGCAGCTTCAGTTGGGTCACGACTACGATGCGTAACCTCGACTGCTCCGCAAGATTCCCCTTCGCCGGACACTTCAAAAGGTGTCTCTCTGCGCATCAGCGCCGCATGGGGTCATTAAGTAACCTACCTGATGTTTTAAACGAACCGATTGGCGGTTCACCTTTGGTTATCGGCGCGAAGAACTAAAGGTTTAATTTGAATGCATGTCATAACAGCGCCAGAAATGCCGCCCGCATTTTTGCGGTATCGAACTGGTAATAAATCCGCTTCCTGACTAGATGTTTAACGTCCTTGTTATTACTTTGCGCATCCTGGATGCGACTTTGCTAGCCCACGTTGCTGCGGCATGACGCGTGGGCGTTACCTTTTTGGAGTTGATGATGAAAAACCACAAATGGGCACTTTCCGCCGTCGCCATCGCGACGCTCAGCAGCTTGCTGACGCCTGCTTCCGCATTGGCATGGGATAGTTTGACGGTATTTGGCGATAGCTTAAGCGATGGCGGCAACGTGGGCCGCTTCACCTATGATGGCGCGCAACATCCGCTGTACGATGAGATTCTCGCGGCCCATCTCGGGCAAAATCTGCAGGCTTCTTCACGCGGTGGCAGCAATTATGCCCAGGGTAATGGCGTAACGATTCCCGCCATCAACCCTGATTTGAACACGCAAGATCAGCTGGCGAGCTATCTGCAATCCACCGGCGGGCGCGCTGACGGTAACGGCCTCTATATTCATTGGGTTGGCGCTAATGATATTGCTGCGGCCGTCACTAATCCGCTGACCGCGCGTGAAACCATCAGCACCAGCGCCACGGCGGCGGTGGCACAGGTAAAAACGCTGCTTGATGCCGGTGCGGGCGCGGTGATTGTCCCCAACGTGCCGCAGCTGGGATCGACGCCCTATATGGTGGAAGCGGTGCTGAGTGTCCTGGGGTCAGCCGCGACGCCCGCACTGGCGGCGGCATTTCAGTCGCTGGATGACGTGGCAACACCCAATACGGCGGCGCGTCAGCAGGCGGTGCAGGATGCTTTTACCCAGGCGGCAGGGCAGATTTCAACCATCCCGGTGGTGCGTGATGCGCTGGCTAAACAGCTTTATGCGGCCTGGCAGGCGCTGAGTGAGCAGGTTACCGCACTGTCAGATGGCTACAATCAGCAAGAAGAAGCGGGGTTAGCGCAGCTGAATGGCAACATTGTGCGTGTTGATATCGCCGGTTTGTTCAATGAAGTGATTGCTAATCCCACGCAATATGGCTTATCCAATACCATCGGCATGGCGTGTCCGTTAGGCACATCGGCGGCAGAATGTTCCTCGGCCGCACCCGGTTTCTCCAGCGCACAAGCGTATCTATTTGCCGATCATCTGCATCCCAGCCCGGCCGTGCATGCGATGATCGCGGATTACATCCAATCAGTTCTTGATGCACCCGCGCAAGTGGCAGCGCTGTCGCAGTCCCCCCTGATGATGGCGCGTGACATGCACAATACGCTGGATGGGCATTTGCAGCAGCAGCGCCAGCAACCGGCCAGCGCCGGGCAATTCACGGTATTCGGCGGTTATGCCGGGCAGCACAGAGATTATCAGGGTGACAGCTGGAACAACGGCGATGCTAACACCACCAATCTGACGCTGGGTATCGGCTATCAGCTTACCGATAACTGGCAAACCGGCGTGCTGTTCTCCAACGCAAACCAGCGTCAGGAACCCTCATCAAACTTTGATTACAAGCTGCGCGGTAATCTAGTGGCCATTTACAGCCAGCTTACGCTGTTCGATCAGGGCTGGATCAACGCTGATTTGCACTATGCCGATCTCGATTTCGACAGCATAGAGCGTGACATTCATATCGGCCCGGCTACGCGCACCGAACAGGGCAACAGCAGCGGTAAATTACTGGGTATGCGAGTACAAACCGGCTGGTCGTTACCTTTGGGCGAACACCTAAATACCGGGCCCGTAGCGAGTTACGCGCTGGATTATGGCCGGGTTGGCGGCTACAGCGAAAACGGTGACAGCAGTACCTCAATGCGTTACTCCGATCAAACCACTCATTCTCAGATTGGCGCAGTGGGATGGCGAATTGATAGCAAACAGTGGCTGATTAATCCCTGGGCGCAGGTCAGTTATAACCACCAATTTGGCGATACTGATTCCACGGTACGGGCCGGATTGAAGTCAACCAGCACATCCTTCGCGCGCAGCATTGAGGCGGGCGATAAAAATTGGCTGGATATGTCCGTTGGTGCCAACGTGCCGCTTGGGCAAACTGTCAATGCGTTTGCGGGGGTTTCTACGGTGGGCGGTAACAGTGACTACCATCAGGTGACGTGGAATGTCGGCGTAAACGCCACGTTTTAATCATGTGGCCAGCAGCGAGGAGCGCTGGCCACCCTGCATCGGTTCAACAGGCTTTTTAATTGATTGCTGAAATAAACAGTCATGTCATTAAGGTATGAGGCTTTAAATGTGATGTTCGCCCGCGTTTATCGTACCGATGATAACAACATGGCGCCTGCGATTAATCTGTAAAGCAGCGAGTGAGCCGCTGCGCTTTTTATCAAAAATCATAGCGTTGCTCTCAAGAGATTAATGGGCATATTTTAAAAGACTTTAATTAGCATGGCACTCAGTAACATATTAAATTTCAATTACTTATACTCCATGGTGCAGTCACTTCTCTTATTATTTCAGGGGTAGACCATGGCGAATACGTCAAGCAATACCAATATCACTCCACAAAATGCCCTCACCGGTGCCGCAAGCGTTATACAGCTACGCGACATTGCAGAATTAAAAGCCACCGAACCTTCAGCGCCTGGCGAAATTGCATCAGTGCTTGAATATACTCGCGGCACCAAAAATGGCGGCGGTGTATTTATTTACGATGCTACCGACACCAAAAGTATTGACGATGGAGGTTTGATTTTCGTCACGCCAGGCAATAAGCGCTGGAAACGGGTACTTTTTGATTATAACGCGGTAACCGTGCTGGATTTTGGCGCCGTAGCCGATGGCAAAACCGACTGTATTGATGCGGTAAAGCGGATGTTCGCCTGGTCACAGCGCGTGCTGCCTTCGGCGGGTATTCGCTTTACGGCTGGCGTGTTTAGCATGTCGACGTTTGATATCTCAGACACTGAAATTAATCGCTTCAAGGTCACCGGCGCGTCGGTTAATTTTGGCTATTTCCCAACGACGACACTGTTGTTTAACTGGAATACTCAACCGCGCGGACTGCATTTCTTTAAGGTTAACGCGCGTTACGTTGAAATCTCTGGATTCGTCGTCAAAGGGATGAGTTCGAACAGCGGTGAAGATGGCGGGTCCGCATTCAATAAAGTGGGATTCTTTGCCAATATCATTACTGGCGGCCAATTTCTGCGCGTGAGCAGCATGGAGTTCCGCTATCTTGGTGGACGCGCCCTGGATTTAATCGACACGTTAGATTGTAAAATCGATCAGTTCTATTCACGCGGTTGTCAGGACAGCATTGTCTACGCACGCTGGTCCGATCAAGAGCGGGGCGCATGGGATCACTCAACGGCCATTGAGCTATCAAATTTCAATTTGCAGGGCAGCACAATTAAACCCACGCTGGATCTGCCGCGCTGTACGCAATCCTTTATTCGTAACGGCTGGATTGAGCACGCAGAATACGCGGGGGATCTCACCAATGGGCAATGGGTGATAGAAGGTCTGGCGATTGAATCTACGCAGTATCCACTGAAGCTGGGCTATTGTCGCGCCACGATCATTCAAAAAAGTATTCATAATCAAAGTGCTGGTTTTGATTACAGCACCGAGGGAATTGAACCCTGGACGTTAATTTCAGAGGGCGATCGCGGCGTGCTGGAAATTTCCGACTGGGGCGCGGTGATTCAGGGATCGCTTAATTACGATGTGATTACCTCACAGCACCACATGGATAACCGTAAAGATGCCGATCAATGGTTCTATGTCGGTGAATTCAACTTCTCCGGTTCATCAACGCAGATCCACGTGCGCATTGTCGGTACGGCGCAATATCTTTCGCAAAGTGAAACGCAAACCGATTTTAGTAACCGAACCCCAGAAGGCTCCGCCAATATTTATTTGCAGGCGCGTGATAATGCCGATTCCATTGGCAGTTGGCACAGCGAAGGTTCCAGTCCGGTGGTGAAAGTGCATATTTCCGGGCCGGGAACGCGGACTAAGCTGTACGTTAAAATTGCGGCTTATACCGGTTTCTCAATTGCGCTGGTGGAAACTAACGGTAAAGATCGTTATCAGGCTGGTTTGTGCTTTATCTTCCGCAAAAGTTATACCGCCTGCAGTGCGGAAGAGAGTAAAACCCTGGATGCCGAGAAGGTGGTGGCATTTGAGCAGCACTGGATTGGAAATAAAAATGTGGGTTTTGGTTACAACGATAATAAAGAACTTCTGCTGCATGGCCCAACCTTCGAAAAAGCCGTACAAGATGCGGACGGCAAATGGCGCACGCGTCGTTTTCTCAAGGTCCGAGTGAACGGTACTGAACGCAGTATAGAGTTGCTGAGTGCCACCGATCCTTATTAATAAATAAAGCCAGCAACATCACGTTGCTGGCGTGATTATTCGTTAGAAATCGTACTGCAAACTTAAACGGTTCTGCCAGAATTTCGCATCATACAGCGGCGAGGTTTGTACACCGGCAAAATCGGTGAGACTCAATCCTTTGAGCACGCCGCTGAAGGCCCAGGTAAAATAAACCAGATATTCAGACTGATTAATACTGTCTGAAGAGGCTGACGGTTTGAGATCCATAAACGAATACTGCGTACCAAGCGACAGGTTTTCATTCAGTACATAATTGAGATTGGTGGAATAGGCATTTCCGCTCCCCAAATCCTGAGTACTGGTGAAGAACGGTTGTGCGAAGTATGGACCCGAAGCGCTATTGTGCGCATATGGCACCACCAGCGATCCGTTGCCCCAACTGTTAGCGCTGGCAGCAATGTGATCGTAACCCAACTTCCAGCTCAGCGCAGGCGTGAAAGCGAGCGCCAGCTGAGCACCGTAGGACGTGCTGTTCACTTCACCTGCTAACGCTTTTCCGTCGCTGGTGCCGCGCATGAATTGTAGTCCGACATCCGGCTGGAATAACGTCTGCTGCCACTGGATGTGGCTTTCGCCATACACCAGGCGTGAATAGTCGGCGTACTCTTCATACCATAACTGACCGGTTAGATTTTTATCGTCCCACTGCGATCCTCGTCCACCGCCAATGGCCCACATACCATTGGTGCGTTCATCAATATCCGTATAGGCGGTGGTGTTCAGGAACTGATCGTCACCCCACGGCTTATAGCGCCAGACTTTAGTGGCATGCAGATAATTGGTGCTGTCACCGTAATTGGCATCTACACCACGAAACAAAATAGGGGTAATACGCCAGTCGTAGTCGCCCACGAACGGAATATTGATACGCTGATCGCCTGCGGTAATTTTAAAGTCATCCTGTTGCCAGCTTAAATAGGCTTCGCCGACATTGGTTTGGTTAGTGCCAATATCGCTAATGGTATGTGCTTCATCGGGATGATCGATACCGCGTAAAAATATTGCACTGACGCCCGCGCGAAAACCATATACCGGGGCGGTTTCATATTTCAGGCTACCACCGTAGCTGGTGGTGTCTTGATTAAAGCCTTTAGAAAAATACGCATTGTGCGTGGAGTAATAAAGCGTACGCAGACTGCCACTAACCGTACCGCAGGTGAAAATATCGGTGAAACTCTCTACGCCGCTGGCGTCGTACTGACAATCGCTGATATTGCTCTGCGAGGCCGCCATTGCTACCGGAGCCAGAGGGAAAAACAGCGCAGCCAGTCCGACACTTTTCAGTGTTTTCATTTGCACATCCCTAATTAAAATAAAATGATTAATTCACACCCGGAATAGAGACATCCGGTAAAGTTTCACGGACTTCCCAGCCGCGTAATTTGCCGGGATTTAATAAATTATGCGGATCGCATGCCCGTTTCATTGCCACTACATCGGCGCGCACCGTGCCTTGCTTGCCATCTTCAATATGAATAACGTGCGGATTGTTTATTTTCACGCCGTTAGCGCGGTAAATATCCATGATGGCGTTAAGACGATCTTCGTCGCTATAGCGCACCAGCGGCAAACCGCTACAGGTGATACTGCCGTTCATGTCGCGCAGGAATTCAATATGCGACATCACTTCATCGGAGAGTTGCGCTTCCAGCGCTACAGCTTGCTGCTGATAGTTCTCCGCCTCATAGGCGGTTTGCAGGTAAGTGAGCGTTTTATCAATTTTCAGCGCCTGCAGCGTGGTGTGGTTCCAGCAATATTCGATCAGCGAATGGCCGCTGTTTTCCCCTTCAGCGAAATGGAGTGCATTGCGGCCAGCGTGTTGGGCTACCTGCGAAGATAGCAGTGCATCGCTTTCGCTGCCGACCACTGAAATCACGCCATGCTTACCCGCTACATCAGCAGCGGCCAGATCGGTGAAGTAATCCAGCACCGGAGCGGCAAATACGGCAATCTGGCGTTTTACTAATCCCGGCGAGCGTGCCAGCGCATCGGCAAATGCCATCGCTGTTGGGAAATCGGCAAAGGTATCGAGGCGTTCTATCCAGTCATGGCAGGGCGCCAGCGCCAACTCGATCTCTAGCACAATGCCGTTACTGCCGTAGGCGTGATGCAGCAGCAGCGCGTCTGGCGCCTGTAACGTAATAATGCGCGGCGTCTCTTCCATGGTCATCATCCGCACTGACAACACGTTGCCTGGCGCGGCCAGCGGACCGTAATTGATCGAGCCCACGCCGCCAAAGCCACCGCCGAACAGGCCGCCAAGCGTGGCCAGTTTCCACGTGGAAGGCATGCAGCGCAGTTCCCAGCCGAGCGGACGCGTGTGTGCCTCAAGCTCGCCAAGACGGATCCCCGCTTGCGCGCGCACCGTGCCGTGCCCCATGGCGG
Organism: Candidatus Pantoea floridensis; assembly: GCF_900215435.1. Lineage (NCBI taxonomy): Bacteria > Pseudomonadati > Pseudomonadota > Gammaproteobacteria > Enterobacterales > Erwiniaceae > Pantoea > Candidatus Pantoea floridensis. The sequence continues at coordinate 129,265 of NZ_OCMY01000002.1, forward strand.
TAACGGCGTTGAGGCGTGTCATATCGACCATGACGCCACCGTTCAGCGGGATGAGTTGACCATAATTGCCGGTGCCGCCGCCGCGCAGATTGAGCGGAACACGCCCTTTGGCGCAGGCTGCGACGATATGCGTGAGTTCGCGTTCATCACGTGGGCGCACCGCCAGTTCAGCAAATTTCTCTTCCAGTTGGGGTTTCAGCACCGGGCTGAACCAGTGGAAATCACGCGACAGGCGCTTGACCTTCGGCGCTTCTTTGATCCAGTCAAGTTCAGGCAACGCCGCGACCAGCGCCGCCAGTGCAGACTGGCGATCGGAATCAGACATGTTTTATTCCTGTGTAAAAAGGTTTTCCGTAGGGTCGCCATTTATGGCGACCTGGTAAGAAGGTCGCCATAAATGGCGACCCTACGATGTTAACTGGGGCTCATTTCACTCTCATGCCAAGCCGCCAGCACGCGGCGCGTCAGCCACGACATCAGGGCGAACAGCAGGAAGCCGGCCAGTGAAATCAGCAACAGCGCGGCAAACATCAGCGGGATATTCAGCTGATAACCGGCCTGGAGAATCTGGTATGCCAGGCCGGTATCGGTGCCGCCGGTGCCGGCAACGAACTCGGCTACCACCGCACCAATCAGCGACAAGCCGCTGGAGATGCGCAGCGCCCCGAAGAAGTACGGCAGCGCCGAAGGAATGCGTAACCGCAGTAGAATCTGCATCCGCGAGGCGTGATTGAGACGGAAATAGCTCAGCAATCCTGGCGATACGCTACGTAAACCTTGGGTGGTGTTGGAAATGATCGGGAACACCGCCATCAGCGTGGCGCACACCACCAGCGACAGCGTGGTGTCCTTCACCCAAATGATGATCAGCGGGGCGATGGCGACAATTGGCGTCACCTGTAAAAACACGATGTAAGGGAACAGCGCGGTTTCAATAAAGCGGTTCTGCACCAGCAAAAACGCCACAATCGAGCCGATCACAATCGCCAGGGCAAAAGAGATCACGGTGATTTTCAGGGTGTAAAGTAGCGACATAAACAGCGTGGAAAAGTTTTGCACCAGGCTTTGCGCCACCACCAGCGGTGACGGCACCAGAAATGCCGGCACCTTAAAGGTGGTGACCAGAAACTGCCACAGCAGCAGCATGGCGATGGCGACGATGGCCGGGAACAGCCACTGCTGAAATTGACGATGGGCCGCTAACGGTTTCATCATTGACTCTCCTGGCTGGCTGCCAACAGACCGCGCTGCAGCAGTTGGGCATAGTGAGTGAAGGTCTGGCTGACGCGGAATTCATCATCACGCGGCGAGGTGGCGTCAATGCGGATATCATCCACCACGCGCCCGGGACGCGCCGCCATCATGATCACCCGCTGCGACAGGAAAACGGCTTCCTGAATCGAGTGCGTGACAAATACCACCGTCAGCTTCTGCTCCTGCCACAAATCGAGCAGATCGCTATCCAGCTTGTTGCGCGTGATCTCGTCCAGCGCGCCAAATGGCTCATCCATCAACAACACTTTAGGCCGCGTTACCAGCCCCCGCGCAATGGATACGCGCATCTGCATACCGCCCGAAAGCTCGCGCGGCAGCACGTGACCAAACTGGCCGAGACCGACCAGTTCGAGAATCTCGCGTACGCGGGTATCTGCTTCAGCACGCGGTACGCCGGCCAAATCGAGCGGCAGACGCACATTTTTGTGCACGTTGCTCCACGGCATCAGCGTGGCTTCCTGAAACACGAACGACAGTGGTAGATCGCGCTGGTTCTCACGTCGATCGCGGCGAAACAGCATCAGCTTGCCATCCGTCGGTTCAATCAACCCGGCGATCATCTTCAATAGGGTGCTTTTGCCGCAGCCAGACGGACCCAGCAGCGAAACAAATTCGCCCTGACGAATGGTGAGATCAACCGGCAGCAGCGCGCGCGTGCCGTTGGGATAGATTTTCTCTGCCGACAGCACCTCAATCGCCGGTGCCGCCGCCGAACGCGGCACCGCCTGCGCATCCTGGTTGAGCAGCGTTAGATGACTGGCGCTATTCATGGCAGTACCTTAACGTCTTGGATGAATTTCAGCGTGTAGCTGCCGTCAAACGGCACTTTGGCGGGATCGATCAGCTTGGTATCGACCAGCAGTTGCCAGGTTTGTTTGAGACGCGCTTCGGTCATGATGCCGATGCCGCCGGTTTGCGCATCGCCGCCGGTCAGCATCTGGTATTTCTTCATCTGCGCGATGCCGAACGCAATCTGATCATCGCTCATCTGTGGGTTCTCTTTTTTGATCAGCACGTTACCGGCACTGGGATCGTGCAGATAGTTTTTCCAGCCCTGCATTGATGCTTTGACAAATGCCGCGACCGCGGCCGGACGTTTCTCAATGGTTGATTTCATGCACACGATGCTGTTGCCGTACGGCGGATAACCCCAATCGCTGATGGGATACACATTGGCCTGCGCGTTAGCTTTCTGCACCGCATAAGGTTCCGAGGTGATATAGCCTTGCTGCACCAGCGTTTTATCGGCAAGGAATGGCTGAATGCTGAAGGTGTAAGGCCGTACGCGAGCATTTTTCAGCTTCAGCGCGCTCTGCGCCCAGGGCCAGTACGAGGTGTAGGCTTCGGCGGCCAGCAGGAAGGTTTTACCCTGCAAATCGGCTTGGTTTTTCACATCCGGATGGGTAAGAAAGGCAATCGCCGAGTGTTGGAAGGTGGTCGCCACCGGCATCGCTTCCACGCCTTGCTGCCAGATTTCCAGCGCCTGCATGTTATCGCTAATGATGCAGTCCGCCTGGCCTGCGGCCATCAACTGCATGGTGTGCACCTGCGGGCCGCCCATTTTGATGGTGACGTCGAGACCCGCATCACGATACAGATTCTGCGCCTGCGCCTGATAGAAGCCGCCGTGTTCGGCCTGCGCGTACCAGTTGGTCATAAAGGTGAATTTTTCAGCCGCCATGCCGGGGGCCGAGAGGGCCAGCGCAAGTGCGGCAACAATGCTCAATGTTTTTTTCATCAATAGTCCCTAGCGCGGTTGTAAAAAGGCGGCTGCGTCGTTGTGATCTAATACTTTGCCTTGCCACTGGCCGGTGCCCCACGCCGGTTCGGCGCGTGTCACCCACGTCATCTGATGGATTTCCGTAATAACCTGTGCCCAGCTTTCCGCCAGCGACTCGAGGATCGCCGCACCCTGCTCAGGCGTGGAGGGCAAGGGATCGCCAATTACGCCGCTCGGGCCGAAATCATAGGAAGCCCAAGCCGCCATTGGTTTGTTGGTTGAAAGCGTCGGACAGGGGAATGCCGGCGGATAGTTGGCGACCGCTTTATCCATCTGCACGGTATCCGGTGCCAGCGCCAGCATCAGCGAGGTTTCGGCGTGACCGGCGTGCATCGCCATTTGCCGCTCTTGGTCGTCCATAAAGCTTTCAGCGCAGTTCGGCACTTTGAAGGTGTCTTGCATGATGATGATCATGTCGCCGTGGCGCAGGCGCAGCTCGCGTGCCGCCATCTGTAGCGGCTGCGGCTGGCCACCGTGACCATTAACCATCAGAAATTTGCGGAAACCGGCGCGATAAAGCGATTCGCCAATCTCCAGAATGGTGTGCAGCAGGGTTTCGCCGGTCAGCGTCAGCGTACCGGGAAAATGCAGATGCTCATCTGATTTGCCGTAGGTAATCGGCGGGATGGCGTAAGCCGGAATGTCAGCGGGTAAACGCGCCAATGCATGACCGACCACCCCCGATGAGATTACGCTATCCACCGCGCACGGCAGATGCGGACCATGCTGCTCAATCGCGCCGGTCGGCAACACGATAACGGTATTGGCTTTATCGTCCAGCGTGGCGATGTCAGTCCAGCTCAGATACGGCAAAAAGCGGTTTGCCGGAATATAACCATGCAACATTTGAACTCCTCGTGTTATTGCGGCAACCACGCCGTGGCTTCAACTTCGATTAAAACGTCCGCACTCGGCAGCATTTCACTCACCTGCACCACGGTAGAAACCGGCGGCGCATCGGGGAAAAATTGCTTCCGTACCCGGCTGTAGTGGGGGAAGTGATCGAGATTGCGGAAATATTGCACCAGCTTGAAGACATCGCTCATCTGACCGCCCGCGCTTTCGATGGTGGCGCGAATGCTTTCCAGCACGTACCAGCTCTGCGCCAGAATCGGCCCCTCTTTGATGTCGGTAGAGAATTCACCCGTACGACCCAGCAGGCGCTGCGCTGCTTGCGGAATGTCGTCGTAACCGCGCACGATAGTGGCAGTTTGCGGATTCACCGGAATAATGCCGGAGAGGAAAATAAAGTCGCCCGCGCGTCGCCACGCAGCATATTTCGCCAGCGGTTTTCCCGCTCCTTCATCAAGCGCCATTTGTTGTTTCTCCATAACGCACACCGTTTTTTAGCCGATAGCGCTGGCGTTGACGTAACGGCCAGCTCGCCACATCGGCATCAGGAAATATCACCAAGTCGTTGCCCTGTAGCGCGTGGCGCTGGCAAATCAGCGCCGAAGCTTCATCAAACGCCGCGCCCAGTTGCAGGCTGAGCAAGCCGCTAAACAGCGTATCGAGCGGGTCATAACTACCGAACGGGCAGAACGCATCTTGTACGTTGTCGGCACCGAGCAGCAGCGGAATGCCTAACGCCTGTGCCTCTTTCACCAACGTCAAACCGCGCTGACGTGGCGTGCGGCCTGGCACCGCGTCCTGTAACAGCAGGTTGGTGAGCGGCAGCGCAATCAGCCTGACCTTGTGTTGTGCCAGCACCGCAAGAATCTGCGCTGCGTCATCCTGCTGTGACAGCGCACAGCTGTGGCTACAGGTGATCTGCCCGCTAAACGGATGCTGCTGCAAATAGTGCGCCAGCCAGCGTAATCCCTGCGCTTGCGGGTTAAGTTCTTCATCAATATGCAGATCGACATCCAGCTGCCACCGCTCTGCAGCATCCAGCAGATGCTGAAACGCCTGCGCATCCCAGTTGCTGCTGTGAATAAAGCCGCCCAACAGCGCGCCTGGACCGCTGGTCGCCACCTGTGCGGCAATGTGCTGCGCATCGCTGGCATCGGTGAAGAAGGGCAACGGAGCCAATGCTACGCGTTCGATGCTGCACAGCGGATGGTGCAGATCGCCCATCACTTGCCACGCTAATGGTGCATCAACCGAGAACCAGTCAATGTGCGTGCGCAGCAAACCTACGCCGGCTTCTGCCGCCCAGTGCAGCGCCTGCGTGGCGCGCTGCTGCAAATCTTCGGCGTTCCAATGCACGCGATCCTGATGCATCGCCGCAATCGCCGCCAGCAGCCCTGGTTGTTGCGCCGGGCTCCGTTCGATGGTGAAGGTTTTATCCAGATGCGCATGCGGCTCGACAAAGGCCGGTAACACCAGCGCACCGTGGAGCGCCAGATAACCCGCAGGTTGTGATGCGTTGGTCGGTTCAAATTGCAGGCCTGAGGCGTTGAAATGCAAGGTCGCCAGTTGCGGTTGGTTGTTTATCAACGGCCAGTTTTCTGGCAATAACCAGCGCGGCAAACGTGCGCCTGTTGCACCTAAAAAGCGGCTCATAAATCCAGCACCAGCAGAGGAGAATGGGCGCGTGAACAGCACAGCACGATGCAATCATTGGCAGCACGTTCGTGCTGGCTCAGCACATCATCGCGGTGATCGGGGTCGCCCGCTAATACGCCGGTGATGCAGGCGCCGCACATGCCTTGTTCGCAGGAGAGTTCGATCGCAATGCCCGCGTCCTCGAGCACCTCGGCGATGCTTTGATCGGCGCTAACGGCGAAGCGCGCACCGGAAGAGGCAATTTCGATTTCAAAAGCGCTATCAGCAACAAGCCGCGGTGCGTCGCTGGGCCTGAAGCGCTCGCTGTGCAGCTGGTCGAGTTTCCAGCCCTGTTGCTGCGCCAGCTGCTGTAGATGATCCATAAAACCTGCGGGACCGCAGTAGATCAATGCGCTGTTATGCGGCTGTTTGAGATCGTCCGGGATGCGCTGACGCAGGCTGTCGCTTTCGCTGCTGTAGTGAATGACCGCGTGCGGCCCCAACGTTGCCAGACGTTCACAAAAGGCCAGTTCATCGGCGCGTTTCAGATAGAGATGCAACGTGAAATCCGCCTGGCGTGCGGCTAATGCTTCGGCCATAACCAGCAGCGGCGTTAAACCGATACCGGCCGCAAACAGCAGCGTGCGCGGCGCCTGCGGCAGCGGGAAATGGTTGCGCGGAGAAGAGATCTGCAAGCCATCGCCCGCTGCCAGCTGCTGATGCAGCCAACGCGAACCGCCGGTTGAGCGCGCATCCAAACGCACGCAGATTTGGTAATGATTGGCGGCCGTGGAGCAGAGCGAATACTGGCGTTTACCGCAGCCGGGAATCTCCACATCAATATGTGCGCCGGGCGTGAAAGGCGGCAGCGGCTGGTCATCTTCACTCGCCAATGTGAGTAATACATTGCCTGCACCGTTGGACTGCTTTGCGATGACGGTGACAGCCAGGGAATCTGTCTGCTTCATAGTTTGTCTGCCTGAACAGGGATGTCATCAGCCGCAAAGCCGCGCAAACCCTTGTTTTTATCATGGCAGCGATTATTATTTTGCCATGTGTAAGCGTCCATCTGTTTAATTCGCATGATGCGTTGCAAAAAAGAGAGCACCCTCTATGTTCGCCTTCTCCCGATTTCTGCTCTATTTCACGGAAGTAGCCCGCCAGGGTTCACTGCGCAAGGCTTCTGAGGTATTGCACGTCTCCGCTTCGTCAATTGATCGACAGATACTCCGCGTGGAAGAACAGCTGGATATGCCGCTATTTGAACGTCATCCATCAGGATTACGTATGACCGCAGCGGGCGAAATTTTGCTGAATGCCGCGAAAAACTGGCAGCGTGAGTTTGGCCGCGTCTGCACTCAGCTGGACGATCTGCGCGGACTACGCCATGGGCATGTGCATATCGCCACGATTGACGCCATCAACCGCGGCTTCTTTTCCTCGATCTTGCAACGGATCCGAGGAGAATATCCCGGCATCTCGTTTACGTTGACCACCATGAGCAATATCCATATCGCCAATGCGTTAACCTCTGGCGATGCGGATTTCGGCATCATGCTCAATCCACAAAGCTCGCGCGAACTGCTGGTGAAATCCTTTGCGGATTTACGCCTGGGGATTGTGGTGAGTAGCCAGCATCCGCTGGCGAACCGGGAGTCGATCCGCTTTAGCCACTGCGAATCCTGGCCGTTTATCGTACCCGCAGCCCCGCTGATGCTGGCCGATCCGCTGGAGGCGCTGATAAACAGTTCAGGGATTAAAATTCAGGAAGTGGCGCGCACCAACAACATTCATATGCTGCGTTCGCTGGTACGCGATGACGTGGGAATTAGCCTGATGTGCTGGCTGGATATCGTGGATGAATATCGACGCGGTGAACTGAAGTTTATTCCGCTGATTGATAGCGTGCTGAAGCCATTTACGCTGTCGCTGTGCGTGGCGCCACAGCGGCAACTTTCGATTGCCGCTTCGATGATGCTGCGCGAACTGGAGTCATTTTTTGCGTTGATGCAGAGTGAGGAGTTGCTGGCTTAACCCGCCTATCGCGCGGTTTGTGGCCAGGTGCGCATCAATGCGTCATTGAATCCTATGCGGTTTGCATCCAGGTGCGCATCAATGCGCACCCTACATGGTGGGGAGCCATTTATGGCGACCGGCCCCAGCGGGTGCGCAAATAATTCACCGCATCCTGGGTTTGCGGTTGATTAAGGTAATTCTCGCGGAACAAAATCGTACCATTAATTTGCGGCACCGACTCATTGAGATCGAGCTGTTTTTTCAGCTCAGGCACACCGCCATTTACCGTCCAGTCGGGCTCGCTTTTCGAGGCCTCGCCGATTTTATACAGCGCCACGCCAATATATAGCCGCGTGTGCGTCGGTTTCACCACGTCCGCCCACCAGTGTGCCAATACGTCATAGCGGGCAGCCTGGCGCGCAAACGGCCAGTAAAGCTGCGGTGCAATGTAATCAAGCAGGCCCATTTGTACCCAGCGGCGCGTGTCGGCATAGGCTTCGTCATACGCTGCAGCACCGCGCGTGTCGGAACCGGCGGCATCATGTGACACATTGCGCCACACGCCCGCCGGGCTGACGCCAAATTCAACATTCGGCTTGAGCTGCTTAATGGTGCGCGATACCTGCTCAATCAGCAGTAACGTATTATTGCGGCGCCAGTCGGCCTTTGAGGCAAACCCCTGACCATATTGACGGAAGGTAGCGTTATCGTTGAGGGTGGAACCCGGCGTTTCAGTATAGAAATAGTCATCGAACTGCACGCCATCGATAGCGTAGTGCGATACCACTTCCGCAACGATGCTGGTGATCCAGTCGCGGGCTTCAGGGATGCCGGGATCGAGCACAAAGCGGTCGCTGGCGGTGCGGATCCAATCGCGATGCAGCACAAATACGCTGGCGGGCTGCAGCGCTAAGGTATTATTCAGCGCGTTAACAGTAGAGGGTTTGACGTTGGTCGAGACGCGATAGGGATTGAACCACGCGTGCACCTTCATGCCTCGTTTATGCGCCTCATCCAGCATGAATTTCAGCGGATCGTAGCCGGGATCCTCGCCAATTTTGCCGGTCAGCATATCTGACCACGGTAGAATGCGCGATCGCCACAGCGCGGTACCATCCGGTTTCACCTGAAAGAAAACAGTATTGATGCCGAGGCTTTTCAGCTTATCCAGTTTGCTGGTTAGCGCTTGCTGCTGCTGGCTGATACGGATGGCTGGACTGGCATTAACTGAATTCATCGGCGGCCAGTCGAGGCGTGAAACCGTCGTCAGCCACACGCCGCGCACCGGCTCATTATGCTGCAATGGTTGGCTCGGCATCGGGGGTTTGGGCACCGACGGCAAAGGGGTGACCAGCGATTTCGGTGGCGGCGATGAGCAGCTGACGAGGAGCAGGGCAACGGTAATGGCCGCCAGCGCGGTGGATTTCCTGACGCGAAGAAAACGATGTGAACAGGCTATGATAAACTCCCTTTCTTACAACTTTCTGTTCGAAGAGCCTCATTCTCTTATCATGCGAACTAAAGTCAATATTAGTGTCATTCATTGCGCGATGAATCGCGCCGCTACAGGAATGTGCACTCATCTTGTAGCGGCGCAATTTATTGCGCGTCATTTATTCCATTGAGGAACCCAAAACCTATGCAATACGAAGACCTTTATCGCCGTATCGGCCAGATCATCTTTAGCTGTGGCCCAGAAGGTGCGCGGGAATTGATCGTCCAGGCCGAATTATTTGCGGACGATGATGGCGGGCAATTCCAGTTCGATTACCTTGATGAAAACGGTGAGCCGGATTGGTTTGAACCGGATGCGCGCGCGATTGGCGATCTCTCCGAGGCGCTGAAGGAATTTCAGCAGTACTTCGTCGATAACAAGATGACCAATGGTTTGCCGGTATGGAGAAAGTGCGTGGTAAACCTTAACGTGCCGGAAGAGGCGATCAGTATCGACGTGCAGTACGATTAAGTTCCGCGGCATCCTTGCCCGGAATCAACCCGTTACGAACGTAACGCCACCATTTTTTCGCTTTTACGCGCCACACGTTTGCGTTGCACAATGCGGCTGGCGGCGACCACTGCCAGCGTTAACAGGCCAGTGGCGATTATCTCTGGGCGATGCTGTTGATTAAACAGCATGGCAATCAACACGCCGACGATGAACACCATGGTCGCCCACGTCAAACCTGGGAACAGCCACATGCGATAGCTGAGCGTTTCGCCGCGCGCTTCGCGCTTTTTGCGCAGTACCAGATGTGAAGCGGCGATCACCAGATACACCAGTAGCGCAATGGCACCCGAGCTGGCCAGCAAAAATTCAAACACCGCGCTTGGTGCCAGATAATTGGCGATGACGGCGAGGAAGGCGGCTGCCGTAGAGAACAGCACGGCAACCCATGGCGTACCGCTGCGGGTGGTGCGTGACACCATGGCCGGTGCATCCTGACGGCGTGACAGCGAGTAGATCATGCGCGATGCGGTATACAGCGCCGAGTTAAGACAGCTACACACCGCGATTAAGACCACCACATCCACGATCTGTTTGGCGTACGGCACGTTCATCATCTGCATTGCCGTCTGGTAAGAGCCGGCTTTCATGAGTGACGGCGTATTCCACGGCACCAGCGCGACAACAATAAAAATCGACAGTAAATAGAACAACGCGATACGCCAGATCACTGAATTGGTGGCTTGGGTGATCTGCTTCTTCGGTTCGCGTGATTCCGCAGCGGCAATAGTGACGATTTCTGTTCCCATAAACGAGAACATGGTAGTGAGAATGGCTGCCAGTACCGCGCTAATACCGTTGGGCATAAAGCCTTGCGTATCGTACAGATGTGAGATGCCTTGCGTGCTGCTACCCGGCATCAAACCAAATACCGCCAGGCTTCCTGCGCACAAGAACGCGACAATCGCCACCACTTTCAGCAGAGCAAACCAGAATTCGAATTCGCCATAGTTTTTCACGCTAAACAGGTTGCTGATGGTCAGGAACGAGGTGATCGCCAGCGTGTATTCCCATACTGCAACCTGTGGAAACCACGAATGCAGAATGGTGCCCGCCGCGTTGGCCTCCAGCGGAATCACCAGCACCCAAAACCACCAGTAAAGCCAGCCGATAGTGAACCCGGCCCAGCGACCGAGTGACTTGTCGGCATAGGTTGAGAAGGAGCCCGAATCAGGGGACGCCACGGCCATTTCCGCCAGCATACGCATAATCAGCACCACCAGCGCGCCCGCCGCTATATAGGCCAGAAGCACCGCAGGACCGGCTTCGGCAATGGCATGACCTGAACCGACAAACAGTCCGGCACCGATGACGCCACCAATTGACAACATGCGGACGTGACGCGGTTTCAGGCCTTGAGCCAGTACATCGGCATTCTGTGAACTCATCTATATTTCTCCAAAGCGTCTCTCAGGCAGCACGCAGCACTGCCGGGTTACAACAGGTGAGAAGCCCAGCCCGCAGTGCGAGCTGGGAAGAGCGGCGAAAGCCTAAGAATCGTAATGTTGACTCAGCACGCTGCCGAGGATGTCCAGCGCCTGGCTGAACTGCGCATCAGGGATGGTGAGCGGATAGAGGAAACGAATGACATTACCCTGTGGACCACATGTCAGCAGCAGCAGGCCTTGTGCCATCGCCTGTTGCTGAAGGGTCTGTGCCGTTTGTGCCGAGGCAAATTCCACTGCCACCATAGAGCCCAGGCCACGGATATCAATGATGGAAGAACAGCTGCTGCGCGCGCCGTGCAAGAAATTAATCAACTGAGCGCCGAGTTGTTCTGAACGTTCGCACAGTTTCTCGTCGGCAATCACGTCAAGTACCGCGTGGGCTGCAGCAATCGCCAGCGGATTACCGGCGTAGGTGCCGCCTAAGCCACCCGGTCCCGGCGCATCCATAATCTCGGCACGGCCGCTGACTGCCGAAAGCGGCATCCCGCCCGCGAGGCTTTTCGCCATGGTGATGAGATCCGGTTTTACGGCGTAGTGATCCATGGCAAACAGCTTGCCAGTGCGAGCAAAGCCGCTTTGCACTTCATCCGCAATCAGCAGGATGCCGTGTTCATCCGCCAATGTGCGCAAGCGGTTGAAGAATGCCGGCGGCGCGACGTGGAATCCGCCTTCACCCTGAATGGGCTCCAGCACGATGGCGGCAACATCCTGCGGCGCGATGTCCTGAGTAAAAATGTCCTGCAGGCTAGCTAACGCATCCTCTACGCTGATGCCGGTTACGCTGTTGGGATAGCGTGCGTGCCATACCGAAGCCGGCATTGGGCCAAAGTCGCGTTTGTATGGCGCCACTTTGCCGGTCATTGCCATGGTCATAAAGGTGCGACCATGGAAGGCGTTACCAAAGGTGATGATGCCGTGACGACGCGTGGCCGCTCGCGCCACTTTCACCGCGTTTTCGACCGCTTCTGCGCCAGTCGAGAAAAAGGCGGTTTTCGCTTTGCCAGCAATTGGCACCACGCGGTTTAGGCGTTCGGCCAACGCGACATAACTCTCATAGGGCGTGACCTGAAACGCGGTATGGGTAAATTTCTCTAACTGATCGGCAATCGCCTGCACGATGCGTGGATGGCGATGACCGGTATTCAATACCGCAATGCCGCCGGCGAAATCGATCCAGCTATTGCCCTCACCGTCGCGCAGCGTGGCGTTTTCTGCGTGCTCGACATACCACTGACAAAGATTGCCGGTACCGCGTGGCAGGGCATCATCTTTGCGTTGCTGCAACCGGCTGTTTTTACCTTCCATAACATTTCCTTAGCGATATGCGTCTTTACAAATCATCAACAAACACGCTTATTTATCCCTGCGCTGAGGTATCATGCCAGAGCCACTTTTACAGAAAAGGAGGGAGCCAATTGCGGAGTTTGTACGCAGATCATGTATTGGAGCGCATGCAGTTTATGCAGGAGGGGACGCTGCAGCAGCGTTTGCTGAGCTGTATGCAACTGGCTATCGCCGAGGGCATTTTCCCGCGGGCTACGCGTTTGCCCGCCACGCGTGATTTAGCGCGCGAGCTGTCGGTGTCGCGTAATACCGTGCTTAACGTCTATGAAAATCTGATGGCGCAAGGTTATGTCACGGCGCGCACGGGCAGCGGCACCTGGATTGCGGAAAACTTGCCGGAAGGATCGCTGCATACGCCGCGCAACGCTGCCGTAATCGACTCAATGACGGCAAAACCGGCGGCGCTCTCAAAACGCGGGGCTTCGCTGCTGGGTCACGCCAATGCCTCACCTTATCAGTGGGGCGCGTTCGTGCCCGGAGCGCCGGATGTTACGCAGTTCCCGCATAAATTATTCAGCCAGATCCAGGCGCGGTTAAACCGCGAGCCGGATGTCGAACGGCTCATTTACAGCAGCCAGGGCGGCTGCATGCATCTGCGTGAAGCATTGGCGGAATACCTCAGCGTTGCGCGATCGGTGCATGCCAATGCCGATCAAATCATCATTACCGAAGGTATTCATCAGGCGGTGGATTTGGTCTCACGCGTACTGTGCGATCCTGGCGATCAGGTTTGGATCGAAGAGCCAGGTTACTGGGGCACGCGCAATTTGCTGCGCATCAATGGGCTGAAAATACATGCCGTTGCCGTGGATGAGCAGGGACTAATCCCCGATTTACCGGCGCGTAGCCGTGCCCCAAAAATGATTTTTGTGACACCGTCACATCAATACCCGCTTGGCGTGCACCTGAGCCTTGAGCGCCGTAAGCAGCTGCTGGACCTGGCGCGCAAGCATAAGACCTGGCTGGTGGAGGATGATTACGACAGTGAGTTCCGTTTTTCGGGCCAGCCATTTCCGTCGCTGCAGGGGTTCGAGCCAGATGCACCCGTAATTTATATGGGCACCTTTAGCAAAACGCTCTATCCCGCGCTGCGGCTCGGCTATCTGGTGGTGCCGAAAGCGTTAGCGCAGCCGCTGCGGGTAGCGGCGGCAGAGCTCTATCGTGGCGGTCATCTGCTGGTACAGCGCGCGCTGGCAGAATTTATTCAGAAAGGCCATTACATGGCGCACATCCGCCGTATGCGTAAGCTTTACAGCCAGCGCCGACGCTTTATGGTCAGCCTGATTGAACGCTATCTCGGCGCGGCCTTTTTACCGCTGGTGAATCACGAAGCAGGCTTACATCTGGTGATGAACTTACCGATGGGATGCGACGATGTCGCCGTCGCCGCGCTGGCACTGCGGCGCGGCGTAAAGGTACGTCCGCTGTCGCAATATTACATGCATCCGCAGGAGCGACGCGGCCTACTGCTGGGTTTTGCCTGTGTCGATGAGCGGCAGTGCCAGGATGCATTTGGTACGTTGAAAGGGTGCCTGGCGGAGATGGGAATTATTTGATGGAGTGGTCGTCATGAATGACGACCCTACAGCGCATATTACCTTCGTAGGGGCGTCATTCATGACGACCCGGTGTGCAAAGCGATGGTTAGGCGATGCTGTCCAAACGACTGACGATTTCAGGCGTAAGTTTCACGTCAACACTCGCCAGGTTCTGCTTCAGGTGCGCTGGCGATGAGGTACCTGGAATCAGCAGAATGTTCGGTGAACGCTGCAGCAGCCAGGCCAGCGCCACCTGTAACGGCGTGGCGTTCAGCTCGTTCGCTACGTCGGTTAGCCGATCGGACTGCAGCGGAGAAAAACCACCCAGTGGGAAGAAAGGCACGTACGGAATGCCCTGCGCCGCCAGCTGATCGAGCAGCGCCTCGTCCTGACGATTGGCCAGATTGTAGAGGTTCTGCACGCAGGCAATCGGCGTCATTGCTTGTGCATCGGCCACCTGTTTGGCAGTGACATTGCTTAAGCCGATATGACGAATCAGGCCGCGCTCTTTCAGTTTGATCATCGCCTCAACCTGCGGCTCCAGTGAACCTTCTTTTGGTCCATGCACGTCCAACATCGAACGCAGATTCACCACTTCAATCACATCGAGTCCAAGATGACGCAGGTTATCTTCAACCGCCTGTGTCAGCGCCTCCGGGGTGAACGCCGGCAGCCAACCGCCTTTCTCATCACGACGCGCGCCCACTTTGGTGACGATAACCAGATCGTCCGCGTAGGGATGCAACGCTTTTTTAATCAGCTGGTTGGTAATATGCGGGCCATAAAAATCACTGGTATCAATATGGTTAACACCCGCGCTGATAGCCTCACGCAGTACCTGCAAAGCCCGCGCTTCGTCTTTGGGCGGGCCAAAGACGCCCGGTCCTGCCAACTGCATGGCGCCGTAACCAAGGCGCGCTACCTGGCGATCGCCAAGGGTATAAGTTAATGCTGGATGAGACATGGGAAGCTCCTTTGTCAGTGTGTAGAGTGATTGTAATCGCCCCAGCGCTGTGCAACTATCCGTGCAAATCGGGACACAGTGTACGAGGTGGCGAACAATGGCAGTAGATATCGCACTGCTGCACGCGGTAGTCGCGGTGGCAAAAGCCGGGGGCTTTCGCGAGGCGGCGCGCATGACGGGGAGTAATCCGTCGCGTCTGAGTGATGCAGTACGGCGGGCAGAAGAGCAGCTTGGCGTGCGCTTGTTTAATCGCACCACGCGCACCGTGGCGTTAACTGAAGCTGGCAGGGCGCTGATGTCGCGCTTACTGCCTGCGATGAACGAAGTGGATGCGGCACTGGATGCGCTAAATACCTTCCGTGATACCCCGGGCGGCACGTTGCGTTTGAATGTCCCGGTCAGCGCCGCGCGCATTGTGTTACCCGCGATTGTGCCGGGCTTTCTCCAGCGCTACCCGGATATCCAGCTGGAAGTGGTGGCGGAGAGCAATGTTCAGGATGTGTTCCGCGACAGCTGTGATGCTGGCGTGCGTTATGACGATCATCTGGAACAGGATATGGTGGCGCTGCCGATTGGCCCTCGCACCCAGCGCTTTGCGTTAGCGGCGGCCCCCGCTTATCTGGCCCAGTTCGGCACGCTGCAGCATCCGCGGGATCTCATGCAGCATCGGTGTTTATACGGACGCTATGCGACCGGCGTGGTAGCCGAATGGGAATTTACGCGCGGTGAAGAAACCGTGCGCCTGCAGCCAAAAGGCCCGCTGATTTGCAGTATCGGCGCGGCCATGGATCTCACGGTTCAGGCCGCAATTGCCGGTTCCGGCGTGGTGTATCTGTTCGAGGATTGGCTGAAACCGGCGCTTGACAGCGGTAGTCTGCAACCGATTCTGCCCGAATGGTGGCAAAGCTTCACCGGCCTGTGGCTGTATTACAACGATCGCCGTTTAATCCCGGCGCCGCTGCAGGCCTTTCTGGATTATGTGCGTGAGCTTAATGCCGCGTGACTGGCTGATAAATTAACGCAACCTAATAAATAAAGCGGATTTTCATCCGCTTATTCACATTAAAACTCGCGCTTAGAGTTGTAGTGCGCCTCTTCAGCAGGCACACCTTTAGCTACCGTATCGCGCAAATCATTCTTCGTTACGTTAAACATTTCAGGCGCATCTTTCATCAATGCCTGTTTATGCGCCTGTAACTGCTGTTGTAACCCAACAAAGGTGCTGCCCATTTGTTCCATCATGGATTTACATGCGCCATTACTCTGCATAGCAACCGCAGCGGAAGAATCCATACCGGATAAACTCATTGATGCGCATGACTGCGTAAAATTTTCCTGAAGAGAACGGTGTACGCTATCGGCGGTTGAATTGCCGCTTTGCGCTGCTGCAAGAATATCTTCTTTATTAATCATGAATAACTCCTTGTCATTGCTGGGATTAAGGACATTTAAAATTGCGCAACGCGCGGGACCATAATGGGAAGTTTTGTTGCGCTGAGCGGATAGTAAACGCGAAGCTTCCTGGCATACCGTTCAGCATCATCAACAGCTCTCGCGTATCACTACTCATGTTGCTGACCGTCGCGCGATCATAAAGTCGGAATAGGGCCCAGGGACCTTCGAACATCGCGGTCTGCAAGCTGCCGTCATTGGCTTTGAAAGTGAGGCGAATATAGGTGCCACCTTTTGGGCCTGGCCATTCCACCCGCTCCGGTTGACTTTGACCGTGGCTATAACGGATAACCTGTCCATCAATATCCAGTACGGCTTCAGAGATGTTGCTGCTGAGCGTCATTGGCGTGAGGAAAAAGGTTAACGCCATATTTCCGCTGCTGTTAAGCCAGCTTTCACGAATTTTCGCCGCACTTTCAAAAGATCGGACGGTACCTGCTGAAATTAAGCTTGGATCCTTTGCGCGCCAGGGTCGCTGGTTAACATCAACCAGCGACGCGAGGTTTTGGTCGAAAAAGCGCTGTAAGCTGCCATCTTTTGCAAACAGGCGAGAGAAATCGTTAATGCCAATTTCGTTTTTGGCCGTGGTGGAAAACGGATAACGATTGGCGATGATATTTTTACCTTCACCGGTGGTCAGTGACGCCGTATTGCTTGAGAGTTTCTGCCGAATCTGCGCCAGGGTCTGGCTTTGGCCGCGTTCAATCAGATCCATCATGACGCTCCTGACCGGATCGGGATAACGCGCGGCATCAATGCGGGCGCGCTTTAAGCCATCATCCGGCGACTGGGCATTACTCTCGCTGCTATTAAGACGAACCGATGCCGCCGCCAGCAGATTATAAAGCTCGTTAAAAGTGCGCTGGAGGCTGTCATTGCCAACATTGCTTTTCGCTAACTCAAGTCCCAGCCGCCGCAGTGGCTGAAAACGATCCTCAACGGCCTGTTCTGGCGTGAGTTTAAAGCGTGAACGATCGCCGGAGATCTCATCGACAATGTCCCGCTTTTGCTTCTGCAAGCTGTAACGCTGTCGGTCAAACCAACTGGTTGCACCGGCATCATCGCGTCCGGTAAGGCTGGTTTCACGGGTAATGAAGCGGATTAAATTGGCTAACGATGAAGAGGGGTCCGCTAACTGGCGCGCGAGTGATGCCGCATCATCAATGCTTTGCACCGGTCTGGCACGGATATCTTTAATAAAGTCGGCCCAGTGATTGGCATATTCCAGCAGATAGAGTTTGCGCGTTTCATCCATCAGACGTTGGGTTGCGGTGACCATTTCAAGGTTCGAGGCGCTGTCCTTGTCCGCCATCACCCAGGATTCCTCCTCGAGTACCGCTTTGGACATGTTTTCTACTTCCGGCAACACCACATCGCGATAGCTGGATCGAGTATAGAAGCCGGGTACCGCAACATCGTTAACCGTGGCGTCGCTTTTACGTCTCAGTGTTAGCATGACGTCACTGCCTGCCGCATTCGCGAGCGTTACATCTGGCATCGCCAGCGCATGGGAACTCTCCCTCAAACGGTTAATCACCCGCATCTGCTGCGGGATTTCCGCCGCTCTCACCCGTGCCAGCCGCACCAGATTTACATCAGGTTTCAGCGCCGGCGTTGCCGCTAATGAGAATAACGCCTTCAGATGATAACCAAACAAGGTTTTATTATTGCTGGCGTATCCCGGCGGCGCGAACCGATCCCAGCGCGCCATAAACCAATTATTTAAGGCAACCGGATCGCGATGTGCCGGATCAACCAGCATCATATAAACTTTTAGCGTGTCGTAGACATCATCTTTATGGGTATTGGCGTCCTGCTGGAGCGCATCGACAATATAGGCTTGCACCGCCGGCCAGAAGATTTTGAGCAAATGACGATGCCAGGTAGCGGTCGCGGCATCGTTGAGCGCCAGATGTTCGACATAAGGATTCAGGGGCAGGGTATCGACGCTTTCCAGCTGGGCGTTCATATAGCCAAGCTGCTCATAGGCGGCGATCAGATTTTCACCCGGACGCTGCGTCGCCGGGACCTCACGCACTAAGCGGCGGGTTTCATCGAAGGTGGCATTCACGTAGCCGATATAATCCTTCTCCCATTGGTAATAACGCAACAGCCCCCAACCCGCACCACTCAGAAAAAGTAGTACCAATACAGAGCCGACTAATCGCCGAATCGCTACGGCAGCGGAACGCTGGCCCCCCGAGGTGAGAATATGGCGCTCGGTAATGGCATGGTCGAATCCCGATTGCCACAGTTCCGTGGTGGGATGTGTAGTGGATGATGATCCCCATGATGTTGCGACGTTGAGCGGATCCAGCGCTATCTGGCGAGCGCTGCCCAACCAGATGTGCCGTAGCTGAACTTCGTAGCCTACGGGCGAGGAGGGAAAGATCTGATTGATCAAGCTGAACAGCGGCCTGCTCAGCGTGCCAAGGCTCTCTATGAGTTGCAGAAGCTGGTGTCGCTCGGTTTCTGAATTCACGTCGTGGATCAGTTCCAGTACGTACTGGCTAATGCGCACCAGTAGTGCTGCAAATGCCTGCTCGGCATGTTTTTGGCCCGCCTCAATACTGAATCCAATACCCTGCCTGCGTAAATTGTCGCTCATCATGGCGAGCAAAGAGGCACCTCCGGGCAGTTGATCGAGGTGTGAAAGCATCAGGTAAACCGGAAGATCGCAGCGCGCATCATTGGCGCAGCCGAGCAGGCGAGCACGCAGGGTGTCCGCCAGCGCTTTATGCTCGGATAAGGAAGCCTGGAGCAGCCAGTGCGCATCCAGACAGAGGAAGATGCCATCGATCGGCGGAAACCCGCGCTTGCGTCGCAGCAGGCGAAGTAATGAGGTGCGGGCTTTATCGGCTCTGACGCTGTCTTCACTCTGTGCCCAGCTGCCGGGGGTATCTATCCAGATGGCGTCACGTGTCAACCACCAGTTGCACTCTTGCGTTGGCCCGGTGCCGGTTGTCGCATGCAGTCCATACTGTTCTGCCAACAGGAACGTTTGTTGGCTTTCACTCAGCAGTGAAGTCTTACCGCTGTCCTGCGGCCCGATGACCAAAAACCACGGACGATCGCGCAGCCAGGGCTGATAAAGCCGATAACACATGCGCCGCCAGTATGTCCGCTGTTCACTTAATCCGACGTAGCGCAGGGTTGATACTGCATCATAGAAGCGGTGATTGCTCACCGCAGAAACGGGCGCCCGGCGGGCAAACGGCGTGAAGAGTTTGCCAGACATCCAGCTGAAGCAGCGCGCGATCCACGGCCACACGGCCCAGAACAACAGCAGGCCGACTAAGATGGCGCGAGGCCACTGGCTTGCAAGGGGAAACCAACGACCAATCGCAATCAGCGGACCAATCCACCAGATCACTGCGCTGACCACAAGAGCAAATATAAGTATAAAAAGATGACGAAACATGAACTGTCCTTAGTTACGGATTCCTGGCTGCCGCGCGAACGTCCTCAACGGCTTGCTGTGTCGCTTCATCCTGGCGCTGGCCAATCTTCCACAAAATATCAACGCGTCGGTTGCGCTTACGTCCTGCTTCCGTGGTGTTTTCAGCCAGCGGATCGGTATCACCTTTGCCCGTGGCATCAATGTTGCGTTGATATTTACTGTTGGTTTGCATGACAGAACGGAGCTTGTTGGCCACCGTATCCGCGCGCTCTTTTGACAAGATCAAGTTGGACTGCGTCGGATTTTTGCGGAACGGTTCGCTATCGGTATGGCCAATCACTTCCAGATCGCCCGGCCATGGCGCAAGAGCCGCTCCCAGGCGCTCGATGTTGCGCTTATTCACGAAGTCGGGCAGCAAGGTTGCTTTTCCGGTTGCGAACGCACCATCTGAAGTAAAAATTAACAGCCAGCCCTGAGGATCTTTTCTCACTTCAAGCCAGCCCTCCTGCAGAATTTCTGGCAGCGGCTGCGGCAAGGTCGACATGATGTTAATCCGCCGCGGTTCTGGTGGCGTCCAGGCAAGGATTGCATTACGTAATGTGCGGGCATCGTCATGCAGTCGCCAGCTGGCGTAAGCGTAAATAGCGCTCAGCGCCAGTACACCGAACATCAGCAGGCGTAGGGGCGTAATCACGCGCTTTTTAGGCACCACGCGGTGGGACTGTGCATCCGCTAGAGTTTGGGTTGGATGGTTTAAGTAGAGCAGTACGTCCAGCTGGTGGCGCAGATCGGCCAACAGCAGCGGACCCCGCTCAATCATGGCGTATTTACCATAAAAGCCCAGCGACAAAATCAGGTCATAGAATTGCAGAACATCCTGATGCGTCTGCGGAGATTGCCAGTACTGATTGAGGTGATCGAAACATTTCTCGCCGCCCCATGCATCCTGGTAATACTCCACCAGCAGCGAGAGCGGCGCGCTGGTGTTATTGCGGTTTAGCGTTTCATCAATCCAGGTGAAGAGGAGGTAAGTAAGATGATTAATGATCTCACTGGTATAGCCTTGCTGGAGTAAAACCTGTTGAAAATATTGGGCTTCACGTACCCACTGCGCGCGTTGAATGTCATCGTGACGTTGTCCGCTTTTTTTATACTGCTCGACCATCAGAATGAGCGGAAAGGCAGCTTTAATCAGCGGATTTGCCCATTCGCTGTAAGTTTGCCCAGGACGCGATAAGACGTTGCGCGCGGCTAGCAGCGTACTCTCCGTTTGAAACGGCGAGGTGATATCGGCGTTGGCGCTCTCCTTGGAGGGTTCTGCAGCAAGCGCGTGAGTTGGCGTATGGGCATGCGCATTGCCGCTGCTTTCGGTTTTTTTCAGACCCGCCATCGTGGCACCCACCAGCGAAGTGGTAGCCAGCAGGGAAGCCTGGTGCGACAGATTTAGCGCGTTGTTCTGCTGACGCGTGTCATCGTTTTCACGCTGCAGGTTAAGCGCCTCACGTATTTTGCGTTCGAAGTCGTTCATGCGATCCTCCCTTGTCGCAGCCCCCAGACGTCAAATCTCAACCCCGGGAAGTCGCCGACAATACTGACGGCCATCGCCGAGGCGTTGTACATCTCACGACAAAGCGAGTCATTGTTATCAACTTCGAAGTAAACGCTGTTGGGATACCAGGGGATGTGACGCGGGGCGGAAACCATAGGCAGCAAACGAGCGCCCGGTAGCTGCAGATCGATGAGATGACTGATTCTTTCCACTGCGCCCATTTTAGTCTGCGCCGGAAACGCCAGTCGCAGCTGGTCGGCTGGTAGATCGCAGCTGATGGCAAATACAATTTTCTCCAGCCTGAGCTGCGCGTCAGTAGGGCAAATCCAGATGCCATCTTCGCGTTGTTTGAACAGCAGCGCGACCGCAGGAGCTTCGATAACCAACGAGAGCGCGCGGCGGATGGCGGTAAACAGCGGGAAAAACCCCATGTGCGGCTCATCATGCTGATATTGCAAATCCTGCCGTTCCCATAATCGTTCCCCATCTGGAATGATGCTGAGTTGACCAAGCAGAGTAAGTAGCTGCTGATAAAGTTGCTCAGGATGGACCGGATATTGTTGGCTAAGATGCGCTAAATGCAGATGCGCGTGGCTGAGCGTTTGCAGCAGCAGCAGCTCAAGCAGCTCGGAAAGTCCACCGACGGCCGAGTGAACATCATTTCGGAACACACTCTCCAGCCGTAAGCGAATCAAGCTCATCAATTCGTTAAGGGCATCTTTGAGCCAGCCACAGGCGCGATAGTCCAACAAAGGCGGTAGCATCGTGCTGTCGATAACCAGCGCACCGTTGGCACTACGTTCACGGATTGTCAGCAACGGCAGCGCAGTTTCGGCGCCGGTAACGCTATTTTTGAGCTGCAGGCGACAGTTAAGACGTGCAATTTGCAGCGTGACCATGTCCGGATTCCCGGGTGAGGAAATACCCGCATAGCGATTTTTGATTTGTGCATCTTCCAATGCCAGTCGGCTGCCCTGGCGTGCGTTTGCCACGCTGGCAAGTTCGGTATCCGGAAGATCGAGGGTGAGCGTGAGGCAAACTTGCTGGCCCTCCATCGCCTCCTCTAATGCTAAGGGCAGCGGCAGTGGGCCATCGCCAGGCAAGCTGAAGGGCGTTCCATCGGGAAAAATACCTTTCGCCTGAGTGAGGGCGATCTTGCCTTGATCCAATAAAGCACGATTGATTTCAATCTGGCTGAAGCCCCAATTCCAGCGCTGAACGGCTCTGAGACGACCATCAATATGGTGTTCAAAAAAACGCTCCTGCTGCTGAAAATGCTGTGGTTCCATCAGCATGCCTTCAATCCATGCGGTACGACTGGTAGGAAACATGAGGTTAATCCTTGTTGTAAATTTTGGACGCAAGTGTCTGATCGTTAATTGAAACAATAATTTTTTCGGCATCAGCATTAGCCACGCGAATTTCAATCAGGCTCTGTGACGAGCCGTATTGTTGAAACTCAGCACCAATCACCAACCAAAACGGTGTAGTCACCGTGTCAGGCAAATGCAGGCTGCGCTGCATGCCCGGCGCGATAATGTCGTTAAACAAAGGCGCGTTAGCGTCCGATTGCAGCTGGCAAGTCGCGCCACTAAATACGCCATCGGGTATGAAACCAGGCTGCGCGCGTTGCCAGACGCACACTCTGGTCGGTTGTGCGATGCCGCCTGGCGACAGGTTGCTGTTCAACGCAGCCGTAAGAGAAAGCGCGGGTGGTTGCGGCACGGCGTGATCCGATGCGGAATCTGCGGCAAACAGGCTACAACCTGAGAGCAGCAGCGCTCCGATGACGAGACATCCTGGTAAATGCATCCCTGCTCCTGAGGCGTTAAACGTTGATGAAATACTTCATCTGGCTCGGCACGGTCTGTGTCGTCACCATGTTGTTATTGTTGGTCATGCTCATATCGCCTAATCGCGTCGCGGGCATGCCTTGAATAAAGTATTTCGACGATCCCTGTATCGGTAGCATTTGCGCCGAATGGGTTCCGGAAACCACACCTACCTCGTTGCCTGCGTCGATGGTAGTCGTGCGGATCGTCGCCATGTTTTGCTCATTACTGCCGCAGCAAAAGTAGTTAGGCACATTTGGAATGCCCATCATGTTTGGCGCGGTATTTGGGCCGGGAGAAGGGATCATGGGATCGGCTCCGACAAAACTCATTCCACCCAGATTATTATTTGCTGCTGTCATATCTCACCCTACATGCACCTGTCCGCCATCGATTTTCAACACCGTTCTGCCATTCAACGATGTCAGCTCGCCGTCAATGCGATAGCTGGTTTTGGCGGTGTGGCTGATATGGCCAGCTTCGATCGACTCGATCTCGCTGACCAGACGTTCGGAGGATTTACAGCGAACCTGCACTTTTTCCGCAATCTGATTCAGCCGCTCGGCGATCCAGTTACCCGTACGGCTGATGAGCGACAGCGCCGGCGCTTCCAGCGTCATTGTCTGTTGAGCACGCAGCGTTAACGTTGAGGCATCGATATGCAGGGAATCGTGAGCGGTCTGGATCGCCAATGCGCGCCCCGGATCAGCGCACAACAACAGATCCAGTACCCAATACGCATTCCCATCAGCAATGACGCGAACCCGATCGCCTGCTGCTGGCTGTACCAGGCAGCTCACCGCAATATGCAGGCTAACGGTGGGCTCTTCAGCAACGTATAAGTGCCCATCAGGCATGGCAGCCAGTGTGACTAGCCGGGTTTCGCCCTGCGGCAGAACACAACTGACCGGGGTGAGTTGCAAGAGATTAGACATATTTGCTGGTTCCTTTGATGGCTAGTGAGGTGTGCAGGTGATCGGGTCCGGGACGACATGTTTGATGCCAATCGGCGATGGCCTTCAGCGCAGGCTCGTTCTCCACGCTCGCAGCGGGCGTTGCACCAAACCGGCGAGCATCAGTGAGCAGGGTATTGTCGGGTAAACCGCTGAGGTGGGCCGCGCGCAAATCGCTGTAGGAGAAATCGCTACTTTCACCCACGCAGTGATGAAATTCAGACTGCTGTAACCAGCAGTGAGACCAGCGGCTGGCGTCCAGGGAGCAGGCGCTAAGCTGTAGTTTTTCACCCTGAATCGCCTCGGCGTAAAAACCCGCCAGGCAACACTGGCTGAACTGGGATTCCACAAGTACCGTGTGACGAAAATGGGAGGCAGCGAAATTGCATGCATCAAATTGGTTACGGTGAAAACTTCCGCCTTCTAATGTCAGCTCATTTAGTTGGCACTGCAGCCACTGGCACTGATACCACGTCTGGCCGGGGCCATGTCGATGGCCCAGCACAACATGTTTGAACCGGCATTCGCTGGCTACTTGTCGCTGTATTTCAATATCTTGCCAGCAACCATTTTGAAATTCACACTGGCATATATTCCAGTCATGCGCGCTGCCATGCAGTAGTTGCAACTGCGTGATGGGAATCTGAATGAGATTCCAGTGCTCGCTTAGGCAGGTGTTGAGGATAATTGACTGCCACTGTCCACCCTGGAATGTCATTGCCTTACTGTGATGATAATGAAACTCGCATTGTCGCCATACCGACTGCTGGCTGGTGCAGCGTTGGCAACGGCCTGCATGCCAATGGCAATCCACCAGTTCACATTGAGCAAAATGACAATCGTTGAGTTCACAGCCCGCAAAATTCACCGACTGAAACCGGCAGCGTTCAAATTTCAATCCTGACCAGTTCGCCTGCTGCAACGTGATTGAGCCGAAATGGCAATTGATAAACTCGCAGTCCTGTAGGTTTTGCAGCGCGGCACTTTCGGTAAATGCCGTGTCTCGGAAGACCTTTCGTGGCATGGGTATCGCGGCGGTGAGTGCGGCAGCGGGATGAATTTTGCTCATCATGCCACCTCTCTTTGACAAGTATCGCGGCGCGGCAACCAGCAGACATCCTGCAACAAGCACGCTGCAAATGCGGTCTGAGCATCACGTTCAACGCGCGCAAGATTAGCACCGCTCAGATTACAGTGATGAAAGGTTGTGCCATTGAGTGTTGCGCCGTACAGGCACGCTTGCTGCAGGCTGCTCATCTGCCACTGGCTCTCATTTAACTGCGCCTGTTGCAGCTGAACGCCGGTTAAATCGCAGCGCACAAACACGGTGCCATTCAACTGGCTGCGTTCGAAGGAGCTCTCCTCAATGGCGCAGGCCGTGAACTGGGTGAAACGTAAATTTGATTGAGCCAGACCCACCTTTTTCCATTGGCACCCATCGAGGATTGCCGATGAAAAATCACAGCGCTGACCAAAGGTGACACTGTTGAAGGTGGAATGTGAAAAATGACTGCCGACGAAAGAGGACGCCAGCGCAGAGCTTTTTTCCATCACCAGGCGGGTGGCTTGCAACTGCTCAAGCGTAGAGTTAACGAACATCGCCTGCTGAATGATCACGTCTTCAAAGCAGCTGTGCATCAGTGCTGATTGATGTATTGTCACGGCGCTCAGCGCGTCCTGAGAAAAATGCGCATCACACAGGCGGCAATCGTCAAAGGTCAACGCCTCCCACTTACCTTTATGTGAATGCCAATGGTCCAGCTGACAGGCTTTGAACCGCAGGTTGTGGCCCGAAATGTTCGTCAGCTGCAGGTTTTTCTGCCGGCAATCATAAAAGTGGCACTGCGAGAAGCGACTGTCGTGAATAGTCAGGTTTTGCCAGCGACAGGACTCAAACGTGCAGTTTTCAAACTGCATGTGCTGCCACGTCCCTGCGGAAAACCGGCAGTTGACGAACTGACAGTGACTGAAAGTTCGCCCCGTAAGATTGCCAATCACTGGCTGGCTTAGGCGCTTACCCGTCACGATATCTGCAGCGTCAAGATCGACTATCGGTTCCGGCGGGAACAGCGTGGCGAGTTTCTTCACGTCGAAAATCGCCGGCTCAGGCGCCGTGGTTTTTTCGCTGTCGATTAGCGCCCGCAGCTGAACATAGTGCTGCTGGGTTACAGCAGGATCACAAGGAAAGGCATGGCCGTGCTTATCATCATCGGGAACGAAGGCGTCTAAGGCCCCCTTTTCTGGCATGAGATCAGGGTCATACATAAATTCGAAAGGTGATGCGCTGGCGGCACAACGACGTTCCATCACCTGTAAAAAATGGGCATCGGGACGTAAAGCCGCACGATCCTCAAGGCCGACCAGCAGCGCAGTAATGCTGTTATCCAGCATATGGGATACCGCAACCGAACCGGTGAATACCAAAAGGATGACGTTTTGATCGGGCAGTAACCATATCGTTTTCAACGGCATATCTACTGCAGCCGGTTGCGACTTGTCACGCTGTATCCACGCGCGCGCCTCGACATTTGGCAGGGTAAAGCTCAGGTGGCTATCTTCGTCACTGAAGCCATGAAGTACACCAGTAGCCTGCGCTGGCCAGGCTGGCGTGGCGAGTTGCTGCGCAGCGGACGCGAGCTGGTAGTAGCGCGTGTCAAAGGAGACTGGCATGCCGGGGAAAATATTTTCGCGGTAATCCTCATCCTGCATGGCGGTGTGAATCGCCTTGATCCAGCGATTTCTCAGCGGGAAATCAGCGGGTATCGGACCCGGTGCGACCATTAAATCTTCGTCACGATCTGCCATGAACAACGTGGGCTGACGGCTTCCCCAGGGATTCGCAGACGTATTTGCGGCCACGGAGTGATTTAATGGCATTTTATTGAAGGCAACGAACTCACCGTTATCGTCCCTTGCCGCTTTCAGGTGCCAGCGTCGGGTTATCTGATTAAGCGTTACTGCAGCCTCAGCCGTTTGCACCGGGTGAGGGCGATGAACGTGCCCCGCCAGCAGAAATTCGGCAAAGGGTTTGGGTGTTGCATCATCCAGATATGGGAACTGATGTGGCGCCTGCTGCCAGGCCTGCCAGATTTGGGATTCAGTCGTGAACTGTGGCTTGCGCTGTAGCCAACATCCGGCCACCACACTGAAACCCAAATAACTCTGGCGACCAAGTTGATAGCCACTTTTAATCACCGCGAGTTGTTGAGGTTTGATAATGCGCATCTGGCTTCCTTAGTTTTTGCTCTGCATGCCGGCGGTTTTAAGGTCAACACCCACTTGCGAATAGGCTGCGCTGGTATTGCTGATTGATAATCCGGTTGTGCTGTTACTGGATCCGACCATTGAGGTGGAGACCCCCGTTGTCGAAGTCGACACGCCGGTGGTTGAGGTGGCAACCCCGGTGAAGCTGGTATCCACGCCCGTAAAACCGGTACTGACGCCAGTGAAACTGGTACCGATCCCGGTAAAGCTGGTGCTGACGCCGGTCATACCCGTGCTGACGCCGGTCATGCTGGTGCTCACCCCCGTCATACTGGTGCTTATTCCTGTCATGCCGGTGCTGATACCCACCATGCTGGTGGAGATACCGGTTCGTGAGGTCGAGATTCCGGTAGTTGAATGACTGATCCCGGTGACGGAACTGCTCTTCGCGGTAAAGGTCGTGCTGGTTCCTTTGGTCGCGGTTTCATCTTCTGTAGAGGTGACGCTGGTTTTAGTGCTGGTGAAGCTGGTATCTGTTTCCATTACCTGGGTTTTAGTGGTGCTGAAGTAGTTATCGCGGTTAACGATGTGATCCTGGTAATCTTCAATTTTGGTGCGATTGATGCGTTCATAGGCATCATTTCCCACATCACGGATGTCATTTCGTCCCGAAGATGTCTGCATATCCCGCTCGGCGTGCAGCATCAGGCGTTCATTGCCGCGTTTATCGTCAAAGGTGATCTGGCTGGCATGCTGGGGCTGCCCCTGTTTAAGCGAGCGCGACACCAGCCCGGTGTAGTTAATCTGTTCTGGCAAGCGATACGGCGGCGGGTTGTCGCCGTTATAAACGATGCCGCTAACCAGCGGGCGATCGAGATCGCCATCGATATAACTCACCAGCACTTCCTGCCCAACACGCGGCATGGCAATCACACCCCAGCCTTTGCCCGCCCAGGCCTGCACCACACGGATCCAGCATGAGCTATCTTCTTCGCTGGTTTTATAGCGATCCCAATGAAAGTGAACGCGAATACGCCCATAACTGTCGGTATGCACTTCGCTCTCTGGCGCGCCGACTACGGTGGCACTTTGGATACCGGGAAGCTGCGGTTTGGGCGTAATGCGGGCCGGACGCCAGGTCACATCATCGTTAATAGCGGTAAAACGACAGGTAACGTTACGTCCCTGCGCGCTGCTATCTGGACCATCCTGGATATAGCGGTAGGCGCAGCTGATGAGTTTGAATCTGCGGTTGCGGTTTTGATCGGGATGCAAGCTGAGACTAAAAGCATGACCGACTTTCAAGCCGGTAGCATTGCTTTCGCCACTGAGCATTTGCCCTTGAGCGCTGAACTGCTGCAAACGCAGGCGCGCGATAGTTTCTCCGCGCGTTCGGTCGCTGTAGCCGCTGGCATAGTCGTACCACTCAAGCGGCGTATCAGGCAGGCTTTCGCTACTGTTTGTCGCGTGGGTTTGCAGGTTATTACGCGGGTTAAGATAATCATAATCGCGCAATACCACGTCGCTTGAGTGCACCTGGCGCGCCCGCTGAATACGTTGTATCCCTTCGCGGATGGCACGTTGCTCTTCACCATCAGGGCTATAAAGCAGTTGATCGTAGGTGAGCGACAGCGGCTGGAAGGTCTGATTATCAGTAATCACCAGCGTGTGCTGCTCATCTTCCTGCGCGAAAAACCAGATGATGCCTTCATCTTCCATTAGCCGGCTGATGAAATTGAAATCGCTTTCGGCGAATTGAACGCAGTATTCGCGACCTGGGTAGCTTTCACTGAGATCGAGGCGGTAACGAGCTACGCCGTAGCGCGCAAATACCTCCTCAATGATGGTCGGCACATTTTTGTTCTGAAAGATTTTACAGTTGCGGTTCTGCTGTAAAAACCACAGCCAACAGCTCAGCGTCAGACGATAGACCGATTTCGTTCCCTGTTGCCCGGCATCTTCCCCGCCAACGATATAGAGATGGAAGGGGCGAGGAAGATCCTGTTTTTGCTCAATTAATACCGTGAGCTGTTTACCTAACAGCTCGCTATAGTCCAGATCGGGCTCTGCAGAGGCGATCTCCAGTTGGAAAAGCGGAGTGCGTGATAGCTCTTCCTGCGTCTGAAAACTTAAGGGAAAAGCGCGATGTGCAGGCAATTCCTCACTGACTAATTGAATTAAAGGCATGTTTAGTTCCCTATGAGTGAATGTCATTCAACGCTGAGAAAAGCGCACCATCCTCAATCTGACGCAGCGCCTTCTTTCTGCCGCTAACGCGATCGATTCCATCTGTCAGGTTGGGGATTGCCAGACGCGTTGCGAGACCACGCCGTGACGCGGCTTAAGCCAACTGTTACTTCCCAGTTTTGTGGGAAATGCCTGGGCCAGCTCAGGAGAGGAAAGTAGCAATAAATCAATAGTTAACTGCATCTGATGGCGAACAAAGGTCTGACAGACCGACGCCAGCAGTTGCAATTTCTTCTCTCCGCGCTGCCAGGATTGATAATCCGGAAATCCGAGCGGGCCGATCTCGATGTGCAGGCTATGTTGTGCGTCAAAAATGCGGCTGCCCAGGCGCGTGGCACCAAGATGTCCCATCTTGTGCTGCGCACGCTTTTCCTGCGGTTTTATCCACTCTCCCTTCGTGGTATCCAGGCGGCAGGGAATGGAAAAAAAATGACTCAGCATCCGCTGTAAATCGCGTAAAGAAGCGCGGCCCGCCAGCCAGGCAGCAGGCCAGACCTGCCGCAGTTGCGTTTGCAGCAGCGGATAACCGCGCACGGGAGGAATCCCGGCTATCTGACCAAGGCGAGCCAGGAAACGGTTGTCCTCACCCATGCGATCGTGACTCACCATCGGTTGCAATTGGCTCCAGCTGCGATACCAGAAAATGGCCTGGCGTTGGCTGAGCAGTGAGAGAAAGTCACCAAACGCATCGCTGGAATGATTCAGCTTTTCGGCGCGGGTATGTTCAGTCACGCTGAGAGGCATCGGGCCGTAGGGCGCCAGCAGGCCAAAATGGCGTAACGTAATGGTGATACGCTCACCGGCTGGCAGTACATGCGCCACTTCGCGCGAGGCAAATGCCAGGTCTGCCTTTTGCAAAATTCTGAGCTGCCGATCGCTATTGTCGTTTAGCGTACCGAGCCGGGAAGCAGCGGTATTGCGGCGCTCAATCTCACGTAGCAGCGCAAAGTAATCCATGCTGCTCAAATACGTTAAATCAGCCACCCGATGCCCCCTGTTCCATAAAGCGTTCGCCATCCAACGTGAGAGTGAAGCTGAGCCGCTGATTGAGCTCGCAATAATCTGTCAAGGCATGAAAAACCATGTAGGCAAACATAAAGGCGCCCTGGTCGGCGTGATCCTGAGGTGCGATGTCGAGGGAAAGTCGGGTGCCGCGCGTCCAGCTCAGCGGACCCGCTCCCTGCCAGCGTTCGAAATGATGGGTAATGGTCGCCCGGCGAATGCTGGAAAGCTGTTTTGTCTGCGCGGCATTTTGCTCATTCACAAACAGGCTCAGCCATTCACGAAGCAAGTCGGCGCAGTTTTCAACTTCACTCTCGGCATAATGCAAAGGGTTTACATTGAGCATCTGTAGCGCATGCCAACTTTTAATTTTTGCCGGTGGAGCCTGCGGCGCGCTGGGATGCCGGGTGAGAATGACGCCTTTAATCGGCATTGACCGCTCAAGTTCAACGTGGGGACGTTGAAGATGTTCAGGCCGCAAATGTCGCTCGCAGACCAAAGCTTCAACGGCGAAAGCCTTTATCTCCTGGGGCTCAAGCTGAGCAGGGCCGGTTGAAAAGGACAAAAAGAGTTGCTCAAGCGGCAGGCGTTGGTGACTGGCTTGCGTGGTACGTGGATCGCTACGACGCCGTAATGACCAACGTGCCGGTGCGTCAGTGACGGTTTCGTAATGCGCATCGCCGGTCAGTGCAGAAAAGGGGCGTTTTTTCGCCATCCTGCAAAATAGCTTTCACCTCCGTCAGGCTGTGAATACAAAAATGACGGGCGTTTAATCGATCGACGATCAGCGGGTATTCCGTGTGCTGCTGATTAATCAGCACCGGGCTGCATACTCGGGGAAAAAGGTTTATGGCCGGTGTGGCAAACAGATGAAAGTGACGGGCATGAATACTCTCTGCCAGTGCAAAGCTGGATTTGTTAAACAGGAAAAAGAGATCAAACGTATGGCTGTGCGTCCCGCGTGCTAAAAATTCATGCAGACCGGTTACCAAAAGCGTAGAGAAACGTCCCGGCGCGGCAAAATATTCACGTAACAGACGACAGCCCGGTAATTCGCCAATCGCCTGCGGTAATAGCGACTCCTCCGGCGTTAATCCGGCAAGAGAGATAGCGTCAGCATCGAGAATAGTGTATATCGGCCCCTCCGGCTGGTGGGCGTGCAGTACTATACGCAGCGTGTTGGTCAGTAATAACGTTAGAAGTTGGTTGAGCAGAACAATTTCACAGCTCATCGTTAGACGAAGCGGCGAAAAACTCAGCTCGCACAGCGGGATAATCCCGCGCGTGCTTATGGTGAGGTGCAAATAGCTCTGCGAATCCTGAAATTGCTGGCGTACGTTTTCCGGCAGTTCAAGTGGTGGATGCACCTTGAGTTCAGCTCGCTCGATTTCAACCGGTTGAACATGTACGTCATTGCCGGTAACGAAAACAGCAGGGCGCTCTTTGAGTGAAGGATCATTCAGCATGACTCTGCTGCCCTTCGGTAAACAGGTTCTGGCGCTCCACTGCGGGTGTGTGAGATCGGGTTGTAGCGCCACCGTCATCATAGATGGCACCGGCGTTTGCCAGTTCGGTGCTAAATGAGTCAGCATATTTAACGCGAATTCTGCCTGCTCGTTATTGAGGCGCTCATGAACCCGACTCGCAAGAAAAGCGGTGCCTTCCAGTAATCGTTCTACGAAGGGATCCTGTACGCCATTACGATGTACACCCAATTGGCTGGCAACCTGCGGATGTTGTTTTGCAAAAGCATCACCCGCTTCACGGAGATAGCGTAATTCTTCGTTATAGAGCGTGAGAAAATCGGGTGTCATGGCAATATCTCTATTAAATTATGCTGACTGCGCCACAGGAATAATCCAGCGCGATGCGTAAACTAATGGGCGCCTGAAGTTCGGGAATAACGCTCCAGCCGTTAATATCAAATAACAGTGCTAAAACTAATGCCTGCCTTTTTTCTACCACCGGCGTCACTTTAATAGAGCGCGGGTCGATGCGCGGTTCAAACAGCACAATAATTGAATGAATGTGATGCGCAATGGTTAATGCATCAGCATTGACCGGTAACTGTCGGCTTAATGAGGGTAAGCCAAAATTTAAAACTGAGTTTTTACACCATGGATAGTTATCTAAATGTAATTGTCCACTGCGTGCCGCATCATTTAGCAATAACTCTACATCGCGAACTAATGCGCCTCGCCAGAAAGAACGGCTCGTTTTACTACTTAACTTATCAAATAAAAAGGGTTGTGAAACTTTCATATGATGCTCGTTAAGGAAATAGCTACCCATAGCTACTGAGTAGCCATTATATTATTAAGCGATATGATTACACTCTGGCGTTTCTTTTCAGATCGTAGCCTGTTTTAATTGCTGCACCCATTGAGCCATCATTATTTTGCTCTCTATATTCAACTTCAATACGGGCAAAGTTCAATTTGATGACATCCGTAGGCAGCACCGTTTCCGAGGCTTCGATGCCCATATTATTCAGCGGCATATTACCCACCGTTTGGAAACGAGACACTAAGCAGTTGCTGAAGGTAATGGTCAGGAAGTCTTTTTGACCTTGTCCTGATTTGCGGCACACCAGCGTAGCCTGGGTAATATGCTCACCCATTGCACACATTAAAAATAATTTCGGCGAGGCTTTATTGGTGCGCATACGAAATTCGAAATCTTTCATTTCGACTTTGCCCGATCCGCCACCGCTACCTGCTGAGAAATGCCCCGCATTTTCCTCTGCCCACTGCCACGCATCTAACTGAATCCATCCCGGATAATTCTGGTCAGGGGATTCTCCATCTACTCCATCGATTTTTAAGAAATAGTCAACTAATGCCGCCATATTTCATACTCCTTGAGTGAGGATGCGACTACTGTCGCAGGGTGTTTTAAACGCCATATTTACAAAGGTTAATTACAGTGCAAAATAGTGGCGCTGTTTATTCTCCACCTTTTTTTGCGGATGGAAGTTTAGAAACTAAGCGAAGCGAAACTGTCATTCCCTCTAGCTGATAGTGAGGGCGTAAATAAAAATGGGCGCGGTAATAACCGGGATCATCAGCCACCTCTTCAACATTCACTTCGGCGGCAGCTAACGGACGTCGTGCTTTGGTAGCCTCCGTTGATACCGAAGGATCGCCGTCGACATAGTTCATTAGCCAGTCATTTAACCAAACCTGCATATCATTACGAGAGCGGAATGAACCAATTTTGTCGCGTACAATGCATTTTAAATAATGCGCGAAACGACAGGTGGCAAAAATATAAGGCAAGCGTGCGGATAGACGAGCATTAGCCGTAGCATCAGGATCTTCATAGAGCTTGGGGGTGTGCAGCGTGCACGACCCAATAAAGGCGGCGAAGTCAGAATGCTTGCGATAAACCAGCGGTAAAAAACCTGCATCTGACAACTCTTGCTCTCGTCTGTCAGATATAGCGACCTCGGTTGGGCAGGTTATTTCATAACCGCCTTCCTCAGAAGGAAATGCATAGGCTGGCAATTCTTCAACAGAACCACCGGACTCAATGCCGCGAATACGTGAGCACCAGCCATATTCATGGAATGCGCGGTTAATATTAACACCCATGGCATAAGCTGAGTTCGCCCAGACAAAATCATTATCATTGAGCGGATTGACCTCTTCTTCAAAGGCAAACTCATCGACCGGCGCAGTTTTGGCGCCATAGGGGAGACGAGCCATAAAGCGCGGCATCGTCATTACCAGATAGCGAGCATCATTACTTTCCCGCAGTCTGCGCCAGGACGCATATTCGGGCGTACTAAAGATCTTGCCGATATCACGTGGATTGCCAAGCTCAGACCAGCTCTTCATCTGCAGTAGAGCAGGTGAGGCGGAGGCAATAAACGGGCAGTGGGCAGCAGCGGATATCCGGGATATTTCAGTCAACAGCATGACGCTCGTTGGACTGTGATCGAACTGATAATCGCCAATCAGACAGCCAAAAGGTTCACCGCCAAACTGGCCATATTCAGTTTCATATATTTGTTTGAATATGGGGCTTTGATCCCACGCACTTCCACGGAAACGCCGCAGGCTATTCATTAATTCACTTTGTGTAATGTTCAGGACGCGGATTTTTAACGTTTCATTGACGTTAGTATTATCAACCAGATAGCTCAGGCCGCGCCAGGAAGCTTCCAGGTCCTGAAATTTCTTGTTGTGAATAACAGCATTGAGTTGAGAAGATAATTTCTCATCTATTTCCGTAATCAACGATTGGATAGTAAATAATACATCCTGATTCACTTTCACCTGGCTACTATTGATTTGACTTGCCAGTGTGCCAATCGCCTGGCGAACCGCGCTCGACGCTTCCTGCGTCATGGGACGAAACCCTTTTTTGAGCAACCGACCTAATTCGTCATTTTCGCCCAGCATGGGTTGATTAGCATATTCCGTCGTGTGGGCATTCGTGTGTTGTTGCGTCAGTGGCATGCTCAAACCTCCTTATTCTCTGATGCGCTATCTTCATTGAAAGACTGCACGGCTTGTTTTGCATCATTGACCAGTCGCTGCAGAAAATCAGGTTGTTCAAGTAGATTTTTGACCACTTCTTCAGCGCTACTTTTTCCATCCATATAGGTGATGAGCTGCGTCAAATGTTCACGTGCTTCCAGCAGTGCGGCCATTTGTGGGATGCGTCGGGCGATTTGCGCTGGGGAAAAGTCATCCATTGACTCAAATTCCAGATCCACATCAAGGAGTTCGTCACCGTCAGTCAGCGTATTTTTGACGTAGTATTGCAGGTGAGGGCGGATTGCCCGCATCCGGTCATTAAAGTTATCCTGATCGAAGGTTAAAAATTTTCGTTCTTCCACGGGAAGCAACGCTTTTTTTCGATCGCCAGAAAGATCGGACATCACGCCTGTCACAAAAGGTAATTCAATTTTCTTATGTGAACCATATAGCTCAACGTCATATTCAATTTGTACGCGCGGAGCATTATTCTTCCCAATAAACTTTTGCGAGCTTGAATCTTTGGCCATGAGATTCTCCTGAGTAAGAGGTTAAGACTTTCCTGCAAATTGCTGTAACGTACTAAGCGCATCGGGTAGCATTTCTTCGACAATCGCCATGAAATCCATGCCAATCATTTTCTTTGAACGTCGAATAAAAACGGGCGCGGGATGACTGGGTTCATACTGTTCAAAATAGGTCAGGATATGATCGAGCATAATAATTACCTCGCGCCTATTTTGCGGGATATCTGGTATCTGTTGTTCTGATGCTGGTAAGTAAGGCTCTACATGTGTATTAAGCTCTTCATCACTGTTAGAGGCTGGATTAGCCGACAATCCAGACAAGTTTTTCTGCGCAGAGAGTAAATAGCTGCTCAGATTTGTGGCATTAAACTGATAGCCATCAGACGAAAAATTGACGTTTTCACTGATGTAATTCAGCATTCGCTGACAATCAATCAACTGACTATGCAGTGCCGGAATATGTTGTTCCCTGTACCACCGGTCGGCCGTCTCAACAGCAGAAATAATTTCCGGGTAGGGTAAGGAAGATCGATCCTCATTTAACTCTCGAGCCTGGCAACGTTCGAGGCTCAAGGTCATTCCAGGTGTCAGCTGCGCATTTTTAAATAACGTAAAACATTGATTTCCCGCGAGCCAAATTAGCCCGGTTGCGGCATCTCTTCTAACCTCACTATCGGCAGGCAATTGTTCTAACGCTTGTTCTAAAATCTGTAGCGTTATCCACAACGCAGAAATTCCCTGCAGCATTAATTTTGCACGAAGTTGCCAGAGCAGAACCCGCCAGTTAAATCCCTTTTCAAGTAATTTCTCGCACTGATCATTGATAAGAGACCATGAAATAATATCTGACGAAATCTCCTCTAATGGATCGTTATTGGAATCCAGCCGTGATATAGCGAAATCTATTTCACTGTAGAGCGGGTCAAACTCAAGATCAGAATAGAGAAAAAAGTTAGAGCTCATACGGTTGTTACCTATTAAGCGAAAACATTAAATGAACCTCTATTCGAACAATTTAAATCTAAGGCAAATAAAGTAGCTAAATGATTGTGAATATTAATAAGTTTCAAACGATAGATTTTACCTATTGAAATCAGGAATCATGATCGAACAAACCTATTAGTCGATTTTACCAATCAAGAAATTTCTTACGGATAAGGTTATTATCTGGGATTTTATTTCATGGAGAGGAAATATATCGTGCCATCATTTCTTTTAACGTTAATTAAATTAGCAGTAAAAAATACCTTTACCAGACATTTCCGGGAAGTTTGTTTTTCATTGTTACTTCTTATTATTCAATGAGTTATTTAGAGTCCGTTTTTTACTTTACTCGTGTTAATGAAATGTTGTTTTTTTGAATGATAAAAGTGAGTGAATAATCTATTATTTGAAGGCTATTTTATTACTTTAATCTATTATTTTTTGCTGCCTGCAAGCATTAGATAACTCTCTGTATATTTGCTTTAATTTGAGCGGGGGAATGATCAAAATAACTTATCAATTCTCTAGCGAATTGATGCTTTATTGGACGCTGAGTCAACTGCTTACTCTGATAATAAAGAAGGTTTACTATTTTTGAGCGGTATTATTAGTCTGTCAGTAATGTATCGGTATGGGAAAAGCGAGAGGTTCTCAGGCAGGAAATTTTACTGTAATGCCGATGTGCTGTAGCCAATCTGCTTACATTGCGTCGCGGCGCAATTTATCACGCAATAAAGTGTGCCGCTATGATGCCTGCGTTTGTGGTCAGTTTCATCTCTCAACTGACAAGCATCAGTGAGCGATGCAGCCAATAAAAAAGCCGATAACCGTTGCCAGTTATCGGCTTTATTACATCGCGCAGGATTAGGCGTTCAGCAACTGATTCGCGGTTTTCTCAACCAAGGCCAGCAGGACTTTGACATCTTCCAGCGTTACGGTTGGGTTCAGCAGCGTCAACTTCAGGCAGGTTACGCCTTGATTCTCGGTCACGCCGACGTTAGCGCGGCCTGAATCCAGCAGCGCATCGCCGATTCGTTGATTGAACAGCGCAATCTGTGCGACGTCCGACAGCTGCTCTGGACGGTAGCGGAACAGTACGCTGGCCAGCTGTGGCTGCATTACCAGTTCCAGACGCGGTTCAGAGGCGACAAACTTCGCCACTTCCTGCGCCAGAGTCACGCCGTGATCGATGATCGCCGCATACTGTTTCTGACCCAGCGCTTCGAGGCCCATCCACAGTTTCAACGCATCAAAGCGACGCGTTGTTTGCAGAGACTTGGAGACCAGGTTTGGCACGCCTGCCTCTTCATCAAACTCAGAGTTCAGGTAAGCCGCCTGATAGCGCATCAGCTCGTAATGACGCTCATCTTTCAGCAGGAATGCACCACAGCTGATGGTCTGGAAATACTGTTTGTGGAAGTCCAGCGTGACGGAATCCACAAGTTCCAGGCCATCAAGGTAGTCGCGATACTTCTCGGACAGCAGCAGCGCGCCGCCCCATGCGGCATCAACGTGCACCCAGATATTGTGCTCTGCCGCGATGCCGGCAATTTCACGCAGTGGATCGATAGCGCCCGCATCAGTGGTACCGGCGGTTGCGACGATCGCCAGGATCTGCTCACCGTTGGCCTCGGCCTGTGCCAGTTTCGCTTTCAGGTCTGACACATCCATACGGGCGAATCGGTCAGACTTCACCTGCACCACAGACTGATAGCCGTGGCCGAGCAGCGCCATGTTTTTCTGCACTGAGAAGTGCGCATTTTCAGAGCACAGCACTTTGATCTTCCGCAGATCGCCGGTGATACCGTGCTGCTGCACTGAGTGCCCCTGGCGCTGATAGAACGCATCACGCGCCAGCATCAGACCCATCAGGTTACTTTGGGTGCCGCCGCTGGTGAAAACACCCGCGTCGCCAGCCGGATAGCCGACCTGCGCACGCAACCATTCGATCAGTTTGATCTCAATGATGGTGGCAGAAGGGCTCTGGTCCCACGAATCCATACTCTGGTTGGTGGCATTAATCAGCACTTCTGCTGCCTGGCTCACCACCAGACTAGGGCAGTGCAGGTGTGCCACACATTGTGGGTGATGTACTGAAAGACTGTCTTTCAGGAAATATTCAATCGCACGTTCAATCGCGGCCTGGTTACCCAGGCCGTTTGGATTGAAGTCGAGCGTGATACGCTCGCGCAGTTCGGCAACGGTTTTGCCTTGATACATCTCAGGCTGTTGCAGCCACTGCACAACCGCGGCGCTGCTTTGCGCAATCGCCTGCTGGTACGCCTCAATGCTCTGTGCAGAGGCGGCCAGAATCGGGTTTACTTCAGACATTTACGCTTCCAATCAAACAGGATTGACGCCAGCACCAATCAGCGCTTGCTCAAATTTATCCAGGAAAATCGCCAACTCATCGTTGGTGATCAGCAGTGAAGGCAGCAGACGCAACACTGCGCCATGACGGCCACCGCGCTCCAGAATCAGACCTGCTTCGAAGCACTTCTTCTGTAGCAGAGCAGAGAGCTCGCCGTCAGCTGGGAAGCTGCCCATGTGATCGGCTGCTTCGTTCGGTTTAACGATCTCGATACCAATCATCATGCCGAGGCCACGCACGTGACCAATAACCGGGAAGCGTTTCTGCATCGCGATCAGCTGCGCTTTCAGCCACTCACCCTGCGCCGCAACTTTATCGGCGATATTCTGCTCTTGCAGAATTTTCAGCGTGGTCAAACCGGTTGCCATCGCCAGCTGGTTGCCGCGGAAAGTGCCGGTGTGATGGCCAGGTGACCAAACGTCAAACTGCTTTTTGATGCCTAATACTGCCAGTGGCAGACCACCACCAACCGCTTTAGACATGACGATGATGTCTGGCTCAATGCCCGCATGTTCGAAGGCGAAGAATTTACCGGTACGGGCAAAACCAGCCTGAACTTCATCAAGGATCAGCAGGATGCCGTGTTCCTGGGTGACTTTGCGGATGCGCTGCAGCCACTCAGCCGGCGCCGGGTTAACTCCACCTTCACCCTGAACGGCTTCGAGGATCACCGCGGCAGGCTTGCGTACGCCGCTTTCCACGTCATTGATCAGGTTATCAAAGTAGTAGGTCAGCGCTTTTACGCCAGCTTCACCACCGATGCCCAGCGGGCAGCGATATTGATGCGGATAAGGCATGAACTGGACTTCTGGCATCATGCCGTCAACCGCTTCTTTCGGTGATAGATTACCGGTGACGGACAAGGCACCGTGCGTCATACCGTGGTAGCCGCCAGAGAAGCTGATGACACCGCTACGGCCAGTGGCTTTTTTCGCCAGTTTAAGCGCGGCTTCAACGGCGTCGGCGCCAGAAGGACCGGTGAACTGCAGGCAGTATTCTTTACCCTGGCCTGGCAGCAGCGACAGCAAGGATTCTGAGAACTGATCTTTCAGAGGCGTAGTCAGATCTAGAGTATGTAACGGCAAGCCGCTGGTAATGACATTTTGTATGCTCTGCAGAACATCAGGATGGTTGTGACCCAGTGCCAGCGTCCCTGCGCCAGCCAGACAGTCAAGATATTGTTTATTCTCAACATCTGTGATCCACACGCCATGGGCTTTAGCGATCGCTAAAGGCAATTTGCGCGGGTAACTCCTGACGTTTGATTCAAACTCGGCCTGACGGGCCAGGAATGCGTCGTTGTTTCCGTTGAATGAGTTGGCACCAAAACTATCAATACGGACTTTATCCGTCATCATATCTCTCCTTCAACCGGGGCTCGCATTGGCTTGCCGATTGACTAATTGAATAAAAAAGTAACAACCGTGAAAAAAACGCGGCCAATATAGAGCCTTTTGACCTACATCACAATGATTAATTTTGTTTAGAATTGTTTACTCTTTCCATATATGAATCAGGGCGTTGGCCAATAATTGGCCGCCTGTTTTGCTACCACAAAATGAACTGGTTAAAAAATAATCGAATGAATAAAGAGACTTATCGCTGAGAGAGCAATCCACGGGCCAAAAGCAATGACGTGATTCACCTCTCGCTGCCAGGCCATTCTGGAAATCAAAACACATAAAATAGCGCCACTAGAAGCGAACAAAAGCACAGAGGGTAAAAGAGGCCAGCCCAGCCACGCGCCCATCGCGGCGAGCAATTTGGCATCTCCCATGCCCAGGGCTTCAAACCCTCTTAGCCTTTGATGAATTTTAGCCAATAGCCATAAAGAGAGGTATCCCGCCACAGCACCTATAACGGCTTCGTTTAACGGTCCCGCTAGCCAGCCCATTGTTTTAAATAGCAGTCCAGCCCATAGCAACGGCAGAGTAATAACATCTGGCAACAGAAAATGCTCGATGTCGATCCACGCCAGCACTAGTAACGACCAGATAAACAAGAGTGCTGGCACTAAATGTTTATCGAAGGGTAAATAGCAGGTAAGCGACAGCGCAGAGAGTGAGGTGAGTATTTCCACCAGTGGATAACGCATGCTCACCACGCACCCACAGTAACGGCATTGACCTCGCAACCACAACCAGCTCAGTACCGGGATATTATCGCGCCAGCGCAGAGGCGTTTTGCACTGTGGGCAGTGTGAGGCGGGATAAAACAGGGTGGCCGCTACTTCATCTTGCTGCAATTGTAACGGCAGGCGAGAGATCACCACGTTGAGAAAACTGCCGATGGCCAAAGCCATTAAACCGCC
Organism: Candidatus Pantoea floridensis; assembly: GCF_900215435.1. Taxonomy (NCBI): domain Bacteria; kingdom Pseudomonadati; phylum Pseudomonadota; class Gammaproteobacteria; order Enterobacterales; family Erwiniaceae; genus Pantoea; species Candidatus Pantoea floridensis. The sequence goes on from NZ_OCMY01000002.1 coordinate 170,438, forward strand.
TATCAACCAATACGCCACTTCCATTGTCATTCCTCTTATGCCGTCCAGGCTTGTTGATGGCGAGAGACATTACGCCGAAGCGTGCATAGCGGCGAGCAAAAAGACGAGATTACAGGGAGTTACAGCAAAATTGCCGATCGGGATCCAGAATTTGGTAAAAAACAGGGCAAGGTCAACGTGTCACGATTGCTGTTTAAACAGTTGAATCGCCTCCTGTACGTTACTGGTGGCAAGTGACATAACACAGTCATTATTGAGGTACACATCATATTGACCGGCATTGTAGCGAAAAACGTACAGATCGCCGCGATAGCGCAGTCCTTTGGTTTTAACGCCAATATGATGGCGGCGCAACGCAGCCTGAGAAAGTCTGTCTGTCGCTGTTCTCATTGCACTTTCCTTCAAAAGATTAGTCGGCATATCCTGACATAGTGTGAGGTCACAACCTTAACATAACCTTAAGAAGAGTATAGTTTATAAGTTAACTTATTGTTTAAAAGCGTTTTATTAGTATCGACTCATGTACATGCCGTGCGTTCTGCTCCCCGTCACACAGATGCAACCTGGCTATTGCTTAGATAAGGCAACATTCCCTCCTTCCTCTACCAATCTTCAACATCTCAGAAAAAAGCCACTAAGTTAACGACCCATTTAATGTTCCGTTAAGTATTCATCCGTATTTTGTTACATAGGGCGATAAAGCAACAAAATTTATGTTTTTCCGACTGAATCGATTATTAACAGTTCGTGCTACGCAATTTGCGTGGTTTAACCTACGTTTAAACAGTAGGTTACTTAATGTTAGTGATGGAAACACTTAGCCGCATATTGCAGCTGGCCCTAATACAGGTAGTTCAAGGCGTTAAACGTTAAGGTGAGTTTATGAATTTCCTCCCATTTTCGCGTCCATCATTGGGCGACGAAGAGTTAGCAGCCGTTAAAGCAGTGTTTGAATCCGGCTGGATCACTACCGGGCCACAAAACGCAGCTCTTGAAGCGGCTTTTTGCCAGCTAACGGGTAATAAGCATGCAATTGCGGTTAGCTCTGCTACTGCAGGAATGCATGTCACGTTGCTGGCACTGAATATTCAGCCGGGCGACGAAGTGATTACGCCATCCCTTACCTGGGTCTCTACCATCAACATCATTACCTTGCTGGGCGCCACGCCGGTCATGATTGATATTGATCGCGATACCCTGATGGTTACGCCTGAACAAATCGAAGCAGCAATTACGCCTCGAACGCGCGCCATCATTCCCGTGCATTACGCCGGTGCGCCAGCCGATCTTGCTGCCATACGCGCCATTGGCGAGCGTCATGGCATTCCGGTAATAGAGGATGCCGCCCATGCGGCAGGGTGTTATTACCAGGGGCAGCATGTTGGCAACCAGGGCACGGCGATTTTCTCATTCCATGCCATCAAAAATATGACCTGTGCCGAAGGCGGCCTGATTGTCACGGATGATGATGAGCTGGCCGATCGTATGCGCAGCCTGAAATTCCACGGTTTAGGTGTTGATGCTTACGATCGTCATACGCACGGGCGCAAGCCGCAGGCGGAAGTGATCATGCCGGGCTTTAAATACAATCTGCCTGATATCAGTGCTGCTATTGCGCTGGTCCAGTTGAAGAAACTTCCTGCCATCAATGAACGCCGCGCCGCCATTGCGCAACGCTATCTCGTCGGGTTAGCCGATACGCCTTTTATGCCGTTAGTTCAACCGCACTGGCCGCATCAGCATGCCTGGCATCTCTTCATTATTCGTGTTGATGAAGCCACCTGTGGCCTAAGCCGCGATGCATTAATGGAAGCCTTGAAAGCACAGGATATTGGCACTGGTCTGCATTTCCGCGCTGCGCATACCCATAAATATTATCGCGAGCGCTATCCGCATCTTTCCCTGCCCAATACGGAATGGAATAGCGATCGCATCTGCTCAATACCGTTGTTCCCTGATATGCGCGATGAGGACGTTGATCGCGTGATAAGTGCTTTGCGACAGATCGCTGGAGTTTGACATGCTGGAAGAAAAAACCATTCGTAAAGTCTCCGTGGTAATCCCGGTGTACAACGAAGCGGAGAGCCTGCCCGAACTGGTGCGTCGAACCGATGCTGCCTGTACAAGTGTTGGGCTCGATTATGAGATTTTGCTGGTGGATGACGGCAGCAGCGATCGCTCAGGCGAGATGATCTCTGACGCTGCCACTGTGCCGGGCAGCCATGTGGTGGGCGTACTACTCAATCGTAACTATGGCCAGCACTCGGCGATCATGGCGGGATTTAGCCATGTGAGTGGCGATTTGATTATTACGCTGGATGCCGATTTGCAAAATCCGCCAGAAGAAATCCCCAATCTGGTCAACGCGGCGCTGCAAGGCTATGACGTGGTAGGAACTGTGCGACAGAACCGTCAGGATAGCTGGTTTCGTCGCCGCGCCTCGCGCACCATCAATCAATTGATTCAGCGCGTAACCGGCAAAGCGATGGGCGATTATGGCTGTATGCTGCGCGCTTATCGCCGTCATATCGTCGATGCGATGCTGAACTGCCATGAGCGCAGCACGTTTATTCCCATTCTGGCGAACACCTTCGCCCGCCGCACCATTGAATTACCCGTAGCTCACGCCGAGCGCGAGTTTGGTGACTCAAAGTACAGCTTTATGCGGCTGATTAACCTGATGTACGACCTCGTCACCTGTTTAACCACCACGCCATTGCGTCTGCTGAGTATCGTAGGGAGTTTGATCGCGCTTCTCGGTTTTGCCTTCTCTCTGGTGCTGATTGTGCTGCGTTTGTTCCTTGGCGCAGCCTGGGCGGGTGACGGCGTATTCCTGCTGTTCGCGGTGCTGTTTATTTTTGTTGGCGCCCAGTTTATCGGTATGGGCTTACTCGGCGAATACATCGGGCGTATTTATAACGATGTTCGTGCCCGTCCGCGCTACTTCATACAACGTGTTATTAATTCACAGAAAGATGCCTCTTCTGTACAGGAAATTGAGCAATGAAAACAATCGTCTTCGCCTACGCCGAAATGGGCTGTGCTGGTATTTCTGCCTTACTGAACGCTGGTTTTGAGATCGACGCTATTTTCACCCATGCGGACACCTCGCCTGAGAGCCACGCTTTCCCTTCGGTGGCACGGTTGGCCGCTGAACATGGCATTGCCGTGTATGCACCGGAAGATGCCGATCATCCACTGTGGGTTGACCGCATCAAATCGATGGAGCCCGACTTCATCTTTTCGTTTTACTATCGCAAGTTATTAAGCGACAACATCCTCAATTGCGCACGCGTGGGGGCTTTTAACCTGCACGGTTCGCTGCTGCCGAAATATCGCGGTCGTGCGCCTCTTAACTGGGTGCTGGTCAACGGTGAAACAGAAACGGGCGTCACGCTACACCGCATGGTGAAACGCGCCGATGCGGGTGACATTGTGGCGCAGCAGCGCGTGGCCATTGACGAGCAGGACAACGCTTTAACGCTACATCGAAAACTGGTGACTTGCGCTACCCAACTGCTGGAGCAGGCGCTGCCTGCGTTGCTGCGAGGTGACATTGTCACAACACCGCAGGATCATAGCCAGGCTACGATGGTAGGACGCCGTACGCCGGAGGATGGCCGCATCAAGTGGGAGCAATCTGCGAAATCGATCAACAACCTGGTGCGGGCGGTGACCGATCCGTGGCCGGGCGCGTTTGCCTTTGCCGGTACGGTTAAATTCGTGGTGTGGAAAGGGCGCGTTCATAGCGCTGAGCATCAGGCAAAGCCGGGCACCGTCTTATCCGTTGAGCCGTTCATGATCGCCTGTGGAGAAGGCGCGCTGGAAGTGGTTACCGGGCAAGTCGATAACGGTGTCTATATGAACGGCAGCCAGCTGGCGCAGAGCCTTGGCATGGTGAAAGGGGCATTGCTTTATTCTCAGCCGGTGGCGGCGGTGAAGCGCCGTACACGCGTGCTGATCCTCGGCGTGAATGGGTTTATCGGGAACCATTTGACCGAGCGCCTGTTGCAGGACGATAACTTCGAAGTCTATGGCCTGGATATTGGTTCTGATGCCATTAGCCGCTTCCTCGATCAGCCTCGCTTCCATTTTGTGGAAGGCGACATCAGCATTCACTCCGAATGGATTGAGTATCACATCAAGAAATGTGATGTGGTGCTGCCGCTCGTGGCGATCGCCACGCCAATTGAGTACACCCGCAATCCGCTGCGCGTGTTCGAACTGGATTTCGAAGAGAACCTGAAAATTATCCGCGACTGCGTTAAATACAAAAAGCGCATTATCTTCCCCTCGACGTCTGAAGTGTACGGCATGTGTACCGACCAGCATTTCGATGAGGATCATTCCAATCTGGTTGTTGGCCCCATCAACAAGCAGCGCTGGATCTACTCGGTCTCCAAACAGCTGCTTGACCGCGTAATCTGGGCATATGGTGAGAAAGAGGGCCTGCGCTTTACGCTGTTCCGTCCGTTTAACTGGATGGGGCCGCGCCTCGATAACCTCAACGCCGCGCGTATCGGCAGTTCACGCGCCATCACGCAGTTGATCCTTAATCTGGTGGAAGGTTCTCCGATCAAGCTGATTGACGGCGGTGCGCAGAAGCGCTGCTTCACCGATATTCGCGACGGTATTGAAGCGCTGTTCCGCATTATCGAGAACAAGCAGAACAACTGTGATGGTCAAATCGTCAATATCGGCAACCCGGAAAACGAAGCCAGCATTAAAGAACTGGCTGAGCGCCTGCTGGCCAGTTTTGAGCGCCATCCGCTGCGTAGCAATTTCCCACCGTTTGCGGGCTTCCGCGAAGTGGAAAGCAGCAGCTATTACGGCAAAGGTTATCAGGACGTTGAACATCGTAAACCATCGATTAAAAACGCCCGTCGCTTGCTGGATTGGACGCCAACAGTTGAGATGGAAACCACCATTGATAACACGCTGGACTTTTTCCTGCGCACCGTTGAGCTGCAGGATAAGCCATGAAGAAAATAGGTTTGCGCGTCGATGTCGATACCTGGCGTGGTACCAAACTGGGTGTCCCGGCGTTGCTGGAACAATTCAGTTTGCATCAAATGCAGGCGAGTTTCTTCTTTAGCGTAGGGCCCGACAACATGGGGCGCCACTTGTGGCGCCTGATGAAGCCGCGCTTCTTGTGGAAAATGCTGCGTTCCCGCGCAGCATCACTATACGGTTGGGATATTTTACTGGCCGGCACCGCCTGGCCAGGACGTGAAATTGGTCGTGGCCTTGAGGAGATCATCAGTGCCACTGCCGATCATCATGAAGTCGGTTTACATGCCTGGGACCACTTTGCATGGCAAACCTGGGCGGGGGTCTGGCCGCAGGAAAAGCTGGTTGAGCAGATAGCAAAAGGTAAAAGTGCGCTGGAAGCAATTATTGGTGACAACGTCACCTGTTCTGCCGTGGCAGGCTGGCGCGCAGATGGCCGCGTGATGGCTGCCAAAGAGGAATTTGGCTTTCGCTATAACAGCGATTGTCGCGGCTCCGGGCCATTCCTGCCGCTTTTAAGTAATGGCAGCGTAGGCACCGTACAAATTCCAGTCACCTTGCCAACCTGGGATGAAGTGGTGGGACAAGCGGTCAGCGCTGCCGACTTTAATGACTACATTCTGGAAAAAATGCTCGCTGCAACCGGTTCGCCGGTTTACACCATTCACGCCGAAGTGGAAGGAATCGTTGGGTTAAAGGCGTTCGCCGATTTGTTGAAGCGCGCTGAACAACACAACATTCAATTCTGCCCGTTGAGTGCCTTATTGCCAGACGATCTCAGCACGCTGCCGCAGGGCAACGTGGTGCGCGGACATCTTGCCGGGCGCGAAGGCTGGTTAGGCTGCCAACGTTAATTCTTACAGGACTCACGGATGCGAACAGGCACCAAAACCGCGCTGCTCATAGCACTCTTTGCGCTTTATTATCTGATCCCCATTGAATTCCGTGCCTTATGGCAGCCGGACGAAGCCCGTTATGCTGAAATCAGCCGCGAAATGCTGTTCAGCGGTAATTGGGTAGTACCGCACTTCTTTGATTTGCGCTATTTCGAGAAGCCAATTGCCGGGTATTGGGTGAATAACATCGGCCAGTTACTGTTTGGCCATACCAACTTTGGCGTGCGCGCTGGCGCGATTATCAGTACCACATTCAGTGCGTTACTTATCTACTGGCTGGCTAAAAAAATGTTCGTCAGTCAAAAAGTTGCGTTAAGCAGCAGCGTCATCTTCCTCACCTCACTGTTGGTCTATGGCATTGGTACTTACGCCGTGCTCGATCCCATCTTAATGCTGTGGCTGGTTGCGGCGATGTGCAGCTTTTGGCTGGCGGCGCAGGCAACTTCTACGCAACAGCGCGCGTGTGGGTATGTGCTGCTCGGGGCCGCGTGCGCCATGGGTTTTATGACCAAAGGTTTCCTTGCTCTGGCGGTCCCGGTATTGGCGATTTTGCCCTGGGCTATCTGGCAGCGGCGTTTCACCGAGTTGCTGCGCTGGGGACCATTGACCATGCTGGTTGCTGCACTACTCAGTTTGCCATGGGCGCTGGCCATTAATCGGCAGGAAGGGGACTTTTGGCACTACTTCTTCTGGGTTGAACATATTCAGCGTTTTGCCGAGGCAGATGCCCAGCACAAAGCACCTTTCTGGTATTACATACCGGTGCTGCTCGGCGGATGTTTACCGTGGCTGGCACTACTACCGGGATCGCTGGCGGGTGCATGGCGTCAACGCGGTCAAAACGCTAGTGCGGTTTATTTATTGAGTTGGGTATTGCTGCCGCTGCTGTTTTTCAGTATCGCCAAGGGCAAACTACCGACCTATATATTGCCTTGCTTCGCCCCGCTGGCGCTGCTGATGGCGCATTATGCCCACAGTGGTTCTGCCTCTGTCGTTAAGGCGTTTAAAGTGAATGGCTGGATCAACTTACTGTTCGGCGCCGTGACGACGCTGGTTGTTCTCATTGTACTGGCTCCGTGGGGGGTAGCGCACCGTCCGTTTTACGCCAGCGATGAACTGCAGCGCGTATTGTGTGCAGCACTGGCTTTTGCTGGCTGGGGCATATTGGGTTGGATGAGTCGCAAACCGGAAAATGGCCGCTGGCAGTTAGCCGCCCTTTGCCCACTGGTGCTGGCGCTGCTGGTCGGTTTTGCCATTCCCCAAAAGGTGCGCGATTCCAAGCAGCCGCAGAGTTTTATTAGCGCAGTGCACGACCAGCTGGCGGATAGTCGTTATCTGTTAGCCAACAATCCCGGCGTGGCGTCAACGGTTGCCTGGGCGTTGCAGCGTAGCGATATCAACTTCTACGATGCCAAAGGGGAGTTGCAATACGGCCTGAGCTATCCGGATGCACAATCTCACTTTATTGATGCGGACGGATTTGCTGACTGGCTGCGCGTGCATCGTCGCCAGGGAAAAGTTTCGCTGGTGCTGATGTTGAACTCAGGTGACAACACGCCGGATAAAAACTTGCCAGAACCCGATGATGTCTATCGTCAGGGCCGTTTAGTCTATTACGGCTATGATGCCACACCATGAATCTTGTGCTGATCTTACTGGTAAGTGTGCTGAGCTGCGCCGCCCAACTGTGTCAAAAGCAGGCGGCGTATCTTGGCAGCCGTCAGGGTAAAAAGCGGCTGATATTATGGATTGCGCTGAGCGTGCTGCTGCTCGGCGTGGCGATGTTGCTGTGGCTGATGGTATTGCGCATGGTGCCTGTCGGCATTGCTTATCCGATGATGAGTCTTAACTTTGTGCTGGTCGCATTAGCCGCGCGGCTGATCTGGCGCGAAACCTTCACCTTGCAACAGTGGATCGGCACGCTGGTGATAATGGCGGGCGTGGCGCTGATGGGCAGTCATCTATGAAAGGACTAATGCTGGCCTTGTGCAGCGTACTGCTGGTGTCGCTGGCGCAGTTGGTGCTGCGCACGGCGATGCTGGATTTTCCGCCGCTGCGCGAGTTGATCAATCTACAGCACCTCAAGCCACTGCTGCTGTTAGCCATCGGACTTGGCGCATATGCGCTCTCAATGGTGTGCTGGATGCTGGCGCTGCGCCATTTGCCGCTCAATCGGCTCTATCCACTGCTGAGTTTGAGCTATGTGCTGGTTTGGCTGGCAGCGATTTCATTGCCGATTATGGGGGAGTCGTTCCGCTGGAGCAGCTTTGCTGGCGTGGTGTTAATTGTCATTGGCTTGCTCATGGTTTCGCTGCCGAGACGGAAATGATATCTCTGATATCACATGGCCACGCGACAGAGCGGCATTCTGCCGCTCTGCTCAACAAATTAATGTTGCTGCCATTGATGATATTCGCCGTTGCGACGGCGCGGTGCAGTTTCAGGCAGCCTTATGAGACCGATAACGGAAATCACCCCTAATACCGCAACATACAGCGCCAGGCCGTACCAGTGACCGCCGGTCATTTGCAGGATTTTTACGGCCACCAAACCGAGCACGCCGCTGCCAATCAGCGAGCCCACCTGCCAAATCACCGCAATACCGCTGCAGCGAATGTGAGTGGGAAACAGCTCCGGAAACCACGATGCCTGCGGCGCGTAACACATGCTGTGACCCAGCGTCAGGGCGACAATCATCGCAATTTGCGTCAGCCAATAGCTGTTTTGCTGCAGGGCAAGGAAGAACGGCACGATGGCAATGACAATCAGCAACGTACCCATCATATATACCGGCTTGCGGCCAATTTTGTCTGACAACGCGCCCATGAGTGGAATGGCAAACACCTCGAGAATCACCGCCACGATCATGCTATTCATCAGAATGCCAGAATCGAGATTGTTAGCTTTGCCCCACGCCAGAATAATCACCGTGAACAGGGCAAAGGCACAGGCTTCAATCAGTTTGGCGGCGACACCGTTAATGACCAGGCGTGGATTCCCGCGCATCACCTCTTTTAACGGGCGTGATTCTGCTGCTTTGGTTTCGCGAATAGCGGCGAACACCGGCGACTCATCAATGCGCAGGCGAATAAACAGCCCAACAATCACCAGCAATGCGCTGAGTAAAAACGGAACGCGCCAGCCCCAATCCATCATTTGAACCGGGGAGAGCGTGGCATTAAGAACGGCAAACAGCGCCAGCGGCAGCAGGAAACCCACCGGCGCGCCAATTTGTACCCAGCTGGCGAAGAAACCACGACGTGCGGGTTGAGCATATTCTGCGGTCATCAATACCGCACCCGCCTGCTCGCCGCCCACGCCAAAGCCTTGCAACAAGCGAATCAAAATCAACAGCACGGGAGCCCAGATGCCGATTTTTTCGTAAGTCGGCAGCAATCCGATGCAAAACGTGCCAAGGCCAACAATCAGGATGGTGGCCACCAGGGCTTTTTTACGTCCAACTTTATCGCCAATGTGTCCGAAAACGATGCCGCCGATTGGACGAGCGAGAAAGCCCACCGCATAGGTGGCAAAAGCGGCGAGGGTGCTGATGAGCGGATCGTGGCTGGGAAAGAACAGATGGCCAAAGAACAAGACGGCAGCGGTGCCATAAGCAAAGAAGTCGTAATACTCTGCCGCGGTGCCAATGGCGGATGCGCTTGCCACTCGTTTGATGAGTGAAGCATGATCTTTCTCGATCGCTGGCGTTTGGGTAAGGGTGGAAGAGGCCATAGCAAAAGTCCCTGAGGGTTAATGTTCTACTACCATACAAGGATGTTTAAAAGGTTGTTGCGAAAATGATCACATATTGAAGGGGGTAAACAGTACGGCGCAGGTTAATCAATCAGGCTTTTACTGCGCGACAACCCGCTGCCGTGACGGCGCAACCTGTGGTAATGCATCTTTGCATTGTCACCCCAGCCATCTACCGTCGCACTTTCTGTTGCTTGTAACTCTCTTCTTAGCGTTATCCCGTGTATCATCGCCGCCTTTAAGCGGTTTTGTAGGGAATAAATGATGACGGAGATGACATTGTCCCGCCGCCAGCCTTCCGTGTGGTGGGGCGCGATGATTATTTGCGGCACCGTAGTGGGTGCAGGGATGTTTACGCTGCCGGTGGTGATGGCGGGCGCGTGGTTTGGTTGGGCGATGATCATGCTACTGGTCAGCTGGGGCGGCATGCTGCTTTCAGGCTTACTTTTTATGCGCGTCAGCCTCAGCTATCCGCCAGGCGCGGGCTATGACACCTTAACGAAAGATCTGCTGGGGCGCGGTTGGGCGACATTGAACGGGCTCAGTATCTTATTTGTGCTCGGCATTCTTACCTACGCCTATATCTCGGCCAGCGGCCCGGTGTATCAGCACTCTCTTAATCAGGCGGGTGTGCCGATTTCCACCGCAGAAGCAAAGGTGCTGTTAACAATCGGCGTGGCGGCAGTGGTGTGGCTCGGCACAACCGGCGTGAGTCGGCTGATGACCTTTTGCGTGCTGGCCAAGATTCTGTTTTTGATCCTGTTATTTGGGGGATTGCTCACGCAGGTCAATGTACCGTCGCTGCTTCAGGCGCCAGGCGCAGGGGAGCGTTACTGGCCCTACGCACTCGGGGTATTGCCATTTTGTCTGGCCTCGTTTGGCTATCATGGCAATATCACCGGGCTGGTGAGCTACTATGCGGGGAACAAAAAGCACATTACACAAGCGTTGGTTCTGGGCACGCTATTGTCACTGGCGTTGTATGTTTTTTGGCTTACCAGCACCATGGGCAACCTGCCGCGCAGCGCGTTCCCTGAAATTGTGCAACAGGGCGGCGATATTGCGGCGCTGATGGCCGCGCTGCGTGCGCAACTGCACGTCAATGCGCTGTCATTAATGATGTCGATATTTTCGCATTTCGCGGTGATTGCCTCATTTCTTGGCGTCACGGCCGGCTTGTTTGATTTCATTGCCGATCGTCTGGGCTTAGGACATTCACCGACTGCGCGTTTTAAAACCGCTTGTCTGACGTTTCTGCCGCCGTTAATGGCCTCGATTTGCTGGCCGAGTGGATTTGTGGCAGCGATTGGCTTTGCCGGTTTATTTGCCACCCTGTGGGCGGTGATTGTTCCGGCGATGCTGGCCTGGCGATCGCAGCAGCGCTGTTCGATCGCGGTCGTTTTACTCTTTGCATTTGGTCTACTGAATATTCTGGCATGGATGCTGAGCTGGTTTAAGCTGCTGCCAGAGTTTGTAGCGGAGTAACGGTCGCTGTTAGGGATATCCAGGTGCGTTTGGATGCGCACCTGGATATGATTTTCAGCCCTTATTCGCGACCAGCGTCCCTTTCAACCCATGGGGTTCGGAGCGCAAATACTGCGGGGGAGCCTTCGCTTGTGCGCCCAGTGCTGCAGCGGCATGCCACGGCCAGCGTGGGTCATAGAGTACCGCGCGGGCGAGTGCGATCAGGTCGGCATCGTCTTTCTGTAATGCATTTTCAGCCTGCTGCGGGTCGGTAATCAAGCCCACGCCAATCACCGGAATCTTCACCTGCTTACGGATATCATGCGCGAACGGCAGCTGATAGCCGGGCCCCACTGTAATCTGCTGCTGCGGTGAAAGTCCCCCACTGGAGATATGCACATAATCGCTACCCGCAGTTTCCAGTTGCTGGCTAAAGGTGATGGATTGCTCAACATCCCAGCCGCCCTCAACCCAATCTGTAGCTGAAAGGCGAACCCCAACTGCAACTGAATCGGGCAATGCGCTGCGTACCGCGTGGAAAACTTCAAGCGGGAAACGCAGACGATTTTCCAGTGAACCGCCGTACTCATCCTGACGCTGGTTGCTCAATGGCGACAGGAACTGATGCAGCAAATAGCCGTGGGCGGCATGAAGCTCAATCAATTGGATGCCAAGACGCGCGGCGCGCTGCGCGCTGTCGACGAAAGCGGATTTTAGTCGCTCCAAATCCTGTTTTTCCAGTGCCACCGGTGCACGATCTTCAGGGTTAAAAGCGTGTGCAGAGGGGGCTACCGTTTGCCAGCCACCGTCATTCAGTGCCAGCTGGTGACCACCCAGCCACGGTGCTGCGCATGAGGCTTTGCGCCCGGCGTGACCGAGCTGAATGCCGATAGGGATATCAGAATAGTGGCGAATATCCTCCAGCACGCTAGCCAGCGCGGCTTCGGTTGCATCATCCCACAACCCCAGATCGCCCGGCGAAATCCGCCCTGCGGCTTCAACCGCCGTTGCTTCGATAATCAGCAAACCCGCTCCCGAAAGTGCGAGCTGGCCAAGATGGATGCGATGCCAGGCGCTGGCTTTGCCATCCTGCGCGGAGTATTGACACATCGGGGCGATCACGATGCGGTTGTCGAGCGTTAACTTACCCAGTTGCGTTGCGCTAAAAAGTAAACTCATTGAAACCTCATTAACAGTGGCCAGATGCCTTAAAGCTTAGGGCTAAAAGCGCATTTTGCAGAGTGGTATGAGTTTGAATGTTGTAGCAAAAAGTAAGTTAAGCGGAATGTGCCGCTGTTAACCGAACAGCATCGTTCGCGCGGTGATAAGCCTAAAACTCGCCACTGTGCCCCATCAAAACGCGGCTGAACGCCAACCGCGTGTTTTATCATTGCCGGTGCGCACCGCCAGTGACTGCGCCGCTCGTTGTGAACGCGCCATCACTTCCCGCTGGTTAAGCTGGGTAAATTCTCCCGCCCGCAACAGATAAGCACCATCCACAAATACATCACTGACTTCGTGGCCCAAAGCGGAGTAGACCAAAGATGAGACAGGATGGTGGATCGGCGTCATCGCAGGATGCGAGGTATCCACAATCACGACATCCGCTCGTTTACCCACTTCCAGCGAGCCGACCAGATGATCAAGACCAATGGCGCGCGCGCCGTCGATGGTCGCCATCTCCAGCACTTTTTCAGCGGTCATTATTGTGGGATCGCGATGCACGCCTTTTGGCAGCAGCGCTGCCACTTTCATGGCCTGAAACAGGTTGTGGTTATTGCTGCTAGCGGGGCCGTCGGAGCCTAACCCTACGGTTAATCCGGCGGCAAGCATTTCGGGAATCGGCGCCACACCTGAGGCAAGATAGAGATTGCTGCAGGGATTGTGTGAGACGCGTGTGTCGTGATGCTTCAGCGCACGGATATCACGGGAGCTGCACTGCACGCAGTGTACCGCCAGCACATCAGGGCCGAGGAAACCGATATCGCTAAGGAACTCCGTATCGGTCGCCTGAAAGCGCAGCTTAGCCTGCTCGATTTCAAAATCGGTTTCTGCGACGTGGGTCGTGATCAGTACGCCGGTTTCATTCGCCAGCGCCCGTGTGCCACGCAGTACTTTTTCATCCAGCGCCCAAATCATGCTTGGCGCGAGACCAACTTTTACCCGTCCATCCGCCTTGTGATAGCGCTGAATCACATTACGTGCATCGGCTAGCGCCTGCTCTGGCGTTTCAATCAGTTCAGCGGGAATGCCGTGCTCAATGCCGCTGGTGAGGAAACCGCGGCAGACATGGCCGCGAATGCCACTGACTTCAAAAGCGTCAATCACTTTAGCCGTCAATCCTGGACGCGGATGGGCGTACATAAAATCAACCAGCGAGGTGACGCCAGAACGCAGCGATTCCACGCAGCCATGCAGCGCAGCGGCGTAGACGTCTTCCTCCGTCAGCGCCACGGCGCTTGGACCGGTCATGCAGGTGAACCACTTCTTCAGCACCATGTCGTCGCCGAGACCTTTTAGCAGCGTCTGAAACAGATGCGTATGCGTATTCACCATTCCAGGCATGATAATACGCTCGCGGCAGTCGATGATTTCCGCTTCCGGATAGCGCTGCTGCAAGGCATCACGCGTGCCGATGGCGGCGATAAGGTTGTCTTCAATCAGCAAACTGGCCTGTTCCAGAATCTCGCGCTGCGGATTCATGGTGATGATCCAGCCGTCAGCCAGCAAGTAACTCATATGTTGCTCTCCAGCTGCTGTTGTAACTCTGCGGCATTCACCACAAAACCAAAGCACTGCTGTACGTTATACAGCGTGGCATCGCGACAATAGTCGGGCGAGGTCGTCGCGCTACAATCTTCCAGCAGCAGGCAGTCATAACCGCGGAAGTTGGCCTCTTGCAAAGTGCAGAGCACGCATTGATCGACATTGACGCCGGCAAACAACAGGGTGGTGACGTTGAGATTGCGCAGGATGCTATCAAGCTCGCTGTCATGAAACCCGGACATTCGGTATTTGTTAACGCGAATATCCGTATCGTTCGGCATGAGTTCATCCACTACCTCGGCCGCCCAGCTACCCGCCTGCAATACCGGCGCACCCGAAACCGGTAACGGATCGCCTAAACCCACACCAGTGCCATACGGATTATAAACGTGCAGCAAAGCCGGACTGAGATTGAGTTTGTCTGCGCGATTGCCCCAGTTGAGCCAAATGACGGGCACTTCGGCGGCACGCAATGCTGGCAATAACGCTTGCAGCGGCGCAATCGGTGCGCGCGCGGGCGTGACATCCACACCAATGTGTCCGAGCCAGCCGTCGGGATGGCAAAAATCGTTCTGCATATCCACTACGATGATTGCAGTACTCTGTAAATCAAAGATCACCGATCGGTCGCGCGTGCCGAGCTTTACTGCGCGTACGGGTTGCTCCGGGCGTCGCATATCAATGACCTGCGCGGAAACACGCCACTGATTTTGCCGACTGCTGCCTAAAACGTTTTCTCCCATATCAGGCTCCCGTTAAGATGCGCAAATCTTCCTCATCCAGCGTGACAGGGTCACCGCTGCGAATCAGTTCGGAGAATCCCTCATTGGGCGTCATGACCGTCAGCGTATAGAGCTTGCACCTGCCGGTGTTGCGGATCGCATGATCATTACCCGGGTGCAACAGCAGGGAATCGCCTTTCTTAATCACTAACTCCTCATCGTTGCAGCGAGCGACGCCTTCACCATGCAGCACATAGAAAAACTCATGCGCGGTGGCGTGTTCATTGGGCGGCGTAGCACCGCCCACGTTGAAGATTTCCACCACAAAGATGTTCTCAATGCCATCGAGCGGTTTGTCGAACAAAATGGCGAAATAGTTACTGCTATCGGGACTAATACGGAACGCCTTCACATCCGCAAGAGAGTTGAAACGAAACGATTTCATCAGTTATTCCTTTCGATAAGGCTGCGTTAGCGCGCCGGGTTGCAATGTGCGTCCTACTACGCCGGACATTGCCAGGATGGTGAGAAGATAAGGCAGGGCCAGCAGCACCTGCGGAGGAAGCTTGTTTTCAAACAGCTGTAGCGACAGCTGTAATGCATCGGCTGCGCCAAAAATAAAGGCAGCCACCACCGCCTTGAGCGGACTCCAGCGGCCAAAGATAACGATGGCCAGGGCGATAAAACCTTGCCCGCTGACGATGTTGTCGCGGAACAAGCCAATCTGGGCGGTCACCAGATAGCTGCCGGCTAAACCCGCTCCTAAACAGGAGAACATTACTCCCCATGTGCGGATCTTTACTACGTTAAGCCCGGCTGCATGGGCCGCGCGCGGATTTTCACCCACCGCGCGCAAAGAGAGGCCGAAGCGGGTATGGAACAGGCCAAAATGCGCCAGTGCCGCCAGTAGTAAAGTAAAATAGAGCGGCAGTGGCTGTTGGAACAGAATCGGACCGATGAAGGGTAATGACGAGAGCAGCGGCACATGCCAGGGTTCCAGCATGGGAATGGTTGGCGATGATTCGTTGCCCATCACCAGCGCATAAATCCAGGTGGCAAGGCCAGCGGCAAGAATATTGAAAACGATGCCGACCACAATTTGGCTGGCGTGGGCACGCAGATAGAGCGCCGCCAGCACGCAGCCGACCAGTAATCCTCCTACGCCACCGGCGATGAAGCCGAGTGCCGTTGAGCCGCTTGCTACCGCTACCATGTAGCTGGAGAGCGCACCCAGCAGAATGGTGCCTTCGATGCCAATATTTAACACGCCAGAACGTTCGCCATAGATTTCGCCCAGTGCGGCTAACAACACGGGACCGGCAAGCCGCACCGCTGCAGCCAGCCAGCTGACGAAGAACGCGGTGTCGAGATTAGCCCACAAACTCATGATTGCTTCTCCACCATTGGGCTGCGGGTTTTACGCAGGATGGGCAGGTTGATACGGTAATAGCGCAGCAAATCACCCGCCAGAATGAGTAACACCACTAAACTTTGCAGAATCAGCACTACTGACGTCGGTAAACCGGTTTGACGCTGCATCGCGCTGCCGCCGACTTCTAAACCGCCATAGAGAATTGCGGTAGGGATCACCAGCAGAGGATTGAGGCGTGCCAGCAAGGCGACGACCACGCCAATAAACCCGACGCCGCCAGAGATGCCTTCCATCAGCCGATGCTGCACGCCAAGTACCGCGCACAATCCTGCCAGCGCCGCCAATCCACCGCCGAGCAGCACTGCGCCCATTTGCCGACGATTGACATCAACGCCGCTGTAGCGTGCGGCGCGCGCATTAAGCCCGGCGATTTTGATTTCGAAGCCGGCGGGTGTGGCGCGCATTAGCCAGAAGACAAAGACGGTCGCAACCAGCGCAATGGCGATGCCCCAGTGTGCGCGCATGCCAGTCATGACAAACGGCAACCAGCTATCCACCGGTAAGCGTGGCGTTTGTGGCAGGTCGCCGGGAGCGCGCATTGGACCAGAAACCAAATATTGCACTATGAACAGCGCCACGTAGTTGGCCATCAGGGAAATCAGTACATCATTGCCGCCAAACCTGACGCGTAACGCGCCAACCCAGCCGGCCCAAATTGCCCCGGCGAGGAAGGCGGCGATCAGCACCAGTGGCCAATAAAGCAGCGCTGGAATGGCCCACGGAAAACCCTGGGGCGTCCCGGAGAGCGCAATCCAGCTGGCCGCCGCGGCACCCAGCAGAAAGCAACCTTCAAAGCCGATGTAGCCCAATCCAGCACGCCACACCACGATGGTTGCCAACGCAATCAACATTAACGGTGTGGATTGCACGATGCTAAGGCCTACGCTACTCAATGAGCCAAACGCGGCGTCAAACAGGAAGCCATACGCTGACAATGGATTACCGCCGAAAGGGATAAACAGCAGCCCAGCAATCACAAACGCCGTTACGATCCCGCAGCAGCTGGTTAACATCAGTGCGCTGGTGGATTCAGCGGGAGCCAGACGCCGCTCAAGCAGCTTCTTCATGGTTGCCTCCCCCTTTTTTGAGATGTGCGCCCGCCATCAGCTCGCCGAGGCGTTCTGGAGAAGCATCGACGGCGTTCATTTCCCCGGCGATCTGGCCGCTGTACATCACTGCGATGCGATCGGAAAGATTCATAATCTCTTCCAGCTCGGCGGAGATCATCAGAATGGCGCAGCCGCGATCGCGCGCGTCCATTAATCCTTGCCATACGCTCTCAATCGCACCCACATCCAGCCCGCGCGTCGGTTGCTCCACAATCAGCAGGCAGGGATTGCTGGCGACTTCACGGCCCAGAATCAGCTTTTGCAAATTACCGCCGGAGAGTTTTCCGGCTTCAAAATCGGCATCTGGCGTACGCACTGCAAAGCGCGCGATGATATCCCGTGCGTGCTGGCGAATACGTTGGCGATCCAACAGCCATCCTCGCGCGCGGGTAAAACTGCGCTGGCGACCAAGCAGGGCATTATCGGTGATCGAAAGATCGGTAACTGATCCAACGCCGCGCCGATCCGCCGGAATAAAACCGATACCTTTACTGCGGCGTGTAGCAGGGGAATCATCGCTGATATCTTCACCGTTGAGCAGAATACGGCCGGCTTCCAGCTCGCGTAGATTGAGCAGCGTTTCTGCCAGCTCGGATTGCCCATTGCCTTCCACGCCGGCAATGCCGAGGATTTCACCCGCGGCCACGCTCAGCGAAACGCGCCAGATTTTCTGCTGTCCGCTGGCGTCGCGCACCGCGATGTTATCAACCTGCAGCACGGTTTTACCCGGCTGGCACGGCGTTTTTTCCATACGCAGCACCACATCGCGGCCCACCATACGGCGTGCCAGGTCGCGTTCAGAGGTGTCTTTAATATCGACTGAATCCACCATTTTTCCGCCGCGCATCACCGAAACGTGATGGGCAATGGCCATGATTTCGTACAGTTTGTGCGTGACGATCACCACCGAACGGCCTTCAGCACACAGCGATTTCAGTGTGGCAAACAAACCTGCTTTCTCTTGCGGCGTGAGCACCGCAGTCGGTTCATCCAGAATCAGCACCTGCGCATCGCGATAAAGCAGCTTGAGGATCTCCACGCGCTGCTGCACGCCAATGGGCAGATGTTGTACTTTTGCCCAGGGATCAATCGCCAGACCGTGTTTATCTGATAGCGCCTGCAAACGCGCTGCCGCAGCATGCAAATTGAGTACGCCGCTGACGCTCTCTTTCAGCCCCAGTATCACGTTCTCTACCACGCTCATAGGCTGTACCAGCATAAATTCCTGGTGCACCATGCCGATGCCGCAGGCGATAGCATCGCTGGGATCGCGAAAGCGCTGCGCTTTGCCATCCACCACAATGCTGCCTTCATCGGCCTGATACAAACCGTACAGGATCTGCATCAGCGTGCTTTTGCCTGCGCCGTTCTCGCCCAGCAGCGCGTGAATTTCTCCGGCTTTAATGCTGAGTGACACATCGTCATTTGCCACCACGCGTGCGAAGCGTTTGGTGATGTTGTTAAGCGCGACGCGTATGTTTGCCGTTACTGTCATGAGTCGATTCCGCTTATCAAACCACTGGCTTCAGTGTGCCGTTGTCCAGCTGTTGCCAGATCTGCTGGAATTTATCCCAGGCGCTGGTGCTCACCAGTTTGGCGTTATAACGCTCGCTGCCGTTAACTATTGACCAGGCTTTGCCCACCGTAGGCTGCCATTCCTGGCCACCTTTAAAGGTTTTATTGGCCACCGATTCACCCACTTGCTCCACCATCCAATCGAGATTCTGGCGGAAACTGCAGGCAACGTAATCCGGCGCGACACTACGCTGATCCACATAACAACCAAGGACTTTGACTTTCGCCGCCGCCGCGCCTTGTATGGCTCCAAGCCCCGTGACGTCTGCCGCATGCCAGATCACATCCGCACCGTTGCCGATCATGGTGGTTGCGGCCTCGCGACCTTTCGCGGCGTTATCATAATCGCCGGTTACCACGCCCAAGCCTTTCATACCCGGGCGGGTTTTCTCTGCCGCCTGGATGAAGGCTCGCATCATCGCCTGCTGTGTGGGGTTATCGCCGCCGCCGACAAATCCTACTGCTTTACCGTTATCAGAGATCAGCGCGGCCAGCGCACCTGCAGCATAAGCACCTTGCACATAGGCGAGATCGATGTACTCCACGTTACCCGGCGTTTTTTCATCGGGCTTAAAGGTGGAAGCGAAGAAATAGGTATCCGGATATTCGGGGGCGATTTCAGCGAAGGCTGAGCCGTATTCAAAACTGTGCCCAATGATCAAGGTGTAACCATCATCGGCGTAGCCGCGGATGGTTTGATCCATCTGCGCCTGGGTGATGCTTTCGCTATGGGCGACGGTAAAACCGGCTTTTTGCAGGCTTTGCAAGCCAACATACGCCAGCGAACTCCAGCCGCCATCGGCAACCGAACCGGGCAGCAGCAGGGCGATTTTTATATTGTTATTCGCTGCCATGGCTTTGCGCGACAACATGGGTGCCAGCGCGGGTAACAACAGCGCGCCAGCCACTAACTTCGCAAATTTTCTGCGGGATACGTCTGCCATCATGTGTTCTCCTGGTGTGGTTTTGATGTATTAATCACCGGAAGAGCATTATCTTAAAAGCATCATTTTTAGCACTTACCGATGCCTAAAAGGCAACGCAGGATGGAATATGCTTCAGCACCGTTTGTTTGTTTATATCGACCAGATCGCGCGCAGCGGTTCAATCCGCAAAGCCGCCGAGCGTCTGCATATCTCCGCATCGGCCATAAACCGCCAATTGATTGCGCTGGAAGAGGAGTTGGGTACGCCTTTGTTTCAACGTTTACCCCGTAAAATGATCCTCACGGCCGCCGGTGAAGCGCTGATTCACCACGTACGGCAGAGTTTCAAAGAGATTGAAATTGCGCAGATGAAAATTGAAGAGCTGAAAGGACTGCGGCGTGGCGAAGTCACCGTGGCAATGATGAGTGGATTGGCGGCAAACCTGATTCCGCGCGTGGCGGCCGAGTTCCGACGCGCCAATCCGCGGGTAAAATTGCTGCTACAACAGCTCACCACCGGTGAAAATATCACTAACGCGGTGGCAAGCGGTGAGGCGGATTTGGGTATTGGCTTTGATTTTGAACTGCAGCCGGTCCACCGCAATATTGCTAGCGTACCGGTGCGGTTAGGTGCGGTAGTAGGATCGGGACATCCGCTGGCGGAGAAATCCAGTTTACGCCTGAGTGATTGCCTGCCTTATCCGGTGGTGATTGCCGATAAATCGATGGTCATTCGCCCTTATTTGAATGAAGTGTTTGCACGCGCCTCGATCACTTTACAAGCGGTCATCGAAACTAACTCGATCGAAGTGATGCGCCAGTCGGCGATGATGGATCAAACGCTGACGTTTCTCACGCCAATCGATATTGAATCTGACCAGCGCAGCGGCCGCTTGATCTATATTCCGGTACGAGAACTGGCGCAGCATACGCAAACGCTGATGCTGATCGGTCACGATCGCGGCACCAGCGCGATTGGCAGCGTATTTGCTGAAACCATCAAAGGCATGATGTCAGGACTTGTGTAGCCTGTAAGGTGCGCATTAATGCGCACCTGGTCGCCATGAATGGCAACCCTACAGGTTCAGCGGCTGGTATGCGGTTCGCTCAGTAAGAAAGCCGAGATCGAAACTCTGCACCTCGCGCGCCAGTTTCAGCAGCGCATGCGCGGCGCGATCGGTGGCGATCTTTCCGCGTTCGGCATCGGCGGCCGCTGCGTTGCCGGTGGTGCCGGAAAGATGCAGGTCCTGTGCCATCCAGCCAAAACCAATACCGCCTTCGGGCGTCAAAATACCGCCGCGGGCTTCGAGCGCCACCGACGTGGACACAAAATTATCTGCGTGCTGCATCTGCACCAATTGTGGATGGAGATGCAGCATCATGCTGGTCTCGAACTCTCCGCCGTGAATGCCGTGATTGAGTTCATGTGCGCTATACAAGTCGGAAGCATCAAAGGTGTGAAACCAGCTGGCGCCGACGGCAAACATGCCCAGTTCAATGCGTAACTGACGGCAGACGATCTCCATCAGCTGTGGCTGGCCGCCGTGCGAGTTCCAGAAAATCAGTTTACGAATGCCAGCACGCCACGCGCTTTTTGCCACTTCAAACCACACCTTACCTAACACCTCGTAGGGCAATGAAAGCGTGCCGGGGTAAGCGAGATGTTCGTCGGATTTACCGATCGGCAGTGCGGGCATGACCAGCAGCGGCAAGTTATCAGGCAGTAATTCGACCGCGCGCTGAACAATGCCGGCATTTATTGCCGCATCGACGCGTACCGGCAAATGAGGCCCATGTTGTTCCACCGCACCGATTGGCAGTATGGCAACGATGTTTGCCATATCAAGTTCACTAAATTCTCGCGTAGAGAGATCCCACCACCAGGGTGAAGAGGGCATTTGCATAGTTACCTCCATTTTTTTTCCAACTTAGCGGGTTTACGCTGCAATGGAAGCAACAAAATTCGTACTGAGCGTTGCGTTTTAGGCATTCGAATTCAATGTAAGGTGACCATTTATGGCGTATTGCTCGTCAGCGAAGCGTGAATCGGTCACCATAAATGGTGACCCAACGCGGATATAACCGGGTTTTCGTAGGGTGCGCATTCATGCGCACCTGCATAAAGAGGGATTGCCTAATTGAACGGCATTAGGCCATTGATGACCACCTATTTGTCCAAAATGCACGTGCTGGGCTTAACCTTACTGCTCGATGCTGCTGAGCAACGCGTTTTGAATGATTTTCTGAGCTTTAAGCGGATTTTGTTCACGCTGCGCTTCCTGCAGCGCGGTGATATCCAGTTTATCTAATGCCCGGTAAATATGTTTCAGGAAGCGAATGGATAGGTTGGCTGCTTCGACATGATCTTCACGGAAGGGAAATTGATCGAGCTGCCATACGCCATCCCAATTGTTAATCTTCAATACGTAGAAAAATTCAAAAATCTCCGTCATATGTACGGTGCCAACTACCAAATCATCATCCCAGCCGCGCAAGTTGTCATTGACGTCCATCCCAAATAAACGCCCGCGATCGATGATCAATTGAGCCGAATCCGCCGGAGATTCACCGGCAAACAGCGCGTGACCAAAATCCAGCAGCACGCCGACATTAGGCAAACCAATGTCTTCAATGCCCAGCAGGGTGCGTGCGGCAGAATCCCAGGTCATCTTCACGCGCGGCTCGCGTGGTTTGTATTCAATAGCGAATTTTACGTCGGGATTGGCACTGGCCAATTCCCGCATGCCATCAACCGCCATCTTCCACAGATTCTTATGATCTACCTGGAACGGATAATCCCAACCGTCCTGACCTGGCCAAATTTTGACATAGTTGGCTCCGAGCTCTCGCACCACGGTGGCGGCTTCATGCATTAAATCGAAAGCCTGTTTACGGATAGCATCATCAGGGTTAGTGAAAGCACCGCGGGAGAAGCGACGTAAATAAATTTCCGGCGTGATGCCAATGGCTCGTAAGCCAGCATCTTCAAGGGCTTGTTTGACTTGAGCCACCGTAACGCCTTCAGTGAAAGGATAGGGGACATCAACGTAGGACAGGTCTTCGACGCTGGCGGCGAGTTTTATTTGGTCGAGAGTGCTGAGCGCCGGTCCATAACCATCAACCGCGTAACGATCGATATACTTAGCGAAGTGCCACAATCCGGCACCAAATTTCGGATACGTGTAACTACTCATAGAACCTTCTCCTTAAATTATTGCGTGTTGGGTTATGCATGCAAATCGCTTTGAATATATATTCAGTGATGGTTATATATTCCATTCTGCGCCTGGGCGTGCCTCGTTAACCAGCAGCTCATGGCGAAAATGCAACCTCAGTCACACAAAATCCAGAAAAGTGAAGATTGGGGGGATTCGCTACCACGTTGAGTGTTAATTGGACCGCACCAATTTGCGGTCCAATTAAGAAGAGGGAATGATTAAATCTTTTCTAATTGGTAACCCATGCGATTTAGGCGATTAAATAACTCTTTATTGTTGGCACAGTTGAGTTTACGAATGATGCTCTGACGATGGTGGCTAATTGTTTTGCAACTCAGCCTAAGCGAATAGGCAATATCTGTCAGATTACTGGTTTGTCCCAGCAGTCGCAAAAGCCCAAATTCACGCGGTGAGAGCGTCTGCTTGGTACGTCGCGTACTCTGTGTCGTCGCGTGGCCCACTACCGCATCGCAAATGTCATCGAGCGAGCTGGTTTTAGCAAGGAATATCACTCCAGGCAGCACGCTCATAACGTAACTGACCACCGCTTTCTCATTGAGATCGGTAAGAACAATAATGCGCGTTGCAGGAGAAGACGCTTTTACCTTACGTAACAGCTCAGTAAAAAACTGCACATCGCGGCCGTAAGCGGTTAATTCGCTGATCAGTACATTGCAGCCAGCAATATTTTTGAGGGCTGAATTGAGGCTGTCGATGTCAATTTTTTTAATTTGAACAGGTTTCTCTGAAAAATAGTGATTTAAACCTTCCGCAATCCATTGGTTATTGTCTACTAGTGTTAATGACAACATTTCTACCTCCCCATCCCAATTATGTTGTTATTAAATCGCGGCAGGGCGCTGATAAGTATCAGACCGAGGAGTGGCGACTTGTACGAAATTTCCTAAATAACATTGACACGGAAAGCGGGAGATTCTTATGGTCTGGTTACAATGATGAAATATTTGGAAGAAACGATGGAATTAGTTACAACACACTTAGTATTGGAACCTTTCGAGCACGCACATTTTGACGGCCTGCGCTCGATGGAAAGCGATCCAGAGATAATGCGCTATATCAGCAATGGCATCGTGAAATCCCCTGAAGAGACGCGAGCCAATATTGAACGCGTTATGTTGCGCTGGCAGCAATACGGCTTTTCCTGGTGGGCGATGCGGGAAAAGGAGTCGCATGAAGTGGTGGGGGCTGCATGTCTACAACATTTAGCCAATCAAGATGGCGCACCTCTGGAAATCGGCTGGCGTTTGAACGCGAATCATCACGGTAAAGGTTACGCCACGGAAGCAGGCCGGGCGATTATTCAGTTTGCTGCTGAAAAGATAGGTGCAAAATATCTGGTCGCGGTTGCCGATCCCAAAAACACCGCCTCGCAGAAAGTGATGCAACGGCTAGGCATGAAATACAAAGCTATTGAGGAACATTACGATGTGCCATGTGTGGTGTATGAGCTACAAATAGCAGAGTGATGCTGAACTTAACAAAACTGACAACTTACCCATTCGCCAACGTATGGCTCCGCCGGCAGCAGCTCATCAGCGTAGCGTTGAATGTGGTGCGTGAGCAGGGTAGTGATGCGTTGACGTTGGGGCGCGAAATTCCGGACTACTCAAAATCAGCGTGTCGCTTAAACATGCTTTGGCTGGTCTCACCTAGCTGGTCCATAAGCTCAAGCACGATCGCATCATAGACGATGAAGCAGAGTTGCTCAAAAGCCGAACCCATTGGCTGAGAGAAGTGTATTAGTTGACGATCGTTTTCCGTTTTCATCTTCCCCGGTAATACCAGCACGCTGCTTGCCAATTGGCCAATCGTCGAATCGGATTTCATGGTGATAAGCGCAACCTCAACTCCATTTTCAACGGCTTGATGCGCCAGACTTTTCAGACTCGAGGTTTCACCACTGCCTGAACCAATAATTAATAAATCACCTGGTTTAGAATGTGGGGATGAAATTTCGCCTACCACGCTAACCGAGAAGCCTAAATGCACTAAGCGATTAGCGAACGCCCGTATAGCAATGCCACTTCGCCCGGCCCCCTGTAGGAAAATGTGCTTTGCATTACGGATTTGAGAGATGAGTTTCATCGCCTGCGCGTTGTCGAGTTGCAACGCATTTTGTTCCAAATCTTTCAGAATAGCGATGGTGTGTGCCTGAAAACTCATGAGTCATGATCCCCTTTTGCTATCGTGCGTGCGCCATCCATAACGAGGACCGCAGCCTTACTAGCGACTGTTTTTTTACTCGTTGGCATAGCGAATTCCATCTTTAAACAGATACATCGTCAATTCATGTGAATTGACATCTCTGCCAATTCACTCAAAAGAGTAACCTTTTTCTACTCCCTTGGCATATCAAGACAGGGGTTATCTTTTGGATTTGTGACATTTTTCCGTATGGTCCAGATGGGGCTGACGGCCAAAGATTTGGCACCGGCAATTGGTCGGCAGAATCGCGTATATGAAGTGCTTAACCGCAAACGCGAGCTTACGCTTCCAATGATTCGCAATCTGCACAAACAGTTCAATATTCCGCTTGAAAGCCTTGTTGGCTGAAAGTGCGGGAAATAATAAAAAACCGGCTATCACAACCGGTTTTTTTATGGCTGCAATCTGAAGAGTGCTGCGCACAATGAAGATTGAAAAAAACATCACGGTGGCGCGGTGCTTACGGCAAGCATCAGAACGTACTGCAAACGGCGCATCCGGTCACGGGTGTTTCTTTATCCGTTACGCTACGCGAAAGTTTGCGGGCCAATGTACTGCAAACGCACCAGAATTCACGTAGCGACGCCATCACCAACGCGGCAAAACCGGCAGGGAAGGTGCGAAGTAAAATTTATTTATAGCTGTGGCTGTTTGTAGTTGAAATCAAAACGGACAGAAGCGAATCCAACTGCATCAGACAGGATAATTGCGTATTACCACTCTTGGATCCTTTTGCGCCCAAGCCATTTAACATAATCATGATTATGCGCACTTAATGCTTCGGCGTCGCTACGTGAAAGTTATCTTAGTTTCGCACCATGTTCACCACAGAAATATCGCAGCAGCGTCACCGCGTTCTCATCGGTGTGCCTGCTCGAAAATGTCTTCTTTTTCAAGCACCTTTTTCGGGCTGCCATATCTAACCGCATTAAGCATAGCAATGCCTATTTCCTCGGTTGTCAGGATGGCGCGGGGGAAAATCAACTTCAGGACAGGAAGAATCGGCGTCATCAGTTGATAAAAAATACGATAGCTCGCCGTTTTGGAACGAACGCCCTTCATGGGCCGGATTATGGCTGGGCGATACATCAGCGCTGAATGGAATCCGATCGCAAGCAGTGCGTTCTCGGTTTTTCCTTTAACCCGCGCCCACATAATTTTGCCATTTTCACTGCTGTCTGTACCGGCACCGGAAACATAGACAAACGTCATGCGAGGGTTTGATTGTGCCAGTTTAGCGGCGATGTTCAAGGTTAAATCAAAGGTCAGCTTGCTGTATTGTTCCTCGGTCATACCTGCGGCACTGACGCCAAGACAAAAAAAACAGGCATCATAATCACGGCTATTCATCTCTACAGACAGATCTGCGGTGATGAGCTGTCGCAGTTTGGGGTGATTTTGAGAGATTGCTGCGCGCACCACGACGGTTACGGATTCCACGTCTTCTGCCCGCAAGCATTCAAGCAATACGCCCTGGCCAACCATGCCCGATGCCCCGTAAATTAATAGGTTCACTTATTTGCTCCTGATTAGCCGGGCTGACCCGGCTCATTAACTAACACTCTTCACCGACGCTTTTTTCGGCAAATTAAGCAATGGTTTTGTATTCCAGATACGCCCCGATGCCATACATGCCATTTTCCCGGCCAAGACCAGACTGCCTGGTACCGCCAAACGGAGCAAAAGGCGTATGTACAAATGTATTAATTGATACCATCCCTGTATCCAGCTGATCGGCAATGTGCTTCGCACGCTGGCGGTTTTCACTGCTGACATATCCCGCAAGGCCATAAGGTGAATCATTAGCAATCGCTATAGCTTCGTCGTCGGTTTTGTAGGGAATAACGCAGAGAACCGGTCCGAAAATCTCTTCCCTTGCGATCGTCATCTGATTCGTGACATCGACAAAAATAGTGGGTTTCACAAAGTTTCCCGCCTCTAACCCATCAGGATGTCCTGCTCCGCCGGCAATCACTTTCGCACCCTCATCGATCCCTTTCTGAATATAGTCCTGAACGCGCTGGTATTGCTTTTGTGAGATCATCGGCCCAATGGCAGTATCGTTCTCATGCGGCATACCCACTTTAATCTGATCAATAGCCTGCTTCAGGGCCGTGGTGATCTCATTCTGACGGCTTGCAGGAACCAAAATGCGCGTTCCGGCAATGCACGCTTGTCCGCTGTTGAGAAAACCTGTCGCAAGAATAAAAGGTACCGCCTTATTTAAATCCGCATCGTCCAGTACGATATGGGCCGATTTGCCGCCAAGTTCCAGCGTCACGCGTTTCATGGTCTGCGCGCTGAGGGCTGCAATACTTTTCCCCACTGCGGTTGAACCGGTAAACGAAATCTTGGCGATGTCTGGATTTTGCGACAGCTCAACGCCTACAACATCCCCTCGCCCGTTGACCATATTAATCAATCCGGCGGGCAAACCTGCGGCATGAACACACTCCATAATCACCTGGGTTTGAATGGCACTCATTTCACTGGGCTTGGTGACCACCGTGCATCCGGCAGCTAATGCCGTCGCCGTTTTGTTGCAGAAATAAATAATGTTCGCGTTCCAGGGCGTGATGTGTGCGGCAACGCCGATGGGATTACGTGAAACTTCCGCTTCACCGACCTTTTCGGTGAAAGCCATGTTTAGCAGGCTCTCTTTTGCGCTGAGAATCGCGTCAGCAGAAGCTTTTACCAGGAACTGCGCCATCTGAATTGGGCCGCCATACTCGGTCACAAAAGCTTCCACGTGATCATCCTGCCTTGCCATGATCGCATCATGAAATCGCTGCAGGTAGGCGGCGCGTTCTTCCTTCGTCGATTGCGAATAGCTCTGAAATGCCTGTTTTGCCGCCGCAATGGCCCGCCGCGTATCTTCTTCATTTCCCAGTACTACGCTGCCAATCACTTCATTTGTCGATGGACTTAAGAGTTCAAATTTCTCCTGGCCAATGGAATCGGTGAACGTACCATTAATGTAATGTTGAGTGATGTGTTTCATCCTATTTCTCCTATGCGCAGATAATGATTAACTAGTCAGTCATTTATAGATTAAGCTAAAGGCTAAATGCCTGTCGCTCTTGCGAACATATTGAACCCTGCTTCGGTTAATGCTTTTTTATCGTTTGGCGATTGCAACACAAAATCGATGGTTGATTCCGCCAGAGAAGCCATGACCGACGTGATAAATTCCACATTGTCACAAATGCCGGTGGTACCCAGTTCTGCCAGCATGATGTTAATCGCCTCAAACATAACGGCAGACTGCGCCCTCACTTCAGCAGTTACCACCCGCGACACCGACAGTTGCTGCAGTGTTGCGCGCTGTTCAGGATGGGCACATGCCCATTCGATATAAGCCATCCAGACATGATATGCCCTCTCTCTGATAGCAGACTGGAGAGGAAAACCGCGCATCAGCGCCTCAGCAACATCCGTTTTGATCGCCAGATAAAGTTGATTGAGCAACGTCACTTTGTCCGGAAAATAGGTGAAAAGTGAGCCAGACGAAATCCCTGCTTCACGGGCAATCAGAGCCGTTGTGGCACCCAACCCTTCCTCAGGGATAATTCGTAATGCCGCCATTAAAATGGCTCTACGTTTTTCTTCGTCAAGTGGCCTTGCCATACAAACACCTTAAATGAGTGATTAGTCAATCATAATGAACTTTTGAAACAATGCAAGTGAATGCTTTTCCTTACACTTTTTAATAGTGCATTTATTTACGATGGCTATGCTCAATTCGGGCTTAATGTGCCTATTAACATAATGAGGAAAAATCCAGTGCGTAAACTCTCACTAATTGTACTTACCGCAGGTATCTTGATGTCCGTAACGTCTCAGGTTGAGGCGAAAGGATGTTTGAAAGGTGCCGCTGTGGGCGGCGTGGCTGGTCATATGGCGCATCATGGCGTTGCAGGTGCTGCAGCTGGCTGTGCAGTGGGTCATCACATGGCCAATAAAAAGCAGAAAGAGGCTGACAGCAAAAAGCAGCAATCTCAGTAAGTTAGTTGGGCCGCCAGCTTCAGCGCGTCGGGCTGCAGCTGGCGGATTTAAGCCGTCACACTTTCCCCAGCCAATATAACGTTGCTACAGGCAGCATAAATATCAGCAAAAACAGAGGCAATTCTTCACCAAAGCTATATCCGGCCTGAGTCATTCCAGCGATAAGATTGGTTAACGAGACAGCGAACCACATCAAAGTAAATAGTGCTGGAAACAGCATTGCAACTGCCGGATAGATTGCGGAAAACAAGCGAACCAGCAAATAACACGCCCCCGCCAGCAGATAGCCACAGAGTAAAAATAGCAGCGTTCGCATCGTAGCCTCCAGCCCGCTTTTACCACCGCTAACGTATGCTCGGCCTTAACAGCGCATCTAACCCAATACGCTGCAAAAACTGTTTGCGAATACGATCGGCCACCGCATTCACCACTTCCGCACCGTCATCAGAGGGATCAACATGTACGCGGAACGGACGTTTACCCGCAGGCGCGTTGACGATACCGACCATTGCCGCCGCAACATCGGCAACATCCGCATCCGCCGGTTCACATTCTGCAAGGCCCTTTAATGCTTGTTCACTTAGTCCTGCGGTGGGACCGGTGAGGTTATATTCACGCTCGCGATCGCTATCAGCCGGTTTACCTGAATGGAGAAAGTGATTAGTCCCTTTGGTGAAGGCTCCAGGCACAATAATCGACGACTCAATTCCCCACAGCGCTAATTCTGCCGCATAGCTAACAGCCACGGCATCCATCGCCGCTTTCGCCGCAAAATAGGGGGCGAGATAAGGTGGCGTTCCGCCACGGGTACTGCTGCTGCCAACCCACAGCAGCAGGCCATTTCTTTGCGTACGCATGTGCGGAAGTGCAGCCCGGTTTACCCGCTGGGTACCAAGGACATTGATGTCATAAAGCTGTGAGAATTGTTCCGGCAAGAAGGCTTCCGCTGGCCCGTATGCCATATGTCCAGCATTGTGGACCACGACATCTAATCGTCCCTGCTCGGCAATAATTCTGGCGATCGCTGCATCGGCTGAATCCTGTGACTGCACATCCAATTCAATCGCCTGCATATTTACACCCTGTGTCTTCGCGTACTGCAGTGTGCTCTCAACTTGCGCTGCGTTACGCCCTTTGGTGTCGCGCATACTGGCGTAGACAATGTGCCCGGCATGGGCGAATGCACGACAGGATAAGGCGCCAAAACCGCTCGACGCGCCGGTAACCAGAATGACTTGTTGCATAATATGCTCCTGCTTGCAGATCCGCCGATTAGGCGAAACCGCCGTTAACACGAATCACTTGCGAATTAATCCAGCTCCCGTCAGCGCTCGCCAGCATGGCAACCGCACTGGCGATCTCTCCAGGCGTACCGATACGTTCCAGCGGCGCCAGTTTAGCGATAGCGGCGATTTGCTCTTCGCTCTTACCGTTAAAGAACAGATCGGTGCCGGTCGGCCCAGGCGCGACGGCATTGACGGTGATGTTGCGACCACGCAATTCGTTGGCCAGTACATGAACCAGGCCTTCCACCCCCGCTTTGGACGCGATATAAGGACCGTAAGCCGGGAACGATTTTGCGATCACGCTTGTCGACAAGGCGATGATGTGACCACCCTCGCTCACGGATTCGGCGGCGTTCGCCAACATCAGAAAAGCGCCGCGCAAATTGGTGTTGATGGTTTTATCGAAGTCGGCAAGACCGGCTGGCGTGATCTTTACCATCGGCATAATTCCCGCGCTGTGTACCACAACGTCCAGACTACCGGTAAAGGTTTTGGCTTCACTGAACAGGTGGCGAACATCCGCTTCGTTTGCTACATCGCCTTGAATCGCGATGGCTTTGCCGCCTTTAGCGATGATGCCCTGCACGGTTTCCTGTGCAGCGCTGGCGTTGCCGGCATAGTTCACGATCACAGAAAATCCATCCTGTGCCAGACGCTCAACAATCGCCCGGCCAATACCGCGAGAGGCGCCCGTTACCAGGGCTGTTTTCGTTACAGAACTCATGTGTTTCTCCCAATGTGAAGGTAATGACTCACGCATCCGCGTGCTGTGAAATCCATACTAATGCTTTATAAATAGAGATAAAGCTGGCTAAATTGATATGATAATTCCGTTTTCGTTAATAATTAGCGTGTGAGAAAAGATAATGGATAAGTTTGAAACGCTGCTGCTGTTTACGCGTATTGTCGAGTTAGAAAGTTTCAGTCAGGCGGCAGATCAGCTAGGCGTGCCGCGCGCTACGGCCAGCAATGCGATCAAACAGTTAGAAAAAAATCTTGAGTGCCGGCTGCTCGAAAGAACCACCCGTCATGTGCGGACTTCATTGGACGGTAAAGCTTTCTATGAGCGGTGCGTGCACATCCTTTCCGAACTTGATGACGCTGAGTCATCGTTGCGACATACGGTTGCGCGGCCGCGTGGCATTTTGCGGCTCGACCTCCATGGCGCGCATGCAACGCGCATTGTGCTGCCGAATATCGATCAATTTCACCGTAGCTATCCGGATATTGAATTGGTGATCAGTAGCGGCGATAGGCTGGTTGATTTAGTGCGGGAAGGCGTTGACTGCGCAGTCAGAGCGGGAAAACTGCATGATTCCTCCCTGATGGCGCGTCATTTGGCCACGATGCCTCAAGTGATTTGCGCCAGTCCCGATTACCTCGGACGCTTTGGTATGCCGCAGCATCCCGAAGAATTAATGGCGCATCAGTGCGTTAATTTTTTCTCGACCACGGGCGGCGTGAATTATTCCATTGAGCTAATTATCAATGGTAAAAAACAGGCGTTCTCGCCCAAAGGTTGGGTGACGGTAAACGATGCGGAAAACTATGTTATCTGTGCATTACGAGGGGCGGGATTGGTGCAATTACCGCGTTATCACGTTGCGGAGGCGCTAGCGGACGGAAGATTGGTCGAGGTGCTCAACGCATGGCAAAGCCCTGGCATGGAGGTTTCCGCACTTTATCCGCAGCATCGCCAGCTGTCGCCCAGAGTGCGCGTCTTTATCGATTGGTTACTGAGCTTGTACAGTGCGACCTTCGCGGCGGAAAAATAAGGTAGTAAAAAAGCGTCCCGAAGGACGCTTTCTTTAATAGCATCAGAAGCTCACTTTTACTCCGAGCAACGCGCTGGTATCCGAGTAGCCGCTGCCCCCCATTTGCTGCGCTACGTTGCCCCACAGATTTACGCCGGGTTTGATTTGCCCCTCAATCCCTACCTTGAGCTCGCCGAGATTGCGCGTTCCTTTCTGCGTCACATTGACACCGTTAAGCTGGCTGCCAAATGCCCTGGAGTTAGCAATCCAGTTTGCCTCAACAAAGGGTTCAAAAGTACGGTTTTTACCGTCATCAATTGGGCTATGTCCCTTGATGAAAGCCCGCACGCCGAGGCGCGTCTGAATATTGCCGTCACCCGTGCCATCAACACGCGTACCATTCTTCTCGTGAATACTGTCAGCTTCCACGCCCATCCAGGTCAACTGAGCTTTTGGCTGAATGAAGTAACTTTCACGCGCATTTTTCTCACCCAGCTTCCAGGTGTAGCCACTTTCAACCGATGTGGTTACCCCTTTCGACTTGTAGGATTCGGCAGCCAGCGAATCGCCTTTTACGTTGTTATCAAACCAGCTGTACTGCGCCCATGTATCAACGTATGCACCGGTTTTTTCGAGGTTATTCTGCAGCCAGGTTCCATAGACACCCAGGCTATATCCGTTAATGCTGCCATCGGCTTTCTGCCCGGTAAGGCGATTGCGGCTATTGCTTTGCTGATTCGCATAACCCGCCATCAGGCCGAGATGGTAACGATCAGCACCATCAGCACTCCATTGCGCAATGTCGCCGCCCATCTGCATCACATAACGATTCGCCTGCGTTCTCATCTGGCCGCTACTGTCCGATGAACGCGTGTGGCCACCTACGTTACGCAGCCACATGCTGGTGACCTTTTCTTCACCGGTGATGGCGTCAACGTAATGCGTCTCACCTAGACGATCGTGCAGGCGCGTATTAAACAAAGTGTTGGCCGCCGCCATATTGGAGGCATAGGCGCTGGATTCCGGCCGATACACTTTTATCACATCCGGATCGGGCTTATTGCCGCCGCCCTCTTCTCCGCCGTCATTCAGGGTGTTCGAGAGATACCAGTTGCCCGCGTTGCGGCCTTCGCCACGTTCCAGATGATAATCATAGGCGCCCGCCACAATGCGTCCGTCCTGAATGAACTCACCGTCTGATGCGCCATTAACGCGGATCAGCTCGATGCCGTTGAGGGTCTTCGCCCCGCTGCCCCCGGCATTGTTTACGCTTACGCGGGTGCTGCCCGTGGTATCGCCATCGACCACCATTTTATCGGTGACGGAACTGTCGTCACCGAGTGCCGTGTTAAACGTCAGGTGACCATAATTACCGACGTAATTGCCCGCTACGTGCAGCAGATTACCCGCCGGCGCGCCTGTGCGGCCGACAGTTATTTCGCCGGCGTTGCTCAGGCTACCACCAACGTTAAAAGTCATGATATCGGCAACGGTTCGCGCAACAGGCTTCAGCGCTCCTAACAGCAGCATTCCCTGATTGTTCACGTTACCTGCGGTGCCGCCAAAGCCACCGGCCAGTGCGCCAGCAGCGATATTGAGGTTGCCGGAAGCCAGCGTAACGTTATTCCCTGAATCCCCTAACTGCAGGCCACCGGCGTTGACGTTAGTGTCACCGCTGAACTGCGCAGCCGACTGGGTTAACGTGACCACACCGCTGCCGTTTTGGTTCAGGCTGCCACTGCCCGTGATGATGTTGCCCAGCGTCCAGCTATCAGCTGAAGTCAGATTCAGTAAGCCTTCATTGCTGACGGTTGCGCTGCCGAGGCTGTTTTGGCGAGTCGCGGTCAATGTGGAGTCGCTATCGGTTGTGAACGTGCCCGAGAAGCCACTGTTATCACCTAACAGTCTGACATCGCTGGCGCTGGCTATCTGCGTCTCACCGCTGCCGCTCAGGCTGTTATACAGATCGCCCGCCGCGTTTTTGACTGCCAACAGCCCGTGGTTAACGATGCTGCCAATACCCAAGCCGGTAGTCTGATTGAGCTGGGCATCAGCACCCGCAGCAATCGAGGTTGTGGCGGAGAGCGCCGTATTACTGCCGTTTACCGTCAGCGTTCCGCCGTTCACGTTCAGCGCTCCGGTGCCCTGTAGCGCGCCGTCAACCGTTCCGCCATGGGTGATATCCAGCGTACCGCCGGCAATATTAACTGTCGATCCCGCTGCGGTGCTCAGCATGCCTACTGTTTGACGATGTCCGTTCATCTCAAAACCGCTGCCGGATGCCAGCGTCAGCTCAGAGGTTTGACCGAGCACATTGTCGTTGTTCATCAGCAAGGTGCCGCTGCGCACCGTGGTTTTACCCTGATAGTCGTTGTCCATGTTGGATAGCGAAACGGTTTGGCCTGCGCCGGTATCAATCGCCAGATCGCCCAGGCCGGTTAACTTCGCGCTCAAATCAGCTGAGTTGCCCGTTTGACCAAAGGCATTAAGTACCAGCGCATCATTACCCGTACCCATGAGATCCAGTTTAGTTAATCCGTAGCTGGTGTAGAGACCATCACCCGCCGCGCCGCTGGTGAGACGATAGTCATATGTCGCCATCGCGACAATCTCGCCATCCTGAATAACGTTGCGCTCTAGTGCATCAGTAATCAGATTACCCGACTGATCGCGCAGTTCCAGATTGCCGCCGCTGCCGGTCACCACGCCATCGCTGCCCGCTAATTTAATTCCGAGATCCCCTTCATCCTGTTGCAACAGCGAAACGGTATCCGGTGGCAATACGTGGTGGTTACTCACTGAGCCTGCGTTGATGGCCACCGTTCCGCGGCCATCAATATCCAGTTCGTTTTGCGCTTGCACCGTGCCTTTCGCTACGGTCTCGCCTGGCGTTCCGGTATCAAACGACACCGTGCCGCCATCAAAGCGCAAACCACCGATGTTTTGCGTGCCGTCAGCGACACGGATATGGCTACCACTGCCCGCCTGCAGCAGGGCGCGGGTCAGCGCCTGCGTGTTTAAACCGTCAAGATTTAAGCTGGCGTCGCTCAGCGCCAGTGTCCCGGTAAAGCTGTTGCTGGCGTTATTGGCGGTAAAATCAAAGGTATTACCCGCCGTACTCGCCGCAATCGTGCCGCTACCGCTGATGTGGCTGGCAAATTGCGTATCGCCGCTCTGTTTTAATGCGAGAGTGCTGCCAGCAGCGATCGCAAATCCGGTCCCAGCGGCATCGTCATTGGCATCGCCTAACGGCAACAGAATGTTGTCTAGCGTCAGAGTTGCGTTATCCGAAAGGGTAATCGCTTCGAAACCGCTGATAGTTTTGCCGGTTTGCGCCAGCGTCAATTGACTGTTGCGCAGATTGAGTTTGTCATTACCCGCTCCTGCATCGAGCGAGTCAAACACATTGCTATCCGTGGCATCGATGTTAACCAGGTTAAAAATGTCATCGCCGCCTGCGCTGGTGATATCGGTGGCGGTGCTGCCATGCTGCAAATCAACGGTGTGATTGTTAGCCGTCGTCAGGTTGACCTGGCCGATAATATTGCCACCCTGCGCGTTAACAAAATGCACGCCAGAAAGGCCGCTGGTGATTTCCAATGCGACCTGCGCTGCCGAGTTCGCTATGATGTCGCCGCGATTAATGAAGCTGCCAACGTAGCCGTTATTCACATCGACCACCGGGCTGGCTGAAGAGATTGATACCAACCGACCGCTCTGCTCAACGACTGCGCTGGTGCCGCCCACTTTCAACGCCGGGCCGCCGGCAGCGTCATTGACGTTGACGCTGGCGCCCGATTTAACATCGCCCTTCAGGTTAGTCACGATGCCGCTCCCCGACGCATGATTGACATCAATCACCAGATTCCGCGAACTCGACATGTCCAGCGCGCCATCAGCAGTTGAGCCATCCGCATTCTGGAACAGCAGGCCGCTGCCGCTGCCGTTAACGTTGATAATCCCACTGTTCTCAGCGGCCATGCTGGCTGCCGTGCGCACACCGGCACCGTTATCTACCGTGATGTGCGTATTGTCGAGTTTAATACCGGCAATTTCGGCCTTATTCTCAATGGCGTTGCCGGTGGCGACCGGATCCATACTGATGCGGGCGTCTTTAACGATTAATCCGGTTGCCCCGGTATCCAGCAGAATGCCATGGGCGCTGCCGCTGGCTTTTACCTGACCCAAACCGTCCAGCGTCAGGTTTGCGCCACTGCCCACGTTTATCGCGGCGACGCCATCGCTGGCAGCAATGGTGCCGGTATTCGTGACGGCCGAGTTTGCGCCCTGAATATTGACGGCAACGCCATTCACATTGATATTGCCGCTGTTATTCAGCGTACCGCCCTCAACCAGCACACCGGTGGTACCCGCGGTAGTGAAGTCAATGCTACCCTGATGGTCGAGCTTTCCGCCGTTGCGTGCGATATAACCAATGGCATTAGCCGCAGTATTGGCGCTGGTGAGGTTCGCCAGGCTGGTAAGAACGGCTCTGCCCACCTGACTACGGTTACCGACAATATCGGTATAGCTGCCGTCAACAATCCCTGCAGAACTGCCTGCTCCTGAAAGCGTTAGGTCAGTTTCATCGGAAAGCGTTCCTTTGGCTGAGCCTTCAACGCGAACACCCGTTGCACCTTCGCCCGAAACGAGGATCGTCATCTTGCCGGTATCCAGTGTGCTTTGATTGGCATTGCTGGTTACCAGCAATGCCGTGGCATTTTTACCGCTGGCATCAATGCGGGTGGAGCTTGCGGAACCGTCAAAGCTGGCTCCCCCATCAATACGATACAGTGTGGAGCCTTCCGCGTTAGCAGCCTGGGTGGTGGCTGAACCATCGATAATCTTCGAACCTGCACCATATACGTAGTAACCGGTCTGGTTTTTACCGTTAAAACGCATCTCACCATTATCCGCGATATCGACGGTGCCGCCGTTGCGCGCGTGCGCTCCAATGGCGCCATCACCGTTAAGATTAATGATGCCGCCATTGGTCGCTATTGCACGTTGGCCGTCAGCCCACATGCCATAATTGGCGGTTTTCGACACCGCATCCACACCTTCCGTGATGTTGATGGTTCCTTTGTTCGTCACCACGGTAGTACCACTGTCCGTATCGACAGAATTCGCCATTAAACCAACCGCATTAACACCGTTAAGTGTGATAGTGCCGCTGTTAAGCACATTTTTAGCGCTGGCAAAACCCATCATTGCAATGTTTTGCAACGGCGCGGCGCCACCGGTTTTGCCATTGATAGTGATATCGCCTTTATTCTCGGCTTTTGCGCCACCCCCTTGAACAATGACGCCATAGGCGCCTTGGGTAAGTGAACCTAGGGTTAAATTCCCGCCTGCCTCGTTGGTAAATTCTGCATAACCACGCACCGTCACCAAACGGTTATTAGGTGAATTGACCTCGAGATCATTAACCGCTTCACCAATGTTACGCTGTGCCTCACGTCCAAGATAAACAGTACCTTCGTTACGGAAAGTCGCGTTATCCTCCATCAGCACGCCATGGGAATAGGTTGAGTAGATCGAACCGTTCTTTTCCGCAGCATAAATATTGATATTCCCGCTATTCACCAGGCTGGAATTGTTGTTGAGGCTAATGCCAATGTTTGCGACATAATTTCCTGCCGGGGCAACATTAATTACACCGCTATTATTGATGATCGCGTTATTGGCGGTGATGGCATTTTTCTGTCCACCGCTATAGAAACTGCCAATTGGCATTCCCGGTGAAGTCTCATACTCCATCATCTCTTTGTTGGTGCCGGCATCAATGACGCCGAAATTATTGACGACGCTATCTCTGGCCGTAATCACCGCATTATCTGCACTGGAGTTAGAAAAAAGACCTATCGAACCATAGTTATTTAATGTTGCGCCATTGACTAAGCGAATGAGAGAGATGTCGGTATTGAAACCCTGGATTGAGGCATCAGTGTCAACGTTTATGGTGGCTGCGCCACCATCCCCCAAAATATAAGCAACGCCTACCGTGCCCACCCCTAAACGGGAGGCATCATCATCGGCAATTTTATCATCAACATAGATAAGCTTTTCAGTCTGTGAATAGGCCTTTTCAAATTCAGATTGATACTGGCTGGCTGGTAGTGCGCCACTCTGCACGGCGCTAATTAGCGCGCTATTATAATTTTTTAAATCATCAATGTTATTAACGCTCTGATTGCCTATCGCACTGGAGAAGTCGCCGCTAAAACCTGAAGAAAACTTCAAAACAGGAACGTCAGACTTTTTTGAGGTGTTGCGGAAGTTTCCGAGATGAACCACGGTTTTGCTGAGATAATTCAAGGTGGCAGGAGCTGCTGCGTTAGTTGAACTGACTTTAAACACAGACGATGTCTGATTCTTGCCCTTCATGAAAAGCTCAAGGCGGTTGTTCAGATCGTTAAACCAAAGGGGACCGGTCGCTCCCCCCACATCCACCTCCAGATTTCCCCCTGACTCAACCTGGATCAAATTACGATCTACATACTGACCATCAACGCCCACCGCATAGTGCTGAACAAACTCGCTACCGCTGAGGGAAACATTTCTTAGTTGAGCATTGTCGTAACCCTGAAACGTAATGGTATTACCGGTGGTAGGATCGATATATTCATAGCCAATGCGATTACCAAACGCCAGATATCCCTCATCGAGATAATTAACGCCATCACCGGTTAATAACCCCAGGGCGTTAGCCTGTGCCAACGTCATTGATCGGTAACCTTTATCACCCGATTTAATACTACTCCAGTTGGCAGAGGTCAGTTTATCACTGCCAGTAATGCGCTGAATATGCCCCCCATCTGGCGCATCAAAATCATCTAAATCAATATCAACAGCCACTGTAGGCGCGCTGAGAGCCAATGCCAATGCCCCCGTAGTCAATATACCCGCGTGACGTAACTGCACGCCAGATTGCTTAGCGCCACCGCTGGATGACTTACTTTTCCCTTTGGTTAATTCTGAGGTGACATCAAAACGCTGTAACGCACTATTCCACTTAACTCTAAAAATCTTATTCACGATCAATCCTTATTAATGCAGGGTACAGCAAGGCCTACCCTGTTGCAGGTATATTGAGAAGCTATTTTGAGGTTATTTAATAAGAAGCAACGAGGTTGTTAACAGCCAAAACCCGATGCAAAACATGAATAATGCGATCCATGTGGTTGAACGTATATTTGATTTGAAATGATAATTTGTGGTGGCGCGTAAGTTTTTCATGATATTCCTGCTACATCGTTAATTAAAAACATGGCAGAGGACATCATTACACCCGTGCGTCTTTAGCCATGACTGAACGTGACAAGTCTGTCATTTTGGGCGTACTAACGGAATAAGATGATCTTACAGCCGCTGTAGGAACAGGACTACAAATACGAGGGATAATCTTACTTAGCAAAAAGTATTCTATTTTCCAGGCGTAGATGTAATTAAGTGTAGGAAATGGACTACGTTTTAATATTTATGATTGTATAACTGTTATTCTCAGGCTAGCATTTATGGATGTAAGAAATGTCTTGATATTGACAGGGAGGGACATGGCTACGTTCATCGTTGTAGATGATCATCCTTTGGCGCGCCTTGCTATTCGAATGATACTGGAAAAAAGTGATCATCAGGTGCTTGCCGAAGCGGGGGATGGTGATGTCGTTCAGCAATTATTGAACAGCCATAAACCGGATGCGTTGATTCTCGACATAGATCTGCCTGGCATCAATGGCATTGATGTGATCGCGGCGTTGCGTGCCACAGGAAACCGCACACCGATCGTGGTTATGAGCGGTAAAAATGCCGATTACTATGCAGTTGAGAGCATGAAAGCCGGTGCTAACGGCTTTATTAGTAAGCAGAATAATCTTGAGGGGTTGCTATTGGCCGTCAACGCCGTGCTCTCTGGCTATGGCTATTTTCCTTTACGGATGCACGCCACTTACGACGTCTCCGCACATGCCAGCGACAGCGATAAAATTCGCCTTTTATCCAAGCGGGAATTTGAAGTGCTGCGCTATCTTGCCGAGGGTAAAGAGATCATTTCCATCGCCGGCAGAATGAAAATTAGCAATAAAACCGTCAGTACTTATAAAGCGAGGCTGATGGATAAACTCGGTCTAAAAAATCAACGGGATCTGCTCGAGTTTGCCCGCAGGAATAATATCAATTGATGCGCTTTCTCTCAGGGCTAGTGTTGTCATTCACGATGATGCATTCAGTCATGGCGGCTGTAACCTCACTCACCTATCAAAATATGGACAACCACTATTTAGCGGCGCCAGATCTGAATAATGATGAGTGGCGCTGGTTAGGTGAGAAGCGTGACATTACGCTGGCACTGTACGGCGACGCGCGCCCTCCCATTACGCGCATAAGTCCAACCGGGATGCTGACCGGCTACTTTCCGGATATGGCCTATCAGCTTATTCGTAGCCTGGGGCTTACCCTGAAAATTGTGCATTTCGACACTGCCGCACAAGCTGTTGACGCACTTAAGGCGCGTCAAGTTGATATGGTTTTCCGCCCCGCTGGTGACGATTATGCGAGTCATGCCAGCGACATCACTACAATAAATATTCTGCCTGCCTATCCGGTACAAGTAATAAGACTCGCGGATAGCCAACCTATTCCGGCCGCTGAAAACGTTAAGTCATTCTCGCCCTTAGATCTGTTAGCCGCCCTCGATGTCGGTAAAACGCATCAGGCCGCACTGCCTGCGGGTGAAGCCTATTATTTGATTGAGCGTAATTACGCCACCACCCTTAGCATTGTCCAACCGCTGAATATTAAAATGAGTGGTTATGACGTGCTGTTAAATAAGCACGATGACATTCTACTCCGTGCCGTTGGCACTGCATTATCCGATCTGCAAGCGAACACCACCGGCAAGCTACTTGCCGCGCAGTGGGATCAGGATGATATGGTCCATTTTAT
Source organism: Candidatus Pantoea floridensis (assembly GCF_900215435.1). Classification (NCBI taxonomy): domain Bacteria; kingdom Pseudomonadati; phylum Pseudomonadota; class Gammaproteobacteria; order Enterobacterales; family Erwiniaceae; genus Pantoea; species Candidatus Pantoea floridensis. The sequence continues at coordinate 211,522 of NZ_OCMY01000002.1, forward strand.
TGCGACGCCCATAACGTTCACCGAGCGTGAAAAAGCATGGCTGGCTGAACACCAAACCGTACGCTATGCCGCCTCGAGCTTAAATGCACCTTTCGTTCTCAACAATCAAAATGGCGAGTTTCGCGGTATCAGCGCCGATTTGCTGCATCTCATTCAGTTAAAAACCGGTATTCGCTTTTTACCGATTGAAGATGAAAATACTCAAGACTTAAGTCAGCGCATGGCGCAAAAAAATCTGCTGATGACGGCGCCGCTGGTATGGAGTAATAGCCGAAACGCGACGTTTCTATTATCTACCCCTTTTATGTACAGCCCAGAGGTTCTGGTAACGCGTAAACGTGATACCAACACGGATTCTGCCCCGGTAATAAAGCGTATCGCGTTAATCCGCGACCAGGACGTCAGCGCATGGTTTATGCGAACCTATCCTGATGTTGAAGTGGAGTATGCCAGCAATGCCAGTCTGGCGATGCAATGGGTGGCGGAGGGCAAAGTAGATGCAACTATTAATACTTTATTCAGCGCCCGCTATGTTATTTCAGGCTTATATCCGCATCAGCTGACCATTGAAAATATTCTTCCATTCCAGGATGCCGCCATCTCGTTTGGCGTGAGGCGTGATAATCCCGAACTGCAAAGTATTCTGAATAAAACCATTGCCGCCCTGCCTCCAGCAATGATTTCAAGAATTGTTAGTCGCTGGCAGGGAACGCCTGCCGCCAGATTTGAGACCTGGAACCTGTATAAAACCGAGTTTTACAGCGGGGCGGTGATTGCCGGGGTACTCATTTTAACGGCCGCTATCTGGGCGTTAATCCTTTCGCGCCAGGTGAGGCGTACGCGGCAGGCGCAATCACGGCTGAGAGAAGAAGTCCTTTTCCGCGATAAGCTCATTAACGGGCCGCCGCGTCCGGTGTATGTCGTCGATAAAAATGGCCAAATTATTCGCAGCAACGAAGCCTTCGACCGTTTCTTCCCCTCCCACGATCGTGAAAATCTACACCGTTCACTCTATGACGGCAGAAACCCTTTATTCACCGTCTGGAAAGCCTGCCTGCAGCAGCTGGAAGAAAAAGGTGAAATGGAAGAGTTAGACTTCACCATCCGGGTCGGTGAAGCGGAAAGAACGCTTCGTCACTGGATGACGCCCTACGTGAATGAAAACAACGAATGGGCGGGCCTGATCTGCGGCTGGCAGGACATTACCGGTTATCTCGCCCTGCTTGATGAATTGTCACGGGCCAAAGAAGCCGCAGAACTGGCGAATAAAAGTAAGAGTCATTTTCTCGCCACCATGAGCCATGAGATCCGTACACCAATCAGTGCCGTTATTGGTTTGCTGGAGCTGCAGAATCGCCAGGGTAAAGCGGATCCTGAGTTGATTCAGGCGGCCTATCACTCTTCCCAGACACTACTGGCGCTCATCGGTGACATTCTGGATATGTCCAAAATCGAATCGGGCCATATGGAGTTGCAGCCGGATTGGGCAGCGCCAGAAGCGGTATTTATGCCGGTGATCAGAATCATTGAGGGATTGGCGCGCCAAAAAGGGCTGTCTTTCAGGTGGCAGCTGCCAGACAATCAATTCGAAATGTATATCGATGCTGTGCGTTTGCGGCAGATCGTCACAAACTTCGCAGGTAATGCGGTTAAATTCACGCAGCGCGGCCAAATATCGTTGCAGGTTGAGTTGAGTTTGACAGCAGAGCACGCCGCTAAACTGCAAATTCAGGTACAAGATACCGGCCGCGGTATTGCAGCTGACGCTCTGCCCACCCTGTTCCAGCCCTTTGTCCAGGCCGGAACGGATACGCATCAAGGTACAGGCTTAGGCTTAGCGATTAGTCGCGATATGGTGCAAATGATGGCGGGCACAGTAACGCTTGAAAGTGAGCCGAATCGAGGCACAACGGTATTCACCACTATTCCGGTTCGTCTTCGCCCTGCCTCTGTACCGGTTTCTCCACCAATCGCTACGCGAACACTCACTGCCACGCGCCCGCTGCGCATCCTGATTGTGGATGATCATCCTGCCAACCGCTTGCTGATCAGCCGCCAGTTAACGCTGCTGGGCCATCACGTAGCGGAAGCTAGCAACGGAACCGAAGGATTGCGTGCCTGGCGAACTGAGCAAGCTAATCTCATCTTCACGGATTGCAGCATGCCCGAAATGGATGGTTTAGCCATGACGCGGATTATCAGGCAGGAAGATAGCAACATTCCCGTGATTGGGATGACGGCAAATGCCCAATTATCTGAGCGGATGCGCTGCCTGGAGGCAGGCATGAATCAATGCCTGTTCCGTCCGATCACCATTGAGCAAATCGCGGCATCACTTGAGGCCTTCACACATCAACTCTCCTCTGCAGAGACATTTTTAGATCTGGTTAATCTCGAGAGCCTACAAAAATTCATCCCTGACACCCCCCATGCGCTCAACGATTTTCTCACCGCCACCTTTGCTGAAACGCAGCAGGATTTAGCCGAAGCACGTAACGCCTTATTGATGGCAGATCGACCCAAACTCACGCGCTACCTGCACCGTATGACTGGGACGCTGAGCGTCATTGGCATTCATTCCCTCTCCGAAAAATTAGCGTTTATTGAAGAGTTGGTAAGCTTCGAGGAAGAGGACGAAATGCTGTTCTTACATCTCTCCGAAGCGGAGGCGCTACTGGAAAAAATCATTACGCTTTACGCAAACGCGCGGGAAGAGGGCCTTATCAACTGATTAATCCCGTCAGCTTGCAAAAGTAAAACGATCGGTTTACTTTTTAAGGATGAATAAACAACAAGACATTATTGATGCCGCTGAGCGGCTGTTTTATCTCAATGGCTTTCATGCCACCAGTACCGATCGCATCTGCAGCGAGGCCAATGTGTCTACACGCACGATGTATCGCTATTTTCCTTCTCGCGAAGCCTTGACGGCTGCGGTACTGACAGCGCGTCAGGAACGTTTTTTCGCCGCGCTATATGCCGCAGAACATCCCCACGCAATAAGCCAGATATTCGATGCCATGAGCGCATGGATGCTTGAATACGGTAACAACGGCTGCTTATTCCTCAAAGCATGGGGAGAGTATGCCGGGGAGGATATCGCACTGGCTGAACAGGCGATGGCATATCGTCATAGCATGCGCGCTTACATTGCGCGCTGCGTTCACAAGCTTCACGGTGAGGAGAAGGTGGCGCTAGCTGATGCCATATGGCTACTGTTTGAAGGTGCGCTTACCTCCGCGTTGATCCTCGGCGCGGTGAATGCATGTGAGGCGGCTAAAGCTGCCGCACTCCAGCTGCTGCATCTCAGTGAACAGCCATGAAAGGGACTGCGCTGGTCCTGACCGGCTTTTCGCTTATCGCCATCACTTATGGCATGGCGCGCTTCGCCTGGGGCCTGATGATGCCAGACGTGATGCACACTATTCCTTTGACACCGCGTATATCTGGCGTACTTTCAGCCAGTAGTTTTGCGGCCTACTGCGTCGCGGTGATGCTTGCGCCGATGCTAACTTCACGCGCCGGGCCGCGGTTTTCCGCGATGGTTGCAGCCCTGTGTGCGGCAACGGGATTGCTGCTGCTGGCCAGCGCCGCATCGCCATGGCTTCTCGGTGCAGGGCTGTTTATTGCCGGCCTAAGCGCTGGCCTTGCTTCTCCGGCGCTGGCAGACGCGGTGAGCCAGCGCATAGAATCCCGACAACAGCCGCAGATGAATACCGCGATCAATGCCGGGACCAGCATGGGGATCATGCTGTCCGTGCCCATTTTGTTTTGGCTACCGGGAGGCTGGCGAGCAGCCTGCGCCCTGTTTGCTTTGCTGGCGCTCATTTGCATCCTGCCAGTATGGCGTCAGCTGCCCGGAAAAAGTGACGCTGCGCGCCACTCATCGTGGCTCAGCACGCTGCGCCAGCGCTCGCTTCAGCGGCTAATCGTCATTGCGTTGATTAGCGGCATCGCCAGTGCGGCCTGGTGGAGTTTTGGCCCCAATTTGTTGCATCACATTGATGTGAATGCCAGCGTCGTAAGTCTGTTATGGCTGGTTGGCGGTGCGGCAGGCATTTTCGGCGCATTAACGGGGCCGATGGCAAAATGGATTGGCATGAATGCTGTTTATCGACTGTCGCTATGCGGTATGTCGTTACTTTTGCTGCTGCTGGCACTCAGCCATCACTATGCGTGGTGGCTATTTCCTGCCGTGGCATTGGGAGGAGCTGCTTATGTGACGCTTTCCGGCGTGCTGCTGGTATGGGGTGCCGAAGCAACAGCGCATTCGCCCGCCAGCGGCGTTGGCATACTGTTTTTTATGTTAGCGGCTGGACAAGTGATCGGTTCGCTCCTTTTTGGCCAGCTCTACGCCAGTGCAGGCGCAGCGAGTGCGTTATTACTCTTCGCCGCGCTACCCCTGGCGATGCTTTTTCTTACACCAGCGAAAACCGATTAACGTCACTCATCACGGAAGGGATCTTTTTTGTGGTCTTCACTGTCGTCGCGCGTTCTGGGAATCTCACCGTGCTCATTAGGCGCATCTTTAGCCGGGTGCTTTTCATCTTTAACATCACGTTTTTTTTCCGGGTGGTCTGTCATCTCGATCTCCTTAGTATGAGTAGAGTTTAAGTGTAGATGATCAATCGCCCGGCTCTTGTGGCTTGCCACAAGAAACGGGGCGAAAATTCGCCCCTGGCACTTATTCCAGCGCCGTTAAAATTTGCATGGCGGCCTTTACCCGCTCGGTATTCGGATAATTTTTATTGGCCAGCATAACAATACCCACCTGCTTTTGCGGGATAAAGGCAACATAAGCACCGAAACCGCCGGTGGCGCCTGTCTTATGTACCCACGATGCCGCTACACGCGGGTGTATCGACGCATCCACCACCGGTTGTGGCCCCAGCGCAACGGTATTATCAGCCCCCTTCTCGGCCATGGCAGCCTGATCAGGCCAATCAAGCATTTCCCAGCCAAGTCCCTGATATAAATTATCAGTGCGATAAAACCGTGTCTGCGCGAGATCAAGGGCTTGTTGTAATGTCTTATCATCCACCTGTTTTGGTGCCATGTTGGCCTGCATCCAGCGCGACATATCTTTAATGGATGACTTCACCCCATAGGCTTCTGCATCCAGCATTCCCGGCGCTACGCGTACGGGTTTGCCCTGCCGATAGCCCCAGGCGTAAGAATCTTTCTGCGCATCCGGCACCGTAATAAAGGTATGACTGAGCTTAAGTGGCGTAAACACGCGCTGCTGCATCGCCTGCTCGAAAGAGAGGCCGCTCGTCTTCACGGCTAAATAACCAAACAGGCCGATGCTGCTGTTGGCATATTGCCGTGTCTTGCCGGGTGACCATTGAGGTTGCCATTGGTGATAAAAGTCCACCAGTTCAGGCTCATTGGTCACGCTGTCCGGGACCTGTAAGGGCAGACCACCCGCGGTATAAGTCGCCAGTTGCAGCAACGTAATGTGGCGCCACTGAGGCTGATTAAGTGCCGACCAATATTGGCGCGCAGGATCGTTAAGTGAGATCTCGCCTTTGCTGACGCCTACGCCGGCCAACACCCCGGTGAAAGTTTTACTCACCGAGCCTAATTCAAACAGCGTGTCCTGGGTTATCGGGCGATGACGTTGTTCATCTGCCATACCCCAGGTGAAAAAGTGAGGATGGCCTTTCACAATCACCGCTACGGCCATGCCGGGGATGCCTTGCTGCTGCATCAATGGCTTTATGGTTTCACTCACGGTTTTTTCTACATCGGGCGTGGCGGCCACGCCTGTGGAGCATACCGATGCCAGGAGCGTTGCTATCCACGCTTGAGAAATCAATTTCATTGTATTTAATCTTCCGGGTTGGTGTTCCGCGAGCAGTTTGCCCAATTTGACAAGCCGCAACAAACGGTTAATTTTAGCGTCAGACAATAGAAAATCTTACAGGTTAATGCATGACGCGCCCCTATATACCGCTCAATGCTCTAAGGGCATTTGAAGCAGCAGCTCGCCATTTAAGTTTTACTAATGCAGCGATTGAACTGAATGTCACCCACGCGGCGGTGAGTCAACAGGTGAAATCGCTGGAGCAGCAGCTCGGTTGCCAATTATTTGTGCGGATTTCGCGTGGATTGATGTTGACCACTGAAGGTGAAAGTCTGCTGCCGGTGCTGAATGATTCGTTTGATCGTATCGCCGATACGCTGGATCGCTTTTCTGCGGGAACAATGCGTGAAAAATTAAAAGTGGGGGTGGTGGGTAGCTTTGCCACCGGCTTACTCATCCCGCGTTTGAGCGATTTCAACCGCCAGCATCCACATATTGAGCTGCAGCTCTCCACCCACAATAATCGTGTCGATCCCGCCGCTGAGGGGCACGATTATACGATTCGTTTTGGTAGCGGCGCCTGGCACGGAACCGAGGCGCAGTTTATTTGCGATGCGCCCCTCTCACCGCTTTGCAGTCCTACCATTGCCCAACAGCTGCAGCAACCCGCTGACGTGCATAAATTTACCCTGCTACGCTCGTTTCGCCGCGATGAGTGGAGCCATTGGTTGCAAAGCATAAACGAACATCCCCCCTCGCCCTCACATCCGGTGATGATCTTCGATTCTTCATTGACGATGGTTGAAGCCGCGCTGCTGGAAGTCGGCATTGCGTTAGCCCCGAGCAAGATTTTCCATCACCTGCTACAGACGGATAAGTTGGTCCGTCCGTTTACCTCTGAGATAGATCTGGGCGGCTACTGGCTTACACGCTTGCAATCGCGCGCAGAGAGCGCCGCGATGACGGCGTTTTCTGCGTGGCTTGGTAAAGAGTTTGGCATGGCGAGCTAAACAATGACTTAGCTTTCGATCCTGTTAGCTTTTGCCAATGTTCGGGCAAGAATTGAAGAATAAAGGGGTTTACCGCCAAAGAACTGCGCGGCTAGCGTGGCCCCCAGGCAGGTGATGATCATGGGCAGAATCAGCTGATAATTGTTGGTCATTTCCAACACCAGCACAATGCCCGTCAGGGGAGCGCGCACCGACGCGGCGAAAAGCGCGCCCATACCCGCAACGGCAAAAGTAGCCGGCTCCAGCTGTAATCCCGGGAACCACTGCATGCACAATTGGCCGTAGCAGGTACCTAAAAGTGTGCCCAGAGTGAGCATTGGTGCAAAAATACCCCCGGGCGCACCGGAAGAGAAACAGCAAATGGTTATCAGCGTGCGCAGCGCGAAGAGGAAGAAGAGTGCCTGTGCGCTGACATTACCACTGGTAAAGTCCGGGATCAGCGAGATCCCGCCCTGCACGGCCTGTGGTAGCACCATTCCTATCACGCCACAGGTGCCGGCCAGTAAACTCCCCCCTATCACCCATGGCGTTACGCGTCCTTTATGCCAGCGCTGAAATTGATCCTGTGCAGCAAAAATCAGGCGATTAAACGCAACGCCGCATCCCCCAAATAACATACCCAGAATCAGATAGAGCCAAAGTGTATTAGTAGGCGCATCCCGTAACTGACCAATATTAATGATTGGCTCATTACCGTTGCATAGGCGGAAAACAATGCTGGAAACGATAACGCCCACAAACACCGCTTTGATAGAAATGAGGCTATAGCGAAACTGGGGCCGCATCTCTTCAAGAATAAACAGGATACCCGCCAATGGTGCGTTGAAAGCCGCGGATAAACCGGCTGCAGCCCCTGTTGCCAGCAGCGTATGGCGAGACTCAGCGGCACGCACGCGGAAAAGATCAACGCACATCCCACCAATATTTCCCCCCAGCTGAACGGTGGGCCCTTCCCGTCCAAGCACCATGCCGGAACCCAGCGCCCCCATTCCGCCAATAAATTTCACTGGCAACACACGCCACCAGCGCACCGGACGTAACTCCTCCAGCGCACCTTCAATTTCCGGGATGCCCGAGCCGCCCGCTTCCGGCGCATATCGGCGCACCAGAAAGTAACCTATGCCGCCCAAGACAGCGGCCAGAAAAAAAGCGCTCAGACCGGTCAACCACGGGCTGCCATCTACGCTATCGATCATGTTGAGGCGGGTGTGAATAACAAAATTTACGGCGCGGTCAAACGCCACGCCGATCAGTCCCGTTAGTACGCCCACCAGCGCCGCCAGCGCTAATAGCAAGGCTGGCGTTTTATCACGACGTAATAGTTTCTGTATCAATATGAAACGTCCGGCACGTAAAAACGTGCGGGGCTCTGCCGATCGTTCATTAGCCAACATGCGTACCCTTTGTTTCCGCACCACGATGCAAACTTTAGTATGAGAAGATGGAGATAAGCATACTGAGAATGACGATCAAGTTAATGCAATAATTCGCAAGTGAATTTTTCAAAACGTCCGGGCAATAACAGCGATTACTGGAGAGTAGCCGTCGCTACGGTGCCGTCTGAATTGAACGTCATTAGCACATGCCAGGCTGAATGATCGGTAATCTTAAAAAAGTCGCCATCATTCTCACGTGTGAATCCATATTCCACCAGTGCCGCAAAAGCGCTCGTTTTAGGCTGTGCCAGAACGCGTGCCTGCAGAAAGGAGGCGATATCACCGCGCTGGCGTTCCATCATACTGTTGCGGGACTCGGCTGCTGGTCGATTAGCGTCATTCTGTGCTTTGGTTTTGTGGATATCGCACCACGTCGCTTCAGTTTGCATATCGCATCCCGAGCGTGTCAGAGCAGCCCGATGAGCGGCGTTGATGGCATGTGCAGGGCTGATAGCTACCATTATCAGGGCCAGCAAAGCACAACGAAAAGAACCTCTATTCATCCCTTTTTCCTCGATCACACTTAAGCCAGAGCGGCGCTTACATTTCTTTACGAAGCGCAGAGTAGAGTGCGGATAGCCATCATGCTTTGATCTGCATCAGGTTCCAGATAGCAGTGGCAACAGCGTAATGCTTCACTTACTATGCAAACACTATGGAAATCAATCTACTGGGTTTTATTCCTGCGCTTCTTCCCGTGGCATGCTCACCTGGGGCAAGCTTCACGCTGGCCATGAATAGCGCGCTGGGGGGCGGACGTCGTGGTCTGATCCGTACGCTGGCGGGCACTGCTCTAGGCATTTATACGCATGCCCTGCTCATTGGCTTGGGCCTCACCGCTATCCTGGTTTCATCTCCCGGTGTGTTTGGCATGTTGAAAGTAGCGGGTACCGTTTATCTGCTTTGGTTAGGGACGCAGCTGATACTGAGCGGATGGAAAGCACAACGAATTGATTTTACGCGTGAAAACGCGACCGTAACGTTAAAAGAGGCCTGGCTGGCTAACGTGCTAAACCCTAAAGCAGTGATCTTTTATCTGACGGTGGTATCGCAGTTTGCTGGAAGCAGCGGTGAAGTGAGTCATTATCTGGTGCTGGCGTCGGTCCATATTGCGGTGATGAGTTTATGGCTGATTGCGGTGAGTAATGTGCTGATTTTTTCAGCCCGCAAGGCGGACCCTGTGGTGCTGAAAAAATACGTTAATATTGGCGGGGGGTTACTGCTTGTTGTTTTCTCGCTTGGCAACCTGTTCCACTAACGGTTAATCTTGCTCTTCAGCAATCAGGGTGAGTTTTTCGTCAGTCGCCTTCTCTTCTTCCAGCGTTTCGCCCAACAACTTCGCCGCATCCTGATAATCAAGTTTAAGCGCTAAGGCACGTAGCGTACCGTAGGTGGCAATCTCGTAGTGCTCAACTTTTTGCGCCGCACCAATTAATCCGGCATCTCTTACCGGTCCTGCTTCCACTTCATCAATGATTTCCTGCGCCTCTTCAGCCAATCCTTCCAGGGCATGGCATTTCATTCGTTTAATCCGAACCCCTTCAGTGAGTTCAACCAGCTGGTCAATGCGATCAATTTGTCCGCGCGTTTCTTCAAGGTGAAGTTCAAATGCAGCAACTAAATTTCCATCCGTAGCCGCACGAATCATTTTGGGTAGCGCTTTGGTAATCTGCTTTTCAGCACTATAAATATCAGATAAATCATGTACGAAGAGATCATGTAGCGTTTTAATAGTCATAATATTACCTTGTTGTAGAGTATTGATAAAAAAAGGCGGGGAAGCTGCGGCCATTTATTATGGCTGCAACCTAATCCTGACTTAATCATGGCGGACATCGCGTATTACACAAGCGCAGCGTTAAATAAATAATTCATTTTATTTCACGCAATGCCAGGCTTAAGAGAGGCCAACGTGGAGCAAGTATCATGAAAAAAACAACCCCCTCTGAAATGCGCTGTCAGATCATTCATCAGCGCACATTATCCGAATTAGGGTTAATTTCTCTGTATGAAGTCAGCGTTAACAACGGAAAGTATGCCGTTATACGCTTAGACAATGATCAGACATTTCAAGCAGGTGACATTTTTAAATGCATCAATAATCTTTGGTATTGTGATGAGAAATTAATACATCCGATGTCTTTTCAGTATGTAGACCAGGCTGAAGCTCAGCGTTCATTTTTGGAATATGAAAGGTAAATTACTTTACAGCTTTAGACATGCAAATGGCTCTTCTTGTACAGGTGAGCAGAATCAGTTTAGTGATTAACAAAAAAGACGCGGCAGCAGACTCACTTATCCATAACAAATAAGGACTTACAGTGTGGGCACAGCATTGCCTGGCTGTGGGATTGTTTATGTGAAGATTGTGGGCAAAACTTTTTGCACACCGGACACTGCGCACTAACCTCCCGGCGGCCCAAATTTTCCAGAAATCGATTTAACCAGCTCATGATTTATTTCCTTTTTCCGATAACTCATTCTAACACACCTTATTTTTTTCACCGCAACTAACATTTGACAAGCCGATAAGACCGGTCCAAGTCTATCATTACGTTGTTTATAATTTTTAAATAAGCGATTGCCGTGTAAACCAACCGCAAACGCCATTTAGCGCTATACTCATTAAAGGTAAATTAATTTCCCTCGCCCTCCCTATACCATCAATTTTCCTATTGATAGTGCTGGCTTTTTTAATCCATCGGATTTTTGTGATGCCATTATGAAAAATAAAATTCCCACCGGGTCGATCTTAAACAGTAGCGTGCTGCCAGAAATGACAGGCAGCAGCGTTGAGTTTTTACATGAAAGTGGTATTTACCAGGCGAACCGGCCAGATGTTTTTTCTGAGCAACAAATGGACATTTACGGCGAGCGTTTAGCAAAAACGCACCATCTTTCCAGCGCGAAAAGAAGCTATAAATTATTACAACGATTAAAAGAAAATGAGCAGGCGCTGATTAAAAGCGCGGAAATATTGAGTGCCGGTGATGAACGCAACCTGACACCTGCCGGTGAGTGGCTGCTCGATAATTTTTATATTATCGAAGAACAAATTCGTATGGTGCGACATCTGCTGCCCGCAAAATTTGGTCAGGGATTACCCGTATTAACCGAACCGGCTCACTATTTGCGTATCCAGGCGATTGCTGACGAGATGATCAGTCATAGCGACGGTCGGCTCGAATCCAGCGTATTATCGACCTTTATACATGCCTATCAAAGAGTTACGCCACTGTTAATGGGCGAGCTTTGGGCGCTTCCTGCCATGCTGCGCTTTGCATTAATCGATAATCTCGCCCGCATTGCCGTGGGAGTAGCCAACATCCATCAGGAAAGAGGCCAGGCGGAGGAATGGATTAATGAAATCATTCACCACTCTGCAAAAGATGCCAGCAAGGTCATTCAGGTTATCGCCCGAATGGCAGATAAGAACGATCAACTGTCCGGTGCCTTTGTCGCTGAACTGGCACGCAAGCTCAACGGACAAAATCATTCGCTGGCGCTCACCTGGGTGGAACAGCATCTGCTGAATACCGGACGTAACACGGCGGATGTCATTGAACAATTTAACCGTCATCTGTCGCTCAGCCAGCTCTCGGTGAGCAATAGCATCTCAGGATTACGCCAGCTGGGAGAAATTAACTGGCAGGATTTGGTAGAGTCGTTGAGTTTGGTTGAACAAGTGCTGGCGCAGGATCCCAGCGGCATTTACTCACAGATGCATTTTGACAGTCGCGATCAGTATCGCCATGTGATTGAAGAGCTCGCCCGGCAAAGTCAATTTGATGAGTTAAGCGTCGCTAATCAGGTGCTGGCGCTAAGTCGTCAGACTGGATTACCTATTCGGCAGCAGCACATTGGTTATTTTTTGCTAGACAAGGGGCGGACAACACTGGAGCAGCAGCTGCAGCCACGCAGCTCGTTGCTGAGCCAGGCGCGGCATCATCTTAGCCAGACGCCGCTCCTGTCCTGGTTAGGTAGCCTCACCTTGCTCACCACCGCGTTTACTGCCGAGACGCTGCTGATTACCCGCCATGCGAACATGTCTTCGCTAGTCTGGCTCCTGCTGCTGCCCGCCGTGATAGTGATCAGCAGCCAGCTCGCCATGCAGTTACTCAGCGAAGTCACCACCCGCACCCGTCATCCTGTTCCCCTGCCGCGGCTCAATTTTGAAGCCGCCGTTCCTGATAAAGATCGGACGTTAGTGGTCATTCCCTGCCTGATTAGCAGTCAAAAAGGGATCGATACGCTACTGCGGTCACTGGAAACCAGCTATCTCGGTAATGCGTTAGCCAATATCACGTTTGCGCTGCTGGCTGATTTTACCGACAGCAAGGCTGAACATCAGGCGAATGACGATGAAATTATCGGCTATGCGGTACTGAAAATTGAAGCGCTCAATCGACGCTATAGCAGCAAGACGCAAAACGATGTGCTGTTTTCTCTGCTGCATCGCAACCGTGTACACAATCCCTCCCAGGGCGTTTGGATGGGGTACGAGCGCAAGCGCGGCAAGCTCCATGCGCTGAACCGTTGGTTACAGGGTGAAGAGGAGATGTTCAACGTCACCGTGGGTGCCACGCATGCGCAAATGCGCCAGGTCAAATACGTTATTACCCTCGACAGTGACACCATCCTGCCGCGGGAAACCGCACATAAGTTAATCGGCATTATGGCGCATCCGCTTAATGCGCCCGTGTTTGACGATCGCCTTAACCGCGTTGTTGAAGGCTACGCCATTCTCCAGCCGCGTCTGGCTGAAGAGATCCCGCCGTTTGGGCAAGGCATTTACGCACGGCTCTCCAGCAGCGTGCCGGGCAACGATGCCTATTCCTCTATGTCATCTGATATCTATCAGGATTTGTTTGGCGAAGGCTCATTCGTCGGCAAAGGAATTTACGATGTCGCTGCGTTCACGCGCGCTACGCGTAACACCTGCCCGGAAAACCTGGTGCTTAGCCACGATCTGCTTGAAGGCTGTTATGCCCGGTCCGGCGTGGTCAGCAACGTGGTGCTCTATGAGCACTATCCCGATAACTATCTGAGTGATGTTGCTCGCCGTTTTCGCTGGGTTCGCGGTGACTGGCAGCTGCTGAACTGGCTCCGGCTACGTGTACGCCTGGCAGATGGTAGTCATCAGGCCAATCCGTTGAGTGCGCTGTCGCGCTGGAAGCTGTTCGACAATTTGCGGCGCAGCGTAGTGGCACCGGCCTTGTTAATGCTGATATTCCTGACGTTTACCTACGTCGCGAATCCAATTTTTTGGTTGGGCTGTATTGTTCTCTACCTTCTGCTGCCAGGGCTACTCGCGCTGGGGATTGAGGGCATGAGAAAAAGTAAGAAGCGCGCCTGGCAACATCATCTGTATATCTTATCGGCAGATGCGCTGACCCGCCTGAGTCGAGCCGCACTGCTGCTGGCTGCCTTGCCGCATGAAAGTTACTGGTCACTGAAGGCGATCGTTGTCACCCTGTGGCGCTTGAACGTTACCGGGCAGTTTCTGCATGAGTGGAAAAGTGTTGCAGCCGGTCATGCTGGGCAAGCGCCCGGATTAGGTCATTTCTATCGCGCCATGTGGATCAACCCCATCGCGGGCGTTGCACTGTCACTTTTAACAGGTTTGATCAATCCGATGTTGCTGCCAATGGCGATGCCTATCGCGTTGCTGTGGGCGGCTGCGCCCGGCTTATTGTGGCACCTGAGTAAACCGGCAGCACCCCGTCAGAAACGACTCTCCTTCGAACAGCAACAATTTTTACGTCAGACCGCGCGACATACCTGGGCCTGGTTTGATGATTTCGTCACGGCCGAACACCATCATCTGCCACCTGACAACTTTCAGGAAGTGTTGCAACCCACGGTTGCGCATCGTACCTCTCCCACTAACATTGGCCTGTCGCTGCTGGCCAATTTAACCGCGTGGGATTTTGGTTACGTGACGCAAAAACAGGTGATTAACCGCACGCTCGCCACGCTGGATAGCCTCGACCGCATGGAGCATTTTCGCGGACACCTCTACAACTGGTATGACACTTACACCCTGCAGCCTTTGCATCCGCGCTACATTTCCACCGTCGACAGCGGCAATCTCGCCGCGCATCTGATCACGCTGCAGTCAGGCCTCGCGCAATGGAAACATCAGCCGCTGCTGGCGCTGCCTGTGATTATGGCCGGTCTGCAAGACACCTTTCTGCTGGCTGAAAAGCAAATGGGGGCCGAGCGAAATCATCATTGGGAAGCGTTAACGGCAGAATTTGCTGGATTACAGCAGGCGCAGCCCGCAGCGATAGCAGAACGCACCTCAGCGCTGATTGGCCTGAGCGAGAGGGTACTGGCGGAGATAGTCTTTCCTCAGCAGCAGGTTAAATGGTTTGAACTGTTCATCCGGCAGCTTATCGAGTTTCAGGAAGAGTGGACGCTGTTTTTCAGCTGGCTGACACCGCAGCATACGCTTCCGAAAGAGCTGCCTTCGTTGCTGTGGCTGGTGGAATTACATGTTCACTATCCCGATCTTCCCCTAAACCAATCCGAACCGGTGATCTGGGCCGCTCGCGAACGTATGGCAACCCTGCTGGAGCTGGAAGGACGGCTGGAAAACCATGCCAAAATGGATTTTCGTTTCCTCTACCTTCCCGCCACCTCATTGCTCAGCGTCGGCTATAACCTCGATAGCGGACTAATGGATAAAGGCGCTTACGATCTCTTCCCATCCGAGGTGCGACTGACGCACTACTTCGCCATCTCCGCAAACCAACTACCGGTAAAAAGCTGGTTTGTTCTGGGGCGATTATTTACGCAGCTCGCCAATAAACCCGCCGTGATGTCGTGGAGCGGCTCGATGTTTGAGTATCTGATGCCACATCTGGTGATGCCGGTGTATCCCGATACCTTGCTGGAAAAAATGGCCTTAGCAGCGGTAAGACAGCAGATAGCGTCAGGTGAAGCTGCGCACATTCCCTGGGGCGTATCAGAGTCGGCCTATGCCGCCTTTGATGACAGTCAAAACTATCAATATAAAGCGTTTGGCACCCCCGAGCTCGGCCTGAAGCGCGGCCTCGGCGATGACCACGTGGTCGCTCCCTACGCCACGCTATTAGCGCTGATGGTTCTGCCGCATCCTGCGACTGAGAACCTGATGAAGCTGAAAAAAATGGGGGCCTGCGGCAAGTATGGCTTCTATGAGGCGCTTGATTTCACCGCCCATCGGCTGGCGCGCGGTCAGCAATTTGTTGCCGTTAAAACCTATATGGCCCATCACCAGGCAATGGGTTTTCTGGCGATCTCGCACCTGCTGTTTGATGCGCCGATGGTGACGCGTTTTATGTCTACCGCCCGCTTCCAGTCATCCTACTTACTGTTGCAGGAGCGCGTGCCAGACGATATCGAGCTGTATACGCCACGCCGGCAGTTTGCTGAGGTGGTGGATAAAGCGCCTCGCTCGGATCTGGCCAGATTACGCGAATTCAGCGGATCAGCGGGGCATCTGCCGCAGCTGCAGCTGCTATCTAATGCCAATTACCATGTTTTAGTCACGCAATCCGGCGCGGGCTACAGTTTATGGAAAGGATTGTCGCTGACACGCTGGCGTGCGGATGGCACGTGTAACCAGCATGGTATTTTCTGTTATATCCGCGATCGTCAGACAGGCGAGGTCATCAGTCCTACGTTTCAGCCGACCTGCAACGAAGAGCCGCAATATATTGCGCGCTTCAGTGATGCTGCGGCAGAATTTGAAGCCCGCAATGAGACGCTGAGCACCCATACGCATATTGTGGTCTCACCGGAAGACGACGTGGAAATTCGGCGGGTCATCCTTACCAACCACTCGCGGCAACCGCGTGATATTGATATCACCAGTTATGCGGAAGTGGTGCTGGCTCCGGCCGCCAGTGATATGGCGCATCCCGCGTTCAGTAACCTGTTTGTGCAGACCGAAATCGTGGCCGAGCTGGAAGCCATTTTGACCCATCGTCGTCCGCGCGAAGAGAAGACCGAACCGGTCTGGATGTTCCACGCCCTGCTGATTCACGGCGCGAGCGAGCGCGCCACCAGTTTTGAAACGGATCGCGCGCAGTTTATCGGACGCGGCAACAGCGCTGCCAATCCTCAGGCATTAGCACCCGACGGCGTTCTCTCGGGCAGCGCTGGCGCGGTGCTGGATCCTTTGCTCTCGATTCGGCAAAAAATACAGCTCAAGCCGGGGAAATCCATCACGCTGGATCTGATCTACGGCGTGACATCGCAGCGCGCCGCCTGTTTGGCATTGCTGGAGAAGTATCGCAATAACGTCTATGCCAATCGGGTCTTTGAAATGGCCTCGTCCCATAGTCAGGTGGCGCTACGCCAGCTCAATATCACTGCCGAAGATGCCAGTTTGTACAATCAACTCGCCAGTGCGGTGATCTTTGCCAGCCCGGAAATGCGCGGCGACAGCAAATACCTGCAGCAGAATCGTTTGGGACAGGCATCGTTGTGGCGTCATTCGCTGTCGGGCGATCTTCCCATCGTGCTGGTGCGCATTGAAAACGGTACGCAACTCAGCCTGGTGAGTAATTTGATCAAGGCGCATCAATACTGGCGGCAAAAAGGCCTGGTAACTGATTTGGTGATCATCAACGGCGAACACGGTGGTTACCAGCAACTCCTGCAAAATCAATTACTAACAATGATGGCATCCGCTGAAACGCAACAGCTTGTTGACAAGCCCGGCGGCGTCTTCATCCGCCAAAGCGAGCATCTGGCGAGCGAGGACATCACGCTCTTAATCAGCGTGGCCGCCGTGGTGCTGGAGGGGCGAAACGGCAGTTTAGCCGACCAGCTTACGGTGCTGCTTAAACCGCAGCCTACCCCAGCATCCGCTCACTTCTTGCCACACAAACATTCCGCACCGGCCGCCGTTCTGCCGCCGTCATCGGCAGCGTTGCAGATGTTCAATGGCACCGGTGGCTACACCGCAGAGGGTAACGAATACCACATTCACTTACCCGAACACCACCAGACGCCGGCGCCCTGGTGTAACGTACTGGCCAATAAACAGTTTGGCAGCGTCGTCTCGGAAAGTGGGCAAGCGTACACATGGTATGAAAATGCCCATGAATATCGGTTAACCCCGTGGCAAAACGACCCGGTAAGCGATACCTCCGGAGAAGCCTTTTATCTACGCGATGAAGAGAACGGTGATGTGTGGTCGCCGCTGCCGCTGCCGATGCGCGGCAAAGGCGCCTATGTGACGCAGCATGGCATGGGTTACAGCCGTTTTGTGCATCAGGAACGGGGGATAAGCAGTAGCGTAACCACCTTTGTGGCAAGAGAAGAGGCTGCGAAGATTACGCTCGTCACGCTGAGTAATCTCTCAGGCAGAACGCGGTATATGTCGATCACCGGTTATGTCGAATGGGTGCTGGGCGAGTTGATGAGTCAATCTGCCCCGCATGTCCAGACCTCATCGGCCATGGTGGAAGCCGGCAGCGCCATTCTGGCGATCAATCGCTATAACAGCGCAGGGGCGGCCCGAACCACCTTTTTTGCCGCATCAGGCAACCAGATTACCTTCAGCGGCAATCGACTTGAATGCCTTGGCCGCAACGGATCGATGCGCAAACCGGCGATGATGCAAGCGCGTGGATTATCGGGCAATACCGGAGCAGGTTATGATCCTTGTGCCACCTTGCAAACGCTGACAACCCTGATCGATGGCGATACGCGTACCTTCGTCTTTGTGTTGGGCGCAGCGGAAGATACCGACGCGGCGCTGACGCTTATGCAGCGCTTCCTGCCTCTTGAAGCAGCGGAGGCTGAACTTGAGCAGGTAAAAAACCAGTGGCAAGACGTGTTGAACAAAATCGAGGTGCAAACGCCCGATCGTGCTGTGAATTTACTGGCAAATCGCTGGTTGCTCTATCAAACCCTGGCCAGTCGCTTGCTAGCACGCAGCGGTTACTACCAGTCGGGTGGAGCATTCGGTTTTCGCGATCAGCTGCAGGATACGCTTGCCCTCACCCATGCCGCGCCACAGTTGCTGCGTGAGCAGCTACAGCTCTGCGCATCTCGTCAGTTTCTTGAGGGGGATGTCCAACACTGGTGGCATCCGCCGACAGGACGTGGCGTCAGAACGCGCTGCTCAGATGATTATCTATGGCTACCTTATGCGCTGTGCCATTACGTAACGGCGACAGACGATCTTACCTTGTTAGAGCAGCAGGTGCCGTATCTGGAAGCAGCGCTGCTGCTGCCGGAACAGGAATCGGTATATAGCCTTCCCGGCGTGAGTCAGATACACGAAAACCTATGGGAGCACGCCTTACGCGCAATCAAACATGCCCTGACTTTCGGCGAGCATGGCCTGCCGCTCATCGGATCCGGTGACTGGAATGATGGCATGAGCGCGGTAGGCATTGCCGGGCGGGGAGAGAGCGTCTGGCTGGGCTTTTTCCTCTATAACGTGCTTACCCGTTTTGCAGCCCTCTCGCACCGACTAGGGAAAACCGATGCTGCTACGCTGTGCCTGTCTCAGGCCGATAGCCTGAAAACAGCACTTAATAACGTTGCCTGGGATGGCGAGTGGTTCCTGCGCGGTTATTTTGACAGCGGCGAAACGCTGGGGTCGCATCTCAATAGCGAATGTCGCATTGATGCCATCGCCCAAAGTTGGTCGGTGCTTTCCGGCGCTGGCGATCCGGACAAATGTGAATCAGCGATGCAGGCGCTGCACCAGCAGTTAGTCGATAACGATAACGGGCTGATTAAGCTGCTAACGCCGCCGTTTAACGGTGAAGGGCCGAATCCCGGTTATATCCGCGGTTATTTGCCGGGCACGCGTGAAAATGGCGGGCAATATACGCATGCGGCACTTTGGGCAATTATGGCCTTTGCCGAAATGGGCCACGTTGACCGCGCCTGGTCACTGCTGGCGCTGGTTAATCCTATCAATCACAGTCTCACGCCGGCTGACGTTGAAACCTACAAAGTTGAGCCCTATGTGATGGCGGCGGATGTCTACAGCGCAGAGAACCACGAAGGGCGCGGCGGCTGGACCTGGTATACCGGCTCGGCTGGCTGGGCCTATCAGCTAATAATTGAGAGCCTGCTGGGCATCATCCGACACGGCAAGCAGTTGCAATTACGTCCGCGACTGCCAACCGCGTGGCCAGGCGCGAAGGTCACCTATCGCGAAGGCGAGGCAACGTATGAGATTGATATTGTGCGTGCCGAGGGTGCCCATCAAATGTGGCTGGATGGCGAGCTCTGCGCGGGAGATGAAATCACCTTGTGCGACGACGCGCGACATCACCATGTGATAATCCATCTGACCCCGTCGCTTCCGTGCCAGGGGGTATCGTCTATAGATAGTTAATTTCGGCATTTGCCACACTATTCTCTTTTCCATAGGGTGAAGGCTTTTACCAGGAGAGAGAATAGATGACGGCATCAACATTATCCGTTGCCATTGTGACGGGCGGCAACAGCGGCATTGGATTGGAAACGGTAAAATTACTGGCGACCGATCACCAGGTTTACGCGATTGGGCGCAACCCGCAAACGCTTCAGGCACTGGAAAAGGTGGCAAATGTAATACCGGTAGCATTGGATATCACGGATTACGCCGCCGTAGCCGCGTTTACGGCTTCTCTCGCGCGTGTCGATGTGCTGGTACATTCTGCGGCGATCTCGGTGCTCAGCACCACTTACTCGGCCACGCCAGAACTGTGGCAGCAGCATTTGAGTATCAACGTCATTGCACCGGCTGAACTGACGCGCTTAGCGTTGCCTGCTCTGCGCGCATCTCAGGGTAAGGTGGTGTTTATTAACTCCGGCTCGGGCACGCTGGCACTGGCAGGCCATGTTGTTTATTCCGCCTCGAAATTTGCGCTCACGGCACTGGCGCATGCGCTGCGGACGGAAGAGAGCGAGCATGGCGTGCGCGTGGCGACGATCGCGCCAGGCCCCACCGATACGCCGATGAATCAAGCCTCGCGCCAACGTGCCGGTAACCATGCCCCCATCAATCCACGGGAATATCTTGAGGCCTCTTCTGTTGCGCGTGCCGTCAGATTTATTGTTGATAGTCTGGAAGACACGCAGATCGCCGACATCGTAATACGCCCGCGCCGGGATAAGGCCAGGCGTTAACAGCCATTGAGTGAACATTGCCTGAATGTGTGGCTTAACGCATTCCCAGCGCCGGGGGTGTGAAGGTAAAGTGGCATCTTTGATAACTAAGGATTAGTTAGCTGATGAACACAAAACTGAGAGCGGCACTGGTGTGGGGTGTAGTTTGTTTTTTATTACTGTACCGGACGTTGCTTACCGAGATCGTATTATCTTGGCAAGTACTGCAACAATACGATGTTCCGATCTGGCAGCTGGTCGTGACCTATAGCGCCAATATCGTCCCGGCATGCATTCCTCTCGCCTGTTTTGTCTGGCTAACGCGTAAAGCCCATTTCACCTGGGGTTTTGCGCTGACGTTGCCCTTTATTGCCTGGCTGATTGGCAGCTGTTTCGTGGTGACAATATTGTGGATGATCACCGCCAACATCACCAGCGCCCCACCTTATTCTGCTGGACCAGCGCAGATGATCACACAACAGATCGTGAAGTTGTACTGGACGTCTCGCACTTTGACCGCCGCGCTGATCATCCTGGTTTGTAGCTATGCTTTCTGGCGTGAATGCAGACTGCTGAAAACCGCTGGCTGAATATTTTTTCAAATAATCAGCAATATTCCTGCCGCTCATTCGTCTACCTCATCACAAGCCGTTATCTAATAATGTAATGAGGAAAGAGCAATGAGAGATTTTGATATGCACAGACGCGATCACGGCCACCATTTTGGTGGTCACCGCATGGCAAAACCGCTGATCATCGGTGCCGTTATTGTTGCCGTACTCGGATTGCTGGTGATGTCGCTTTGGAATGCGTTACTGCCGGGCATCGTCGGCGTGAAAAGCATCGGTTTCTGGCAGGCGTTGGGGCTGTTAGCGCTTTGCCGCATTCTGTTTGGGGGGTTGGGTTTCCGCCCAGGGATGTTTGGTATGGCACGCCGCC
Organism: Candidatus Pantoea floridensis; assembly: GCF_900215435.1. Taxonomy (NCBI): domain Bacteria; kingdom Pseudomonadati; phylum Pseudomonadota; class Gammaproteobacteria; order Enterobacterales; family Erwiniaceae; genus Pantoea; species Candidatus Pantoea floridensis. The sequence continues at coordinate 232,824 of NZ_OCMY01000002.1, forward strand.
GTATGCATGAACGCTGGATGCAAATGACACCGGAACAGCGCGAAGAGTTTATGCAGCATCGCCGTAATCGTTTTGGTCATCGCGGCCACCGCGATCGCTGCGACTGGCACGGTGGTCGTCGTGACGAAAGAAACGATTCTCGCCCGCAGCCCGATAGCAACGCGTCCAAACCCAGCGATTCCGAGTAATCGTGATGCCGCAGGATTCACTGCTAATGTCAGCAATCAACGCCTGTCGCACAAAGCTGAAGGCGTTTATTCGCGGTCGAACGGCGGTGCGTGAAGATGCTGATGATATCTTGCAGGAAGTCACCTATAAGCTGATGCAGGTAGAGCAGCCGGTGGAGAACGTTGCCGCCTGGCTGTTTCGCGCGGCGCGCAATGAAATGACCGACCGCGCGCGTAAAAAGACCGAACAGCCTCTTTCGAACGTCTTCGGCGGTGACGAAGAGGGTGAATTTCCTGAGGATGAGCTGGCGGAAACCTTATTTGGCGTGCCGCAAACGCCAGAAGATGAATATTTAAAAGCGTTACTGTGGGAAGAGCTGGAGGAAGCGCTCGCTGAGCTTCCAGCTTTACAGCGCGAGGTATTCGAGAAAACCGAACTCCTCGGATATAGCTATCATGAGCTGGCAGCAGAAAGCGGCAGCAGCGTGCAGGCTTTATTGTCGCGCAAGCATAAAGCGGTACTGTTTTTGCGCACCCGCTTACGCAGCCTGTACGATGAATTAACCCTCGATTGATAAAAAGCATCCCAGCGTCATACGCTGGGATGCTGCTTTTTACCACCAGCAGGCTTCTTCCTGCGGCTGCAAAAATTGCACGCCCTGCCCGATTTGCGGCATACAGAGTTTGATTTGATGTTCCTTTGCCAGCGCGACTATTTGATTCAGCGGATCGTTCCAGTGATGAAATGCCAGATCGAAGGTGGCATTGTGAATCGGAAACAGCCATTTCGCGTTCAGATCTTTAAAGGCTTTTATGGTGTCTTGCGGCAGCATGTGAATATCGGCCCAGCGACGGTCATAAGCCCCATTTTCCAGAAATGCCATATCGAATGGGCCAAACTTATGGCCGATCTGTTTGAATCCGTCGAAATAGCCGGAATCACCACCGAAGAACAGGCGGAATTCATCGCTAATGATGCTCCACGAGCACCATAAGCGTTTATTACCGTCAAATAAACCTCGCCCGGAAAAGTGCTGCGAAGGCGTTGCGACAAATTGAATGCCGCCAATATCTGTGGATTCCCACCAATCGAGCTGCGTAATTTTCTCCGGCGCAACGCCCCAGGATGTAATCAAGTCGCCAACACCGAGCGGAGTCAGGAAATATCGCACCCGATCTTTGAGCTGCATGATGCTGTGATAATCGAGATGATCATAATGATCGTGCGAGAGAATAATCCCTTCGATGGGCGGCAGCGCGTCGAGTGAAATAGGTGCCGGCTGAAAGCGTTTGGGACCTAATCGGCGAAACGGTGACGCACGCTGGGTAAATACCGGATCGGTCAGCCAAAATTTGCCCTGTATTTTAAACAATAATGAAGAGTGTCCAAGCCGATATACACGCTTATCCGGTGCGAGAAGCAGCTGCTGCGCGCTAAGAGGGATAAGCGGTAATGCATGCTCGGGAACCGTATTTTTAGGTTTGTTAAACGTAAAGTCCCAGATAAGTTTGGCATATTCGGCCAATCCCAGCTGCTGGCGTGGAATGCCATTATTAAATCTCTTGCCATCAAATTGTGCGGATTGTGGATAGCTTTTTATCGTGCAGCGGGCAATGCTCGAACTATTCATCATTGATCTTTTACCTCACCAGGCGGGTGGTTCAGAATAGCGATTTTCAATAGTACGCACATCACATATCGGGCGGTCTGCATGCCGGGGATGACATCATCCCTGCGGCAGAGTAAAGTGCCGCTTTTGCTTGATTTTACGAGGGAAAATGGAACGTTTATTTGTTTACGGTACGTTACAACCAGGCCACTCCAATGCCCATATTCTGGAAAATATCGGCGGCGAATGGCTGGCGGGATCGGTTGCAGGCATCTACTACGCGCGTGGCTGGGGCGCTGCAGCGGATTTTCCCGGCATTGTTTTGCAGCACGACGGGCCACGCGTGCAGGGTTATGTGTTTATGTCCGATCGGCTGGCGTCACATTGGCCGATGCTTGATGAATTTGAAGATGGCTACGATCGCGTTGAAGTCGACGTGATCACCCTTGATGGACAGCCGCTCTCGGCATGGATTTACCAGCTTCAGCCGCAGTAATAAGCATGTTTCATTTATGGTCAGGAGTCGAGCATGATTAAAGTCTGCACTGCATGCGGCACGTCTTACGACGAGCAACGTGAAGAAATCAAACGCTGCGCAATATGTGACGATGATCGGCAATACGTGCCGGCAACCGGGCAAAAATGGATGCCGCTGGAACGCCTGCTCGTCACTCACAGCAATAAATGGCAGCAGCACACCGCCACACTCTTTAGCTTGCAGACGGTGCCTGGCTTTGCCATCAATCAACGCGCCTTTCTGCTGCGAACATCTCAGGGAAATATTCTTTGGGATTGCATCGCTAATCTGGATAACGCCACGAAAGCCATTATCAGCGCGCTTGGCGGTATTCACGCCATCGCTATTTCACACCCGCATTATTACAGCACCATGCAGGATTGGGCTGCCGCCTTTAACGCGCCGATTTACCTCCATGCCAGCGATCGTGAATGGATTATGCGCTCCAGTTCCCATATTCAGCTTTGGCACGGTGACGAACAGGAAATTTTACCTGCAGTGAAGCTGATTCGTCTTGGCGGCCATTTTGCCGGGGGTTGTGTGTTGCATCATTCGCACAATGACGGCTTACTTTTAAGCGGCGATATATTGCAAGTCACGCCTGGCGCTAATGCCGTGTCATTTATGTGGAGCTACCCAAATATGCTGCCACTCTCTGCCTCGACGGTGAGCGACATTATGCTTCGGCTTTCACCGTTAAAATTTGAGCAACTTTACGGCGCATTTGAGCATCGTGAAATTTTGACCGAAGCGCAGAAAAAAGTTCTGCATTCGGGAGAGAAATACATCGCCTGTTTGCAAAAGTAGCGGCCCCTGAACGAATTCCAGGCGAACGGCTCACCAATGGATGTACAGACGTCTAGATATCCATTATAGTCCGTTTCCTACGTTAAGAGGGGACCTGCGCAATGAAGAAAATAATACTCACAACTCTGCTGGCTGCTTCCGTTGCACTGTTGAGTGGCTGTAATAAAAACGATGAAAACCACATCAAAGTGGCCATAAATACCGGGCCAGACCAAGCGTTATGGGACACAGTGAAGCAAGTTGCGCACGACAAATATCAGCTGGATGTTGATGTTGTCGCCTTCAATGACTATGTACAGCCAAACGAAGCGCTGTATAACAAAGATGTTGACGCCAATGCGTTTCAGAGCCTGCCCTATCTGGAGATGCAATCAAAAGAGCGCGGTTACCACTTCGCCGTAGTAACCAACACCTTTGTATTCCCGATTGCGGGTTATTCCCGCAAGATAAAATCGCTTAATGAGTTACCCATCGGTGCCACTGTAACTATCTCTAATGAAGCGACCACGCTGGGCCGCAGTCTGCTGCTGTTACAGGCGCAAGGCCTAATTAAAGTAAAACCAGAAGCGGGTCTGCTGCCCACCACGCTGGATATCACTGACAATCCTAAAAAGCTGAAAATTGTGGAAGTTGATACGCCGCAGCTAGCGCGCACCCTGGATGACCCACAGGTTTATATTTCCATCATCAACAACAACTTTGCTGCCCTGGTGAATCTCTCTGCTTCGCGTGATGGGATGTTTATGGAAGGCAAAGCCTCACCGTACGTCAATGCCATCGTGGCGCGTGAAGACAATAAAGACAGCGCCAACGTGCAGAAGTTGAAACAGGCCTTCCAGTCGCAGGAAGTGCTGGATAAAGCGAACGAAATCTATAAAGGCGATATTATTAAAGGCTGGTAATACCCGGCAAAATAAAGCCGCGCAACGCATTTTTTTGCGCGGCTATCTCAACATCAAGCCCCTCTTTCTCTTCACATTTGCTTTCCTCTCTCACTGTTAAAACGATTAATCAACTACGCTCAGATCATAAACCAGGCAGCAATATAAAAATGCCGTAAAAATATCGGCGATTGGCGTAAAAATGGTGTTCATAAATTCGCCTTACCCTGTTCGCCCGCGTTGCAAACGGGTATGTTCGCCATCATGAGTCTCAAACCTGATACCTACAGGAAATCTATGAGTCAGAACGAAAAACAGTCCCTACCGGCAGGGATGCTAGCCGCAGCAGGCATAGTGTTTGGCGATATCGGTACCAGCCCACTTTATACCCTCAAAGAGTGCCTCTCCATTCTGCCCGACGGCAGCATATCAACCACGGCGGTAATGGGCTTTCTTTCGCTGATTTTCTGGGCGCTGACGCTCATCGTTACCTTGAAATATGTTTGTTTTGTCATGCGAGCCGATCACGATGGCGAAGGCGGCGTTCTAACGTTGATGTCGCTGGCGCGCCAGCACGTTGGAGAAAAAGCGGGTCACATCATTGTGCTGGCGGGCTTAATTGGCGGCGCGTTCTTTTATGGCGATGGTGTTATTACGCCGGCAATTTCGGTGCTATCGGCGATTGAAGGGATTGAAGTGGTTTCCCCAGAGTTGGATAAATATGTGGTACCGCTGGCGGTAGTGATTCTTACCCTACTGTTTATCATTCAACGGCACGGAACGGAGAAGGTCAGTAAAGTATTCGGGCCGGTGATGTTTGTCTGGTTTGTTTCAATTGCCCTGCTAGGTATTCGCGGTATCGCACTCAACCCTGACGTGCTCTACGCGCTCAATCCTTCCTACGCACTGACGTTTTTACTGAGCCATAAAGCGCTCTCGTTTGCCGCGCTCGGCATGGTGGTTCTGGCGGTAACCGGTGCAGAAGCGCTGTATGCAGATATGGGACACTTGGGTAAAACACCGATTCGCATGGCCTGGCTGGTCATCGCCATGCCTGCGCTGGTACTTAACTATTTTGGTCAGGGTGCATTAGTGATTGCCAATCCGCAGGCTATTAATAACCCGTTCTTTAACCTCGCACCTGCCTGGGGGCAAATTCCGCTGATTGTGCTTTCGACAATGGCAACGGTGATTGCCGCACAATCCGTGATTTCCGGCGTATATACCCTGACGCATCAGGCGATACGTCAGGGCTTCCTGCCGCCGATGCGCATTATCTTTACGTCACATACCGAATCCGGACAGATCTATATTCCCGTGGTGAACTGGCTGCTGTTCGTTGCCGTAACGGTGATTGTTTTGGCCTTCCGCCAGTCTTCGGCGCTCTCTTCCGCTTACGGCATCGTCGTCACCGGAACAATGGTGATTACCGCCTGCCTGGCAGGCGTCGTCGCGCTGCGTAACTGGAAGTGGCCGTTACCGGTCGCTCTCATTTTCCTGCTGTGTATGCTCAGCATTGATGTACCGCTATTTAGCGCCAATCTGATGAAATTGTTCTCTGGCGGTTGGGTGCCCGTGTTGCTGGCACTCAGTATGATGGGACTCATGCTGATTTGGAGCAGCGAGCGTAATCGTTTAATTCGCCGATTGAATAACGATCCAGAAAGCTTGCAAGCATTGGTCAGATCGCTGGAAACCAATCCGCCCAGTCGCGTGGCCGGCACGGCGATTTTTCTGGCGCGGAAACAGCACGAAATTCCGCAGGCGCTGCTGCATAACCTCAAACACAACCGCGTATTACATAAACGCGTGGTGCTGCTACACATCCGCACCGCTGATATACCGCGCGTTTATAATCAAAAGCGCCTGAGCATCTCCCAGCTGTCCCCTTCATTCTGGCAAGTCACCGCCACTTATGGTTGGCGCGAAACGCCGTCAATGGCTGAAATTCTGCATCTGTGTGGGCTGGAAGGATTTGGCTGTACCGTGAATGAAGCCTCCTTCTTTACCTCACATGACACCCTGGTGATGAAAAAAAGAAAAGGTCTGATGCGGGTGAAAGGCGGTATCTTCCATTTCTGCCAGCGTAATGCGCTGCGCGCGCATGAGCAGTTTAATATCCCGCCGAATCGGGTGATTGAGTTGGGCGGACAGCGCGAGTTTTAATTTTTCTAACGCAACCCTTAGCCGGTTTGCCATGAATGCGGCTGTCAGAAGCGCTTTACCGTTTTTTGTCAGGCCGCCATTCATGACAACATTTTTAACAGCGGCAAATGTAACCACATGCAAATATATTCGCGGAAGTTTGAATGAGTTGTGGCTGAAGATTTCTTAACATCTAATTAGCAATTAAAGCTAAAACGCTTAACCTCAAAACGTGTTTATTAGCTTTACCGGCAATGATCACCCGCCGTGAGCATTTTTGGGATGTAAAAGCGCATTATCAACAATTGAACAACTCGCAGCTTCAGCCATGGGCTCAGCTATTCTTTCCGAGGAGTATGGCCATGAAACAATTAATTAATGATGTTATCTCAATCTTTACACCGCAATCTGTAAAACCCGTTTTAATTCGTGCTGATTTAACCCATCGCGAAATTTCATCAATCCATCCGGTTGGATTTACTTCCGTGAGCTGGGCCACCTCAATGGAAGAACTGAATGACGCATTTGTGCAAAAAGCACTTGCCGCTGGCGCTGTGGGCTACCACATCACCGACGTTGAGTCTCACGAGCCGGCGCACGATGGCCAACACGTGATGGCTGCAACAGCGACGCTTTATCACATCAATAGTAAAGTGGCCTATGGCTGATGTTTACTGTCGTCCTGCATGAATTCATAGCCTGCCTTGCGTCATCGGCAGGCTTTTTTCTGCGAAATACTCTGTATGAAAGTCGATATACTAAAGAGTGGATGTATGTGATATGTATACAATAACATATAAATAGCGAATGCCATTCACTATTAACGCTCGAACTTTATTACAATGGCAACTTAACTATTAAAAGCAAGCAAAGGAAATTCTGAGAAAAATGATAGAACTTACTTAATATCAAAGTTGGATAACAAACCATTATGCCTAAATAGACTACGCAGTAATCCTCTGATAAAGATAAGTTTTATCTTTTTCACTAGAAATTGGTGTAGGCATTAAAATCGACTTAACTTACTAATAGATAGTTATCAGGTATTTACCCTCTGCAAAAAAACACTATATGGTGACGGCATAAAATTCCATCCAGAGGGAAATAGATATGAGCCTTAGTTTGCCAGGAATATATCTCTACTACCTGCCTAACGATAACCTCGCTCCTGAGGATTTTGAACGCATTGTCTCACCCAGCTATGCCTGGGCACGAATTTGTGATCAATACGAGTTTGACGATAGTTATAACCCAGGTTTCAATATTATTAACATGCGTGAACAATCCTCATGCAGGAATCCACACCAACCCGGACCTCACGGGCCACGCGAGAAAGAACGACTGGAAAAGATGATATTTTGCGGTGACGCAGTAATGCTCAGCGAAATGCATGGCCCTGACGTTATTTTCTACATTAATGATAAAGGTGAACTGATTTGTAACAACGTCCATGCCTTCTCTTTCAGCGGTGCTGACAGAATTATCGCTGAATATCACCGTTCAGTTAGCCGCAGGAATTATCAGCATTCAAATGGTAAACCCCGACCAACAACGCGCATGACACGAAATAGCAATGCGGAACCGGAACAGCATGCCCAGGCAGCACGTAAAAAAGCCTTTTCACCGGTGTCGAATGCTACTCGTCCACAGCCCCCAAAGCGTGAAATTACCCTTACTATTGGCGTGTTCTTTGATGGTACAGGAAATAATGCGGATAATACCGTTGCAAGTTTGGATGCATGCTCAGGGGAGCATTTTGGAATGAATGATGGCGATACTCAGTCGGCCTATTCTCAATGTATTCAACTAAAACGTGGCTACAGCGGCACGGCCGCTGGAAGTCATCTCGGTTATTACACCAATGTGCACTGGCTTTATACACTTTATAACCAGAATCTTATGGCCAGTACGGGATATGGACAGCACGCGATTTATATCGAAGGGATCGGCACTGAAAATGGTCAGGGTGATAGCATCTATGGAATAGGGACTGGCGGGGGTAGCACTGGTGTGGTGAGAAAAACAGATAAGGCAATCACTTTGCTGATAGCAGGTATTAAAAATTATCTGGCCATCTTGCCCGACGCGAGTGCATGCATCGTCAAGGAAATACAATTTGATCTTTTCGGGTTCAGCCGTGGAGCAGCGGCAGCCCGGCATTTTGCTAACCGGGTCTTCGAACAGGATAAAACTATCATTACAGCCATTAAAACCGGGCTGGAGGGTATCGAATTCTTAGGTACACCCGGGGGTAAAACTCGCTTCGTGGGGATCTTTGATACCGTGGCGGCGATTGGCTCACCGGTGAACGGCTTTAATCCACACAGCGCCGATACCGGTGAGGTAAATATTGTGCTGCGCCCGGGCGTGGCTCAGAAAGTTTTTCATATCACCGCACAGCACGAATGCCGTTTTAATTTTGCACTTAACAGTGTGAAACCGACATGGCCGGAGCTTGCTTTGCCTGGTGCGCACTCAGATATAGGTGGCGGCTACAATCCAGAGGAGCATGAAGCGTATTTTCTTACCCGACCGCAGTTTGAAACCGTGCCTATTTCAACTGCAGAGAGCGATACCCGGATTTATCAGCAGGCCCGTAAACAGCGGGAGATGATAAGTAAGAGCCCAGTAGTCGCACCTATTCTTCATGGTGTGGAGACCAAGATTAGCACTTGGCATGACGACAGAATGCCCGCAGATCGCTACGGCACCTTGCAAAAACGCAGCGGCGTAGCCTTAACCATTGAACGTTCAACACACAATGATTGGTCGAAAGTGGTATTACGAGTGATGCTAGATGCAGCACAGGAGGCGGGTGTGATTTTTAATCCTATCGATGACAGTATCCCTGACTTTTTATTGCCCGCCGATTTGAACAGCTTAAGTGAGAAAGCGATTGTAATGGGACGTGCCATTCGCAGTGGCGGCCCTATTAAAGGTTTTACCACTTCCGAAATTCATGCTCTGGCGGAAAAATATATCCACTGCTCGTCCAATTGGAACAGCGTGATAAGAGACGACCAAGGGGCAATCGTTGGCGGAGTCAGACCGGCTAAATTAATCACTTTCACTAACCGCCCAGATGAACGCTGGCAGCGGACAATTTACGATATGGACGGAAATAAAATATGGAAATAATCCGTAAAGTTGCACTTCTTTCAATTCTGTTGATAACGGCCTGCCACAGTGCTGGTAATCCCAATGCGATTCCTCTCCCAAAGGATCTACCTACGCAGTGGAATTTTAACTTTTTTACCCCCAGGGCGTTGCCCGCACTTGTGACTTTTGCTGCGATCCTTGATGCAGACGGTTATAATTATCGCTTTAATACACTAAACAGCACCCCTGACCTGAGTAACGTTATCGGAGAGTGGAATGATATTGATCGTGCACCCAGTGGATACTGGAATCACCTTGAACATCCTCCCAAACATATTCTTTTCTGCTGGGATTCAGTAATTGATAAAAAAGTATATGAAACTCACCTGACATTGTCAGATGCAACGATAAATAAAATGCGCAGGCCTAGCGAGCACAAAGATTACCAAGGTAATATCGGTTATTACGACACAATACAGATTGGTCTGGGACCTGAGGGTAAGGTGGCCGTCTGGCTACGTGGTATAGGCAACGAACCAAACTATCGGGTAAGACCATCAGTCTTGAAGACCGTCTCAGGCGAGAAATTAGCTCTTTGCAAAGGGATAACTAAACATCCAAACGGATATAAATATTATGGTGACACTTCTGATTTCATTAAAGGAAAAAAATATCCTTATGGAAACTGGTAAACCATGTAACAGAGTGCCGTGCCGATAAAACTATTATTCGCAGTGGCGGCCCTATTAAAGGTTTTACCACTTCCTAAATTCTTGCTCTGGCGGAAAATATATCCACTGTTCAGCCAATTGGAACAGCGTGTTAAGAGACGGCCAAGGGGCGGTCACTGACGCAGTCAAACCGGCTAAATTAATCACTTTTACTAACCGCCCAGATGAACGCTGGCAGCGGACAATTTATGATATGGAAGGAAATAAAATATGGAAATAATCCGTAAAGTTGCAGTTCTTTCAATTCTGTTGATAACGGCCTGCCACAGTGCTATTAAGCCCAATGCGGTTCCTCTCCCAAAGGATCTACCTACGCAGTGGAATTTTAACTTTTTTACACCCAGGGCGTTGCCTGCACGTGTGACTTTTGCTGCGATCCTTGATGCAGACGGTTATAATTATCGCTTTAATACACTAAACAGCACCCCTAACCTGAGTAACGTTATCGGAGAATGGAATGATATTGACCGTGCACCCAATGGATACTGGAATCACCTTGAACATCCTCCCAAACATATTCTTTTCTGCTGGGATTCAGTAATTGATAAAAAAGTATATGAAACTCACCTGACATTGTCAGATGCAACGATAAATAAAATGCGCAGGCCTAGCGAGCACAAAGATTACCAAGGTAATATCGGTTATTACGACACAATACAGATTGGTCTGGGACCTGAGGGTAAGGTAGCCGTCTGGCTACGTGGCATAGGCAACGAACCAAACTATCGGGTGAGACCATCAGTCCTGAAGACCACCTCAGGTGATCAATTAGCACTCTGCAAAAATATTACCAAGAGTGACTTTTCCTATGGATATGACCAGGATATAAAAGATTTCATTAAAGGAAAAAAATATCCGTATGGAAACTGGTAAACCATGTAACAAAGTGCCGTGCCGATAAAACTGTTGCCTAGTACCAACCGTCCGTATTTTTGCAGCGGACGGTTTAATTTTTTGACATCATGGTGAATCATCTAGGAAATAAATAAATTTTTCCCTCCAAAGTATTCGACGAGAAAATCAATAAACACCTTAATACGCGGAGATTCTGAAGAGCGTTGTGTATAAACCGCCCATATATTGGCTTCCTGATACCACTGCGGTAAAACGTGAACGAGTTTGTTCTCTGTTAAATAAGGTGAAACGTCCCAGGCTGAGCGCAGTGCAATCCCGTGTGATTTTAATGCCCAGTTAAGAATCACTTTGCCACTGTTGGATGAATAGTGACTATTAAGACGACAAACAATTTTGTTTTCACCATCAGTCAATGTCCAATGCCCAAATGTGTTGTTGTTTTCATTAATAATAAGGCAGCTGTGATCCATCAAATCGTCCAGCGTGGTTAATGCAGGTGACTGCGCTAAATACTCTGCCGATGCACATAAAATACGCCGATTAGCTGCTAATTTTTTGGCGATGTAAGAGTGATTAATATCATCACTGACGCGAATATCAACATCGATGCCAGATTGCAGCAGATCAATATCGCGATCGGTGAGAATTAATTTGATATTCAGCGAGGGATGACGCGCCATAAATTCTGCCACGGCGTCGGAAAGATAGTCCTGCCCAAAACCAAAGGAGCAAGCCACGGTGAGGTCGCCGGTCAGCTCTCCGCGCCACTGCTGGAAATTATTCAGGAAAGAATCCATTTCATTCACCACCTGCAGCGCGCCCTCCAGCGCTTTTTCACCTTCGGGCGTCAGGCGCATCACACGGTTGGTGCGAAAAAACAGCCGGGTTTCCAGCTGCTTTTCAAGGATGGCAATACGTTTGCTGATGTAAGATGGCGACTGGCCCAGCTCCGTTGCGGCGCGGCCAAAACCTTCATAGCGCGCCACGCTGATAAACACGTACAGATCTTCTACTGAAGGCCAGCCCTGCAAGGGTTTCTGATAACTTTTTCCGGCAAGCAATATCTTCATAACACCACAGCGTTAAAGAAATTTAGCCGGTTATAACACAGAATCCAGGAAGCACTGAAGCTGGCTTAAAAACAGTTCGGGTACTTCCTCATGCGGCGAGTGGCCACAAGGTAATGCCTGCCCTTGCACATGACGCGCTTTATCCTGCCAGGTATCCACTACGTTATATAACTGACCAACCGTGCCCTTTTCACCCCACAACAGCAATAGCGGAGATTCAATACGTTTATCACTGTCTTGCGCGTCGTCGTCTAAATCGATGGTGGCCGCAGCGCGATAATCTTCGCATACTGCATGTATCATCGCTTTATTTTGATAACAGCGCAGATAATCATTAAATATTTCATCCGAGGTTGCGCCTGGCGTTTTTAATTGGCCATCAATGTGTTTACGCAGAAATAAAGCCGGGTCGTGACCGATCATGGTTTCGGGTAACGGGTACGGCTGAATCAGGAAAAACCACCAGAAATAACGCGTGGCGAATGTTTTATCGGTTAATGCATACATGGTTGCGGTAGGTGCAATATCGACAAATACGCAGCAGGAGAGTTTTTCCGGGTGATCGAGCGCCAATCGGTGCCCGACGCGGGCGCCGCGATCGTGGCCCACGAAAGCCACGCGCTCCCATCCCAATGCTTCAATCAGCAGGCTAATGTCATCGGCCATCACGCGTTTTGAGTAGGGGCGATGGGTTTCGTCACTCGGCGGTTTATCACTGTCGCCATAGCCACGTAAATCCGGCAGGATAACGCGATATTTTTGCGCCAGCTGCGGCGCAATCTTGCGCCACGCCAGATGATTCTGCGGATGACCATGCAAAAGCAGCAGCGGCGGCCCTTCGCCGCCCATGGCTACGCGTAACGTAATGCCGTTAGCCAGACGCACGTCGCTAAGCGTAAAGCCTTCAATAAACGGCGAATCTCCCTGAGGCGTTATCTCACTCATGCTGTTCATCCTTTGCCGTATTCGCGCGTTTCAGCCACGGACGTTGGGCAAAATGCTGCGTTTCAAACTGGCTAATATCAGAGGCGTATTGCAGCGTCCAATCTACAGCGCTTCCGCCGCCCAGCAGCATTTCACGTTTCAATGCGCTCACGGAGAACGCAATACGTTGATTATCGAAAAGGATCGCCTGCTGTTCCAGCGAAACGGTAATGCGATTGTTGGTAGGATCGTTCGCCACTGCACTCAATCGCTGGTAATCCTCATCACTCAACGTCAGCGTCAGAACACCGTTGCGCTGGCAGTTATCATCAAAGATACCGGCAAAACTGGTACCAATAATGGCGCGAATGCCGAGCTGATTGAGCCCCCACACCGCATGTTCGCGGCTGGAACCACAGCCGAAATTCGCCCCCACCAGCAAGAAAGTGGCGTGTTCCCACCCGCGCTGATTGAGAATGAAATCCGGGTTTGGGCTGCCATCGGCCAAAAAGCGCAGGTCGAAGAACACGCCGCGATCTAAACCTTGGCGATCAATGCCTTTGAGAAACTGCTTCGGCATGATCACATCCGTATCAATATTGGCAGCCGGTAACGGGGCGAGCGTGCCGGTAATGTTATTAAACGCTTCCATTTTAAACCTCTGCTGTCATAAAGCGGCGGACGTCAACCAGATGACCGGCAATCGCGGCGGCGGCAACCATCGCCGGACTCATCAAATGCGTGCGGGCACCTGCGCCCTGACGGCCTGGGAAATTACGGTTGGTACCTGAAGCGCAACGATCGCCAGGCGCAAGCACATCTTCATTCATTGCCAGACACATTGAGCAACCTGATTGACGCCACTCAAAGCCGGCGTTGATGAATATCGCCGCTAATCCTTCCGCTTCTGCCTGCTGACGCACCTGAGTTGAACCAGGAACGATAATGCCTCGCACGTGTGGCGCAATTTTATGGCCGTCGATAATGGCGGCCGCGGCTCGTAAATCCTCAATTCGACCATTGGTACAGGAACCAATAAAGGCGTGCGTGATGGCGATATCGGCTAACGGCGTGCCGGGTTCCAGCCCCATGTATTTCAGTGCGGTATTTAACGCCTGCTGTTTAACCGGATCTTTTTCCTGCGCGGGATCGGGGACGCGCCCCGTGATAGCGCCAGCTTGATCCGGGCTAATTCCCCAGGTCACTTTGGGTTCGAGGTCACTACAATCGATGGTAATGCGGCGATCAAAGGGCGCGTCAGCATCGCTCTTTAATGCACGCCACTCCGCAACGGCCCGATCCCACATTGGTCCCACCGGCATTTGCGGTTTGCCCGCAATATAGGCAAAGACCTTTTCATCCGGCGCGATGATAGCGCCGCGAGCACCGGCTTCCACCGCCATGTTACACAGCGTCATGCGCCCTTCCATACTCAGCGCCGCAATGGCAACACCGGTAAATTCAATGGCAAAACCGGTAGCCCCTGAAGCGCCAATCTGCTCAATCAGCGCCATGATGATGTCCTTCGCCGAGCAGCCAAACGGCAACTCGCCGTTCACCGTCACCAGCATGGTTTTCAACCGGCGATAAATCAGCGTTTGCGTAGCAAGCAGATGCTCGATTTCCGAGGTGCCGATGCCGAAGCCAAGTGCACCAAACGCGCCGTATGTGGTGGTATGGCTATCACCTGCAGCGATCACCATTCCGGGCATGACCAGGCCCTGCTCGTGGGCAACAACATGTTCAATACCCTGACGTGGATCCATCACATCGAACAGTTCAATGCCAAAATGCGCGGCATTCTGGCGGAAATAATCAACCTGTAATTGTCCACCGGCATCGGTCATGGCGTCATCGCGCTCGGGACGCGTTGGGTTGACGTGATCGACATTCAGTAAAATAGTGCCGGGATTACGCACCGCACGCTGATGATCGCGCAAACCGCTAAACGCCTGCGGGCTGGTGTACTCATTCAGAATAGAGCGGTCGATGTACAGCAGCACATGCCCTTCGTCCTCTAACGTCCGAACCACATGCTGATCGATCAGTTTTTCATACAGCGTTTTGTTAGCCATGCCGTTGCCCACGTGAAAGTGTTTAAACAAATCATTAGAGACCTTAGGGTAATACAGTTTTGCTACGCGCAATGAACACGCTTCGTGCAGTGATGGTTTATGAAATGTGCAGCGGTAGGCGAGGTTTTTATTTGACCTAAGTCGCGTCAACCGATATAAAGAATAACCGCGTGACCTGAGCGGTTTATCCTCGCTTTACTCCCTGTTTTGCTTATGTTTTATCCGCCTTTCTTTTTTTAAAGTTAATTAATTAACACCAATACTTTATTAACTAAAAATAAGTTAATCATTTCGTAACAATCTCTTAATGTGCAAACCGAATTTTTAACGTTCACCTGCATTGCATAATAAGTAGGACTGGAATGACTCACACCAAAAAGATCGTGTCTGCCCTATCGCTGGCAGCGCTGCTTGTCTCTTCTGCGCTACACGCTGAAGATGCACCAGAAAAAACTGACGTGCTGCTGATTGGCGGCGGTATCATGAGCGCCTCGCTTGGCACCTGGCTGCAAGAGCTTCAGCCGGGCTGGAAACAGCTGATGGTTGAGAAGCTGGATGGCGTGGCACTGGAATCGTCCAACGGCTGGAACAACGCCGGTACGGGGCACTCTGCTAACATGGAGCTGAACTACACGCCAGAGCGTGCAGACGGTTCAATCGACGTTAGCAAAGCGCTGGAAATCAACGAAGCGTTCATGATTTCTCGTCAATTCTGGACTTCACAAGTACAGCGCGGCGTGTTGCACGATCCACACTCGTTTATCAATTCGACTCCGCATATGAGCTTCGTTTGGGGCGACAAAAATGTCGAATACCTCACCAAGCGTTATGAGGCGCTGCAGAAAACGACGCTGTTCCAGGGCATGAAATTCTCAACCGATCATCAGCAGATCCAGCAATGGGCACCGCTGGTGATGGAAGGCCGCGATCCGAACCAGAAAGTTGCTGCAACCTGGACGCCAGTGGGCACCGATGTCAACTACGGTGAAATCACCCGTCAGCTGATCGGCAGCCTGAAAAAAGATCAGAACTTCAAGCTGGAAACGTCTACTGAAGTCACTGATTTCAAGCGTAACAGTGACAACTCCTGGCACGTTACCGTTAAAGATGTGAAGAGCGGTGATAAGCGCTCTGTCGATGCGAAATACGTGTTTATCGGCGCAGGCGGCGCTGCCATTAAGCTGCTGCAGAAAACCGGTATTCCAGAAGCCGATAACTACGGCGGCTTCCCGGTCGGCGGTTCCTTCCTGATGACCGAAAACCCAGCGATCGCCAACCGTCACCTGGAAAAAGTGTACGGCCAGGCTTCTGTGGGCGCTCCGCCGATGTCCGTGCCACACATCGATTCTCGCTACCTCGACGGTAAGAAAGTGGTGCTGTTTGGCCCGTTCGCCACCTTCTCGACCAAGTACCTGAAAAACGGTTCGCTGTTCGATCTGCTGAGCGCCACCACCACCAGCAACATCATGCCGATGACGCATGTGGGTATTGATAACTTTGATCTGGTGAAATACCTGATTGGTCAGGTGATGCTGAATGATGATGACCGCTTTGCTGCGCTGAAGGAGTACTATCCAAACGCACGTAAAGAGGACTGGAAATTGATTCAGGCCGGCCAGCGCGTACAGATCATTAAGAAAGACGCAGACAAAGGCGGCGTGCTGAAGCTGGGCACCGAAATTGTGACCGATCAGCAGAAAACCCTGGCAGCGCTGTTAGGTGCCTCACCAGGTGCATCGACTGCCGCACCTATCACCCTCGACGTGATGAAGAAGCTGTTCCCAGAGCAGTTTGCATCGCCAGAGTGGCAGCAGAAGATCCGTGACGTCGTGCCAAGTTTCGGCCAGAAGCTGAACGGCAACACCGCGTTGACGCAGCAGGTTTGGGACAATACCGCAGCCACGCTGCAGTTGACTAAACCGCCGGTGATTAACATGGGCGACCAGACCGTGGCGCCAACGCAGGCTAAACCGCGTGCGGAATCAGGCAAGCAGGATATGGCGCTGTAATTCACGCCAGAAATGAACAAAGCCGGACCATGTCCGGCTTTTTTTATCGGCAAATATCCTGACGCAATATCGTCGCATCAATTGCGGCCACCTCCGTTTTGCCACAAAACGCCATTGAGAGGTCGAATTCATTACGGATGATATTCAGCGCGCAGGTTACGCCCTGCTCACCTAATGCCCCCAATCCATACAGCATGCTGCGGCCGATATAGGTGCCTTTGGCGCCCAGCGCGATAGCCTTGAGGACATCCTGTCCGGAACGGATGCCGCCATCAAAGTGCACTTCGGCCTGATTTTTCACCGCATCAACAATCAGTGGCAACATGGATATCGATGAAGAGACGCCGTCCAGCTGACGACCACCATGATTAGAAACGATCACGGCATCCGCACCCGCTGCCACCGCTAATCGCGCATCCTCGGCATCCATGATGCCCTTGACAATAAGTTTGCCGCCCCAGCGCTGTTTAATCCACTCAACATCCCGCCACGAGAGGCAAGGATCAAACTGCTGCTGCGTCCACGCCATCATTGCATCAATACTCTCTACCCCGCTGGCATGGCCAATAATATTGCCAAAATTACGATGCGGTGATGCCAGCATGTTGCGGCACCAGCGCGGTTTGCTGGCAATGTTGATCATATTTTTCAGCGTCATTTTGGGCGGCGTGGATAAGCCATTCTTGATGTCTTTGTGCCGCTGACCAAACACCTGTAAATCCATGGTAACCACCAACGCACTGCAGTTGGCGGCTTTAGCGCGCTCAATTAAACGGGCGACAAACTGACGATCGCGCATCACATACAGCTGAAACCAAAAGGGATGGTGCTGTGTCGCCTGTGCCACCGCTTCGATAGAACAGATGCTCATGGTGGATAGCGTGAAAGGAATGCCAAAATTTTTTGCTGCCCGCGCGGCAAGGATTTCACCATTGGCATGCACCATGCCGGTTAAGCCGGTGGGTGCAATCGCCATCGGCAACGTAACGGGTTGCCCCAACATCGTGCTGGTGGTGCTGCGCTGAGAGATATCGACGGCCACGCGCTGACGAAATTCGATGCGTTGCAGGTCGGCCTCATTAGCGCGATAGCTGTATTCCGTCCATGAACCTGCATCCACATAATCATAAAACATTTTCGGTACACGCTTACGCGCCAGAAGGCGTAACTCTTCAATACAGGTTATGTTCATCAATCGGCATCCGAAAATATTCACTACAGCGCGGCTGGGTGCGCATTTATACGCACCTCATGCGCATAAATTACGATTTTACGTAATCGGTATAGGCATTTTGCAACACGATATGGTCAGCTATATATTTCGCATCATGCCAGACACCATAAATAAATGAGGATGCACGATTAACCAGATTCGGCAGGCCAAGAAAATAGATGCCACGTTCTGCTGAAATACCGCGCTTATGGAATGGCACACCCTTTTCATCAAATGCATCGACCTGCAGCCAGCTAAAATCAAATTTAAATCCGGTGGCCCAAATAATAGTGCTAATCCCTGCGCCATGAATATCCAACTTAGCCAGCGGATTAATCAGGCATTCAGGATCCGACAACAACTCCCACGCCTGCGGTTCTGGCGGCAGGTCCAAACCGTTGCGTGCAATATAAGCATCTGCATCACGCAGCACATCGAAATAGGCTTTATCCCCTTCGGCAATATTCTCCGCCAAACCTTCGGCAAAGCTGAGTACGCCATCATCCCAACGCGTCGTGATGCCCACAAGCGTGATGCCCATGTGGGCCAGACGACGAAAATCTACCGTTTTGCCGCCTTCATAGCCGCTCACCGCAAAGGCAACGTGCTGTTTTTTCGGCTTGATCTTCACCTCATCCCACAGGCCAAGTGCGCCGAGCCACCAGCAGTAATCACGGTCGCGATAGGCGCGCGGCGGACGATAGTGTTCGCCGACTGAGAGATACACGTCACGCCCTGATTTTCTTAACTCTTCCGCGATTTGTGTCCCGGAAGCGCCAGCACCCACCACCAGCACGCCGCCTTCCGGCAGCTGCTGAGGATTTTTATAGCCCGAAGAGTGGATCTGATGCAGTGCGGCGCTCTCTGGCACAATCTGCGGGATCGAGGGCTTTTGAAAAGGCCCGGTGGCGGCTACCACGTTATCCGCCTCAAATTCTCCCGCCGAGGTGACGACTTTAAATCCGCTGCGTCCGGCCAGGCGCTCAACCAGATAAACCTCAACGCCAGTTCGCACGGGCGCATCGAGCATTTTTGCGTAATCCTCGAAATATTGCGCCATACGCTCTTTGGGCGGAAAAGCTTCCTGGGAAATATTGTCGAATTTTAATGACGGAAAACGATCGTGCCACGCTGGACCATTCGCAACTAATGAATCCCAACGTTCAGAACGCCAGCGTTCGGCAATACGACTACGCTCTAAAACCACATGGGGAACCCCCATTAATGACAGATGCTCACTCATCGCAATACCTGCCTGGCCTGCCCCGACAATCACGGTATTCATTTTTTCTACTGACATGTGAATTTCCTAAAGATGAACGACTCCGCCCTTTTCATGGAAAAGAGTCGCATTGAAGTTAATCGGTGCGTTAGAAAGCGCTGACGCTCAGTAAATTAATTAATGTCCCGCTTCAACATTCAGAATTTTTCCTAAGCCTAAAAACTTATTGGCAATAATTAACATCGTTGCCGTTACGGCAATATAAATAACCGAGAGTGCCGCCAGCGTGGGGTCAGCAAATTCACGTACATAGTTGTACATCGCCACCGGCAGGGTTTGCGTCGCTTGCGTGGTAATAAACAGCGAGGCAGTGAATTCATTGAACGACAGGATAGCCGCAAATAACCAGCCGCCAAACAGGCCGGGTAATATCAACGGCACGGTGATGGTCCACACCACGCGTAAAGGCGATGCACCAAGGCTGGCGGCGGCCAGTTCAATACGTTGCTCCAGATTCTTTAATGACACATACACGCTGCGCAACACGAACGGCAGCACCAGCACGATATGGCAGAAAATCACCAGTGGATAACCGCGCCCGATACCGAGCTGCGAAACCAGCATCAGCAAACCCAGCCCAATAGTGAAATGGGGAATGAAAAGCGGTGAGAGCAACACCCCTTCCAGCACCTGCTTGCAGGGAAAGCTGTAGCGCTCAATTGCAATAGCCAGTGTTGCGCCGATGATCACCGCCAGGGAGGATGCCCAGGCGGTAACAATGAGGCCAGAATAGAAGCCGTGGCGAAAATCATCGTAACTTACTGCACGCTCAAACCAGCGCAGTGACCAGCCTTTCGGTGGGAAGAACAGCACCGATGTGCTGCTGAATGAGGAGATGAAAACCACAATCGTTGGCAGCATGACAAACAGAACAATGGCAATGACCAGCAGGCGACCGGTCAGGGTAATCAGTTTATCGTTTAGCGAACGCGTCATCTTAATGTTCTCCTATTGCGTGCAGGAAGCGGCTCATGCGTTTTAGCACCATCAGCAGCAGAATCGTCAGCAGTAAACCGGCAATGCTGAGCGCGGCGGCAAACGGAAAATTCATCGATGAAAATCCCAGCTGATACACCATGGTGGCCACGGTGCTAACGCGTCCTCCACCGATCAGTTGCGGGGTGGCGAAAGCACTGAAGGTCCAGGCGAAGGCCGTGGTTAAACTCGAAACTATGCCTGGCAGCGACAGCGGAATCGTCACCGTAAGCAGTGTGCGTATGGGCCCGGCCCCAAGGCTGGTGGCGGCTTTTTCATAATCAGGATTGATGTGTGACAGCGCGGTGGCCAGCATCATCACCATGATCGGCATCGTCACATGCACCAGCGCCACCACCACTCCCGTTTGCGTGAACATAAACTGGATAGGCTTATGAATGATGCCGATTGCCAGCAGTACGCTGTTAAGAAATCCGCTATTGCCCAACACGATAATCCACGAATAGGTACGCACCACTTCGCCGAGAAACAGCGGCGTGATGGCAATAATCAAAAGGGTGGATTTGATCCATGTGGTGCGCGTTCGCACCAGCGCGTAGGCCAGCGGATAGCTCATCAGCAAGCCAAAAATGGCGGTTTTCGCGCTAAGCAGCACCGTGTTGATAAAGGCATCGGCATAGATTTTCTTAAACAAGCCATTAAAGTTCGCCAGGGTAAATCCGCCCACGTCCAGTGAACCGGGAATATAGGCCCGCACGCTAAACTGCATCACGGCGAACATGGCAACCACTAACCCGAGCGCCGTAAAGGTGGCTGGGATAATGAACCAGGGTAAAAATGTCGGTTTTCTCGTCATAGACGTTGCTGCCTGCATAAAATGTTGCGACTACCGTTGAGAAGTGGGCAGCGCGGGCTGCCCATCCCCCTCAATGAGACATGATGTTTTCCGAGAACCACTGACGCCATTCGGCGGTTTTCTCCGCGCGCAGCTGCGGATCGGTGTTGATGGTGGCATTCCACTGTTCGGGCGTGGTCAGCATGCCCGGCAACTTCGCCAGCTCAGGATCGATATGCGCATTGGTCACCGTTGGGCTGCCGCGATAGATCTTCGCCACCTGCTGCTGGATTTCCGGCTTAAGCGCAATGTTCATAAATTTGTAGGCCAGGTCGGCATGCTTAGTGCCTTTGTTGATTCCCACGGTATCCACCCCGAGAATTGCGCCCTCTTTGGGAATGGCCAGCTTAATGTTGACGCCCTCGGCAATCATGCTGTAGGCATTCATCGACAACATCACCTGCACCGGGGTTTCGCCGGTAGAGATCAGCTGTTGGCTGTTGGCATCATCGGTATAGAAGGATTTGATGTTAGGAATCAGCGCCTTCAGCTTGGCCTGCCCCTGTTGCCAGTGTGCTGCATCCGTACCGGAGAGCTTGGCAGATACCGCAATAATATGGCTGGGATCCCAATCGGGCAGCGCCAGCGATCCTTTCAGCTCAGGGCGCCACAAATCGTTCCAGCTGGAGAAGGTTTCGCCTTTTGGCACTAAATCGGGACGGTAGCCGATGGTGTAAACATAACCCCAAACACCAAGGTGATAAGGGCTGACTTTGGCTTGCTGCACCAGATTGACCGCATTGGGGATTTTGCTCATATCGAGCTTCTCAAACAGACCGCTGTTGGCATACAAATAGCCGACGTGCGCGGTGGTAAACGTCACATCCGTTTCGGGCGAGCCGCCGGCCAACTTGGCTTTGTTGAGGCGGTCAATGGTTCCGCCCGTGACAAATTGCACTTCAACACCGGTTTCTTTGGTGAACTCTTTCGCGATGGTTTGATCAATCAGATCTTTAAAGCTGCCGCCCCAGGTGCTGACAATCAGCTTATCTGCGGCCATTGCATTGCCCGCGCTTAATACGCCAGTGGTCAACAACGTTAAGGCACAAATCTTACGCAACATATTCTCGTCCCCAATGAATGAAATGGCTGTGGTAGCAACTGTGAACCACCGTCTGCTCCGTTACGTCGCATTGCACTACAACAGTGCGAAGGCAGCTCTCTGGTGTTAAAGCGATATTGCCGTCAGGCTGAGATTCGGTAAAACAGCATTTACCTCGCTGTTGCGTCAGAATTTCTGACGCTAAAAAAAGCGCTGCTCTGGCAAGGATTTTCTTAACCGCAGGTGAGGCAGAAGCGAATGGGCGAAGAGATGCAGGCAGGTGATTATCCTGTTACGGGAGCCGGCATGATAAATGCATAGTCTCCAACACAATTAGAATGACTGGCGCGACATGAGCGCGTCAGCAATCCCAGGAGAATCTGCATGCTCAGTCGCATCACCCAGCGTCAGCTGGAATATTTTGTCGCTTCCGGTGAAGCGGGCAGCATTATCGGCGCATCGGAACGTATCCACGTTTCATCACCGTCGATCTCAGCGGCTATCACCCATATTGAGTCTGAGCTTGGCGTGCAGCTTTTTGTCCGTCATCACGCGCAGGGCGTCTCACTCACCGCCATCGGCCATCAGGTTTTAAAAGAGGCGAAGCTGATCCTGGAGCAGATGTCGAACCTCTACACGATTGCTTCAGAATCCATGAATAATGTGCGCGGACCGCTGCGCGTCGGCTGTCTCGATACCTTAGCGCCGATGTTGACGCCTGAACTGGTGTTCGGTTTTGGTCGCGCTTTTCCTGGCGTGCGTATCACGCTGGTAGAGGGCAATCACGAGCAGCTATTGAAACAGCTGCGTGCGGCCGATATCGATATTGCCCTGACTTACGATCTGGTTCCTGCCGGCGACATCACCTTTCAATCACTCGCGCAGTTGCCGCCTTATGTGATGGTGGGTGAACATCATCCGTTCGCCACGCAATCAGCCGTCTCTATGCAGGATCTGGCCGATGTGCCGATGGTATTGCTGGATATGCCGTGGAGCCGGGAATATTTTCTGAGTCTGTTTAGTGAGGCGGGCGTCACGCCCAACATTGTTATGCGCTCGAGCAATATGGAAGTGGTCCGCGCGATGGTGGCAAACGGCGTAGGTTTTGGCATCGCTAACGTGCGGCCCAAAGCTCACCTTTCGCAGGATGGTAAACGCTTAATTCGCGTACGTTTGGCGGGTGTGAATAAGCCCATGCAACTCGGCTATGCCACGGTGGCACATGTGCAGCAATCGATGGTGGTCAGTGCCTTTGCCGAGCGTTGCCGCATGTTTATTTCCGACCAGTACATTCCCGGCATGGCGGCACCGAGCTATTTCGATCCGCAAGTGGTCAAGGTGGCGTAATGCTCGTCAGATAAGCGTGAACCGGACACCATAAAGGGTGAGGGGATGTCGTAGGGTGCGCGTTCATGCGCACCTGGATGCATAGCGACGCAACTAAGCGCTTGCTTTAGTAACCTTGTTGCGGAAACACCTGATTTAACACCGGCTCCCCGCGAGTGATGCGGTGAATATTATCCGCCACCTGCGGTGCGGCACTGGCGGGGATCGCCACAGATGCCAGATGAGGCGTGATCAGCACATTATCCATGCCCCACAATGCATCATCTGGAGGTAAAGGTTCACGATCGAAGACATCCAGCGTTGCTTCGGCAATATCCCCGCGCCTCAGCGCCAGAGTTAATGCCTGCTGATCAACGATGGCACCGCGCGACACATTGATAAACGCAGCGCCTTGCGGCAAGCACGCTAATCTTTCAGCGTTCAGCAATCCGTGGGTTTGCGGCGTCAACGGCAGCATTACCACCAGGATGTCACTGCTGGCGAGGAAATCGTCCAGCGCATCCATTCCGCTGCTGCAGGCAATGCCAGCCAGCGTTTTCTGCGAACGCGACCAGCCACGGACATCAAACCCCTGCCGCGCCAATTCACTCGCGGCATAGGCTCCCAGCTCACCCAAACCAAGCACCCCTACGCGCACGCTTTCTGGCGATCGCGGATGCAGATAATGCCAGCGTCGATCGCGCTGCGCCCGCTCAAACGCCGGTATATCACGCGCGTAGCGCAGCACGGCAAACAGCACGTAGCTGGCCATCATGCGCGCCATATGCGGATCCGACAGGCGGATTATCGGAATGTCTGGCAAATCATCACGGCCAACCAGCGAATCAACGCCAGCCCCCAGATTGACCAACAGTTTTAAATGGCGATAAGGGGCAAAAAAACCGTGCGGGGGTTTCCACACCAGCGCATAGTGCACCTCATCAGCCTGCTGTACCTCTTCAGCGCGACAAATAGTGACGCCGGGAAGATGCGGCGCCAATAACGCTGACCACTCGGTGAAACTGTCGAATTCACTGTAAAACACCAACGTACTCATGCCGCGTCCGCCTTTATCAACGTGACCACCGCATCAATCGCCAGCTCGTACCCCAGCACGCCGAGTCCGGCAATCACACCGGTGGCCGCTTTGGAAACCATTGAGTGATGGCGAAAGGGTTCACGCTTCCAGATATTACTCATATGCGCTTCGATAATGGGCCCATCGAACATTAGCAAGGCATCCAGAATAGGTACTGAACTGTAGCTCAGCCCCGCCGCGTTGATAATTATCCCCGCCGCGTGCTGACGTGCCTCCTGAATCCAGTCGACAATAATGCCTTCATGATTACTTTGGCGAAATTGCAGGTTCACGTTGTGTGCTGCCGCACGGCGCTGGCATCGCTCACCAATACTGACAAAACTTTCCGTGCCGTAAGTGCCGCCTTTATCCATGCCGTACAAATTTGCGTTCGGTCCGTTAAGGAAGAAAATCTGCTGTGCCATGTAAGCTCCTGACTATCAATGCGGGCGCGTGGCGGCCATGGCCGGATGAGCATCGAAAATTGCAAACCACGCGGCAGTAAGGGGATGCTGCTTACGCCAGTTCATCCCGGCAAAACGGAAGTCGAGGTAACCGAGCGCGCAACCTATAGCAATTAAACCGATATCATCGGGAAGGGTGTTAAAGCCGACAACCTGACGTTCAATTTCCCCCAGTGCGGCGCTGACTTTTTTTAACTGCGCATCAGCCCAGCCAGGCCACTGCTTCTCTGCCGGGCGCGCGCTGAACTCATAGCGCGCCAGCAGTGCTGCATCGATCAATCCGTCACCCAACGCCTGACGAGCCAGACTTACCCAGCGGGATTCACCGTGCGCCGGCAGTAAATTTCCCTGCGCGCGTGCGTTGAGGTACTCGCAAATCACGCGGCTGTCATACAGACATAAATCCGTCTCGGTTCGCAGCGCAGGCACCTTGGCTAAAGGATTGATGCTGGCAATGCGCTCATCGCGTTCGATGGGATGGGCCGCTGACGCCAAAAGCGTAATCTCATCGAGCAGCCCCAGGCAATGTGCCGTAACCATGACTTTGCGAACATAAGCCGAGGTGCTGGCGTAGTAGAGCTGCATCATCTCGACACTCCTGGTTGATCAATGGCGAGCAGTACTTTGCCGATATTGGCATTGGCTTCCAGGATGCGATGTGCCTCAGCCGCCTGCGCTAACGGTAAGGTTTGATGTAGCGTGGGAATGATTTTTCCTGCTGCCAGCAGCGGCAAAATGTGTTTTCGCAGACACTCGGCCAGACGCGCTTTTTCAGCGGCCGGCTTAGGACGTAACGTGGATGAGGTCAGGCTCAAGCCTTTGCGCATCACCAGTTGCAAATCGAGTTCAATTTTAGCGCCGCGCATAAATGACAAGCTGACATGGCGTCCGCCCTGCGCCATAACGCTGAGATTGCGGGCCACATAGTCACCCCCCACGTTGTCCAGCACCACATCAACCCCGTGGCCTTGGGTTTCATCCTGGATCAGCGCGACAAAATCCTGGCTGTGGCGATCAATGGCGCGCCACACGCCGAGTCGCTGAAGTGCGGCAATCTTAGCGGCTCCGCCAGCCGTGGCAATAACCCGCGCGCCACACGCCTGCGCACTTTGAATCGCAAAGCTGCCCACGCCGCTGGCCGCCCCATGAATCAGCACGGTTTCACCCGGCGTTAGGCGGCCTAGCTCAAACAGGTTATGCCAGACGGTAAAGGCCGCTTCCGGCACGCCGGCGGCCAGCGCCAGCGGCAGCGCTGCCGGCACCGGCAGACAGAGTTCGGCGCGTGCGACACAATATTCGGCATAGCCACCCCCGTTGAGCAGCGCCATCACCGGCGTGCCGAGGTTCAGGCTATCAACGCCCTCACCCAATTCCGCGACAACGCCCGATACTTCCAGACCAAGCACCTCGCTGGTACCGGGTGGAACGGGCATCCCGCTGCGCTGCATAATGTCAGGACGGTTCACCCCCGCATGGCTTACGCGGATAAGCACTTCACCTGCCCCTGGCTGCGGTACCGCGCGGTCAACCATGGTTAACACCTCGGGGCCGCCCGGCTGGTGAGCAATCACCGCTTTCATCATTTCTGGTAGCATCTGCGTTATCCCTGCTTCTCAGAGGTAAAGGCGCAAACGCCCTCATCATCAAACATCACGCCCACCACGCTGCCCACCGGCCAGCGCGTCAATGATTCCAGCCCCGATTGACGGGCAAACAGTGTCGCACTGCCTAACGCGGGCACATCAAGATGCACATCAACATGGTCGCCCTGGAAGACATGGGTGATCACCGTCGCGCTGAGGAAGGAGTGCGGCCCAAGCGCAGCCAGTTGAATGTTCTCAGGGCGGACATACACGTCAAGCCGCTCGCCCACCGTAGCCTGGACGCGTTCCGCGGGCAGACGCAGCGCATTGCCGCCCAGTTCAACCACCGCAGCACTATCACGGCCGGCGTATCGACCCGGCAGAATGTTCACATCGCCCACAAAACCAGCGACGAAAGGATCGCGCGGGCGGCGATAGATCTCATCTGGCGTGCCGATTTGCCGCACGTGCCCCGCTGACATCACGACAACGCGATCGCTCATGCTCAATGCTTCGCCCTGATCGTGCGTCACGAACACCGTGGTAACGCCCAGTTTGCGCTGGATAGCTTTTAGCTCGACCTGCATCGATAAGCGTAAATTTTTATCCAGTGCGGAGAAGGGTTCGTCCAGCAAAAGCACTTTCGGGCGAATGACCAGCGCCCGTGCCAGCGCCACGCGCTGCTGCTGTCCACCAGATAACTCGCGCGGTTTGCGGTGGCCGTAGCCCGCCAGTTTGACCAGCGCCAACGCCTGTTCAACACGCTCAGCAATTTCATCTTTCGCCACACCGCGCATACGCAAGCCGTATCCGACGTTTTTCTCTACCGTCATATGCGGGAATAGCGCGTAATTCTGGAATACGATGCCGATTTCACGCTGATAAGGCGGAATCTCCGTCACCAAATCGCCATCAATGAAAATTTCGCCGCCGTCGGCTTCGGCAAAACCCGCCATCAGATTAAGCAGCGTAGTTTTCCCGCAGCCAGATGGCCCCAATAGCGTAATGAACTCGCCTTCTTCAATCGTGAGAGAAATCTTGTGTAACGCGATGGCGTCACCAAAACGCTTTAGCACGCCATCTAATTGCACGGCAACGTTAACGGCTTTCGCTGCTGGCGCAAGCCGCTCAGGATGCGGGAATGAAGTCACTTCTGCACTTACCATGGAATCTCCAAAAAACGGGGCTGTATTGCTTGTCACCAGCATACGGCTTGTGCGCGTGTAACACGGTTAGTGCTTACTGAAGCTGGCATTTGGAAAACATAAAGCAACGCAATCCGTGACGTTGTCACGATAATGAGCGGCACATCCATCCGGCAAGACGAGCCAGCATGGCATCACACGCGTCAAGCTGGGCAACGCTGATAAATTCATCCGGCTTATGGCCCTGCGCCATGCTGCCGGGTCCGCAAATTACGCTGGGAATGCCAGCCTGATGAAACAGCCCGCCTTCCGTACCAAAGGCTACCGTTGAAAAATCGGTTGATTGAGTCAGGTAGGCAATCAGCTGCGCCGCCGCGCTCTCCTTATCAGTGAATAGACCTGGATAGCCGCTTATAGGATAAAAACGGATGCCGCTTTCAGGTGCGATAGCCCGCATAGGCGGTAAAAGTGCGGTTTGAGCGAAATTCTCCAGCTCATCGGCGATAGCCTGCGCGCTATCGTGCGGTAAGGTGCGGACTTCGAAGTCGAAGGTACATTCGGCTGGCACAATGTTTAACGCGGTGCCACCGTTGATCGTGCCCGTTTGTACCGTCGTGAACGGGGGATCAAAACGTGCATCCTGCCGTTGCGGTTGCGAAAGGCGTTCGCCTATCGCAGTGAGGCGATGAATTAATTTGGCAGCGTATTCGATGGCATTCACGCCCTGCGGCGCATAGGCCGAATGACAGGCGGCGCCTTTCACTTCACAGCGCACGCCCAGTTTACCTTTGTGTCCCAGCACCGGCTGCAGTTCAGTTGGCTCGCCTATCAGGCAAATCGCCGGTTTTTCCGCACGTTGCGCCAGCGCGTCAAGCAAAGTACGCACGCCAACGCAGCCCACTTCCTCATCGTAAGTGATCGCCAGATGAAGAGGCTGCGTAAGCGGCTGCGCCAGAAAATGCGGAACCGCGGCCAGCATACAGGCGATATAGCCCTTCATGTCTGCCGTGCCGCGCCCGTATAGCTTGCCGTCACGCTCGGTTAGGGTAAACGGCGGCACGCTCCATTTTTGCCCCTCTACCGGCACCACATCACTGTGGCCGGAGAGCATGACGCCACCATCGCCCGCTGGCCCCAGCCGCGCATAAAGATTGGCTTTACTGCGTTCAGCGTTGTGGATCAGCTCGCAGCTGACCCCCAGATCGGTTAAGTAGCGCCAGGCGAAATCAATCAGCGCCAGGTTGGATTCGCGGCTGGTGGTATCAAACGCCACCAACGTTTCAAGCAGTTGTCGACTGGTTAACATCACCGCTCCTTGAACGTTACTCGTCACCCGGCACGCCGTAGCTGGGTGCCTGAGTGGGATCGATGGCGCGCGTCACGTAATCATTCATTTGCGGCTGGTAAGCCAGCCATAGCTGGTTCAGCTCGTCGATAGGCTCGGCTGCGGTCCAGTCAACACGGAGATCGACAATCGGCCACACTTGATCCGCCACGATCGATAAGGCGGCTGAGTGTATCGGGCCCGCTTCACCTCCCGCCGCCATGCCGGCTTGCATCGCCGCCAGCAAACGCGCGGCAAGTTGCCCCTGCTGCTGCTCAAAAGCAGCGACCATCGCCGGGATGACCTCGGGATTGGCCAGCAAATTACCGGCGGCGACGCACTGGTTACCGCTTTGCGCGTTATGTATCCCCAACGTTTGCTCTCCGCTGAACCAGGCACTTTGCCCATCGGCCGCTAACACCGTTATCTGGCGATACTGAAACCAGCAATCGCTCGCTAAACCACTACGCAACGCGGCTTCAGCGCTGTCACCCTGCTGCAGGCGATCCAAAATGCGTGGTCCAAGCGCCGGTAACGTGATGTTTTGCGTTGAGACGGCACCGACGTCAGAGCGTAACCACGGGCAACGCGCGCCCACAGCGATACTGGATGAGGCGATCGCGATGCCGATTTGGCCAGTTGCCGCGCAGCGTCCAACAATGGATAACGTCATTAATTCATGCTCCTTCTGCTGGCTGCCAGTCGTCGGGGATCACGGCGATCACATCTATTTCCATTAGCCACTGCGGTTGGCCGAGGCCGGAAATCACCAGGCCAGTTGATATGGGAAACACCCCTTTCAACCATTTGCCCACCACTTGATACACCGGCTCGCGATAGCGCGGATCGATAATGTAAGTGGTGGTTTTCACGATATGCGACAAATCGCTGCCCGCTTCTTCCAGCAGCTGTTTGACATTTTTCATCGCTTGTTCGGCTTGCGCGGCAGGATCGCCTAACCCCACCAGATTGCCCGCAAAGTCAGTGCCTATCTGCCCGCGGACATAAACGGTATTACCGGCGCGAACGGCCTGGCAAAGATCGTTATCTAGAGCCTGGTTGGGATACGTCTCTTTGGTGTTGAATTTACGAATGCGCGTATGTGTGCTCATGTCAGCCTGCTAACAGTGAAAGATTTACGTCAGATATACCCTGCGGCCTGAAACAGTGAAAACAGCATTAACCGAGGTGTTGCTTTAGAAATTCCGAAGGAGGGATGAAAGGACTAAATGGCGGTGGTAAACATCTGATGCGCAGACGAAAGCGACCGGTGCGCCTAAAAGCGCACCCTGAGAAAGACCAAACCAATCAGGCTGAAGTATTAAGCTCCCGCCCCCGATTGCGGTGCCGCAGGCACGCGCTTGCCTTTAAGCATATTTCTCAACGTTGGCTCTGCATATTTGGTGATCAGAAATGCGATATAATACAGCACGGTAGCCACAACAATCGGCATGAATAGCATGATCCCCTCACTCTTAATATAAACATTCAGTTTAATTAGCGTAGCGATCATTAAGTTTTCATGGATAAGATAGAAGGCGTAGCTGGCAAAACCAATCGCCGTGAAAAAACGCACGGAGAGTATGCGCTCCATCTGTTTAAAATAGAAACTGGCAATAAAAAACAGCATGACGACAAGCAAAGGAATAATTGTCATTACGCCGGCATTCTTAACGTAATAGCTGAAATTAATCAGCATCGCGAACGCCACAATGGCGTAATGCAACAGCTTATCGCGCCCGTGCATTCTTTCGTAAACCAGGCAGCCTACCATAAACCATGAGTAATGGATAAAACCGAACTTGGCAATAACATCTATAAACAGAGGATAGCCCAACGACTTCAATACCGAAGAGGCAGACAGCAGCAGCATGGGTACCAGCAATCCTGGTAAGCAATATTTACGCCCAAAGGTAAAATAGATGGCACCGATAATAAGATAAAAAACGGCTTCAACATAAAGCGACCAGAACGAACCCGCCATCGATTTAAACTCAATGCCGGTTAACTGCGACAGGGTTTCTGGATTGGTAAATATCAGGCCGGGCAGCAGGTTTTTGACCTGCGGCGTCATCGCTGACCATTCGGGAAAGAGTCCGCCGACAAAGTACAACAACATACTGGCAATAAACATGGCAGGGAAAAGACGCAGCCAGCGTTTTTTCAGGAAACTGATGTAGCTAACCGATTTATCCAGCGTCATAAAAATGACGAAGCCAGAGATCATAAAGAATAATTCCACACCAAGCCAACCATAAGCAAAAACGGGAATATGCTCTGTAGCAGTGGCATAGGGTAATAATTCCGCCCATCGTGCGTAGGCATGATAACCAATAACCATGAGAATCGCTAAACCGCGCATTCCATCAAGATGCGTTATACGTGCGTGCATAATTCCCTCAGGAAAGATGACTGGTGAGTTAACTCAAATTAACACCACGTAACTTTTATTAGCAATAAGACTAATTCTGATTAAGAAGGAATGGAATGAGAACATAACCTAACAAATAATTGCGGCGTTGCTTGCTGTTTACTGGCCTCAATAAATTAACGAACATTGTGGAGGGAACTCTTTTCCCATTGCATTTTATCAATTTTGTTTTTTAATGCGTAAAAATAATAAAGCCATTTATTAGCAGAGTAATAACTGGCCATCGGTGAAATAACAGGATGGAAACTGATACATTGCCAAATTTTACTTAATCCATCACAAATTGTTATGAGGCCCGGGCCCCATTGATTCCCGCACAATCAGTTCGCCGCTAAACATTTTATCATTGCGCATTTCACCGCCGTCCAGCATCGCAATCAAACGTTCGATGGTCTCCTGAATCATCTCGGTGACCGGCATTTTTACGCTCGACAGTGCAGGAATAGTAAAAGGCGCCAGCGGAATGTCATCGAATCCAATCACGGCTACCTGTGCGGGCACGGCAATCTGATGTTGTGCCAGCGCTTTAAGCGCACCCACGGCCATATCGTCGTTACTGGCAACCAGCGCGGTGAAATTGCGCCCCTGCGCAACAAGCGCGTTTACCGCCGCCATGCCGTTTTGCGCTTGCCATTTGCCCGCCACGATCAACCCTTCATCAACCGCAATGCCCTGTTTCTGCAATGCCGCTTTGTAGCCCGCCAGACGCTCGCGTCCGGTCGGAGAATCCAGCGACCCGGTGATAAACGCGATATCGCGATGGCCCAGAGCAATTAATTGCTCCACCGCTTCGGCGCTGCTGCGCTGCTGATCGGAATAGATGCAATAGCTGTCGTGCTGACGCAGGCGGCGGTTGATCACCAATATCGGCTGGTTATGCTGCGCAATGATGTTGTCCATCTCATCCGTGGTGAGAAAACGCGGATAGATGATTACCCCATCACAGCGCAGATCGAGCAGGAATTGAATGGCGGCACGCTCCTCTTCAGCACTGTGTTTGCCATCCACCAGTAGCAGTTGACGCCCCTGCTGTTCCATCAGGCGTGCGGAGTGCTGCATCAATTCAGTGAAATAGCTGCCGGTATACAAGGTGTTGGTGATCACCAATCCTATCGTTTGGCTCGATTTGGTCGCAAGGTTGCGCGCCAGTAAATTGGGGCGAAAACCCGTTGCGGCTATCGCCTCAAACACTTTTTCCCGTTTTTCCTGACTGACATAACCATTGCCCGATAACACGCGCGACACCGTCGCTTTGGAGACGCCTGCTACTTTTGCCACCTCAAGTATGGTCGCCATGATTCACTCTTTTTCCATGCTCATTGCCGCAGTGTACCTAAGCTGCGAATTGTGCGGCAATTTTTCTGCTGCCGCGACGAATTTATGGTTCTGCTCGATCCGATCAACTTCACATTTCCGATCATTAAATTTTAAATTTCTTGCCTGTGAAAACCCACATCTTCATGATTTTGTGAAACCGGTTTCTCATGATGATAAATCATACAGAAGGCGGCTGTACTTCTACCTAAAAAAACAGAGACCAAAAATCCATGGCTAAAAATTATGCGGAAGTCTCACGCGCCATCGTGGCTTCGCTCGGCGGGTTAGACAATATCGAAGCGGTAACGCACTGCATGACGCGTCTGCGCTTTGTGGTGAAAGATAGCGCGCAGATTGATAACGCCACGCTGAAGGCCATTCCCGGCGTGATGGGCGTCGTCCATACCGATGCCCAATGTCAGGTGATCATTGGAAATAACGTTAACCTCGCTTATCAGGAAGTGTTGAAGCTCGGTACGCCCAACCGCGATGGTGCCGCGCCGTTAAAACGCAAAATCACCCTGCGCAGCATCGGTGCCGGGATTCTCGACGCGCTGGTGGGCACCATGTCGCCACTGATTCCGGCGATCATTGGCGGTTCGATGGTCAAACTGCTGGCGATGGTGTTAGAGATGAGCGGCGTACTGGCAAAAGGTTCGTCTACGCTAGTAATTCTTAACGTCATTGGTGATGGTGCCTTCTTCTTCCTGCCGATTATGGTGGCGGCCTCGGCGGCGCTCAAATTCAAAACCAATATGTCATTAGCGATTGCGATTGCCGGCGTGCTGGTTCATCCCAACTTTATTGATTTGATGGCCAAAGCCGCGCAGGGTCAGGCGGTTGAGTTCGCCTATATCCCCGTTACGGCGGTGAAATATACTTACACGGTGATCCCGGCGTTGGTAATGACCTGGATCTTGTCACATATCGAGTACTGGATTGATCGCATCACACCGGCAGTGACAAAGAATTTCCTCAAGCCAATGCTGATTGTGCTGGTAGCGGCACCGATCGCCATTGTGCTGATTGGTCCACTCGGCATCTGGATTGGTAGCGGTATCTCGGCGCTGGTTTATACCATTCACGGCTATCTTGGCTGGCTTTCAGTGGCCATTATGGGCGCGCTGTGGCCGCTACTGGTGATGACCGGCATGCATCGTGTGTTCACCCCCACCATTATCCAAACCATTGCCGAAACGGGTAAAGAAGGCATGGTAATGCCTTCAGAAATCGGTGCCAATTTGTCGCTTGGCGGCTCTTCGCTGGCGGTAGCGTTTAAAACCAAAAATCCGGAACTGCGCCAGACGGCGTTTGCCGCAGCCGCGTCGGCGATTATAGCGGGCATCTCCGAACCGGCGCTGTACGGCGTGGCGGTTCGCCTCAAACGTCCCCTGATCGCCAGCCTGATAAGCGGCTTTATTTGCGGCGCGGTAGCCGGCATTGGCGGGCTTGCCAGCCATTCGATGGCCTCACCAGGTTTGTTTACCAGCGTACAATTTTTTGACCCTGGCAATCCGATGAGCATGGTGTGGGTTGGTGGCGTGATGGTGCTTTCCGTGGTGCTCTCCTTCGTGCTTACGTTGATTCTGGGCTTTGAAGATATTCCGGTGACCGAGAATACACCGGCAAAAGCTGCAGCAGAGAACGCTAAGCCAGCCAACGTTAATTTATCCAAGGTGTAAATGAGGTTTTTATGTCTGCAGTGACATTTCCAGAGGGATTTTTATGGGGCGGCGCATTAGCCGCTAATCAGTCTGAGGGGAGCTATCTGGCCGGCGGCAAAGGCTTAACCACGGTGGATATGATTCCCCATGGTGCACACCGCATGCCGGTAAAGCTGGGCCTGGAGAAGCGCTTTGCGCTGCGCAGCGATGAATACTATCCCAGTCATGAAGCCATCGATTTTTACCGTCGCTACCAGGACGATATTGCGCTGATGGCCGAAATGGGTTTTACCGTATTCCGTACCTCGATAGCCTGGAGCCGTATTTACCCAAAAGGCGATGAACTGACGCCGAATGAAGAAGGTATCGCTTTTTACCGTAGCCTGTTTGAAGAGTGCCAGAAATACGGCATCACGCCGCTGGTAACGCTAAGCCACTTTGATGTGCCAATGCATCTGGTGACGGAATACGGTTCATGGCGCAACCGCAAAATGATCGCTTTTTTCAGCCGCTACGCGCGTACCTGCTTTGAAGCGTTTGACGGTCTGGTGAAATATTGGCTGACTTTTAACGAGATCAACATTCTCCTGCACAGTCCTTTTTCGGGCGCGGGTTTGGTGTTTGAGCCTGATGAAAATCCAGAACAGGTGAAGTATCAGGCGGCGCATCATGAGCTGGTAGCCAGTGCGCTGGTCACGAAAATTGCGCATGAGGTCAATCCCGCTAACCAGGTGGGATGCATGCTGGCGGGCGGCAATTTTTATCCGTGGTCGTGCAAGCCGGAAGATGTTTGGGCAGCACTGGAAAAAGATCGCGAAAACCTGTTCTTCATCGATGTGCAGGCGCGTGGGGCCTACCCTTCTTATGCCGCTCGCGTGTTTCGGGAAAAAGGCGTGGAAATTGCGATGGAGCCTGAAGACGCCGCCACGCTGCGTCACACGGTTGATTTTGTCTCTTTCAGCTATTATGCCTCGCGCTGTGCGTCGGCTGAGATGAATGAGCAAAACAGCAGCGCCGCCAATGTGGTGAAATCACTTACCAATCCCCACTTGCCGCGTAGCGAGTGGGGCTGGGGCATCGATCCGCTTGG
Organism: Candidatus Pantoea floridensis; assembly: GCF_900215435.1. Taxonomy (NCBI): domain Bacteria; kingdom Pseudomonadati; phylum Pseudomonadota; class Gammaproteobacteria; order Enterobacterales; family Erwiniaceae; genus Pantoea; species Candidatus Pantoea floridensis. The sequence goes on from NZ_OCMY01000002.1 coordinate 268,504, forward strand.
TCTGCGCATCACCATGAACATGATGTATGACCGCTACCAAAAGCCGCTTTTCCTGGTGGAAAACGGATTAGGCGCGCACGATGAAATGAATGCTGACGGCGAAATTAACGATGATTACCGCATTAGTTACCTTAAGCAGCATATTCAGGCGATGGGCGACGCCATCGCTGATGGTGTTCCGCTGATTGGCTATACCACCTGGGGCTGCATTGATTTAGTGGCGGCATCGACCGGTGAAATGAGTAAACGTTATGGCTTCGTCTATGTTGATCGTGACGATCAAGGTAACGGCAGCCTTGAGCGTATCCGCAAAAAATCGTTCTGGTGGTACAAACAGGTTATTGCCAGCAACGGGCGTAATCTGGATTCGATCTAACGCGTGCGCACTAGCGTGCACCTTACTTTGTGTGAATAAAACGACGTCGCGCAATAATCTCCACCTGACGCGGCGTCGCCACCGGCCACGCTTGCTGCGGGAACAGATACAACCGAACGCTGAACAGATGGAACAAGGGTGTTAGCACCCTTTCATCGCTTTTTGCCAACTGCTCCAGTATCAACAGCAGCAAATCCAGTTCCTCTTGCAAGTCAGCGTGCGGCGGCGTCTGCAAGGATTTCAGCCTGCGTTTAAGAAACAGCGCCAGTTCATGAAACATCTGTCCGCTATCCAGCTGATATTGCTGCAGAAGCGCTTTGTGCCGCGCGTAGTAGTCAAAACTGTTTACGCCCAACCACACTTCTTTGAGCAACATTCCGGCTGAACGCATATCGGGATGCGGATCCAGACGCAAACGCGGCAGTACCACATTCACTTTATCCAACATCAGACTGATAAAGCGTTGGCGTCCCAGCAGCGACGAGCCATTACGTTCGGTCTCTTTAATAAAGCGTAATAGCTCGCGCAGGCCTTGCCGCACTGCGCGGCGTGCGGTCCAGGAAGGTCGTTTGTTGCGCATGATGGCTGTTACGATAACCGCAAACATCACGCCGGCCATCGAAGCTATCGCATTATTGATCAGCAATACCAAATCCGGTTTTAGATGGTGACCCAAACCAATGAAACCGGGAATTTGAATCGCGACGCTGAGGCCAATCATGTTGGTCGAAGGCCGCGCAATCATCAGCGCAAGCATCATCAGGCCAGGTGCCAGGCAAATGATTAACGCTTCAAATGAGGTGGCTTGCGGTAACAGCAGCGCCACGTAAATCACGCTGATAACAATGGCTACGATGACGCCACGCACAAACAGCTTCATCGAGGTTAGCGGCGTATCCACACTGGCCAGCAATGAGCACAGGATGGCCGCCATTACCGGCGCCGACGCGCCATCGCGCCAACCCGAGGCCATCCATAACAGGCAGGAACCGAAGGTTGCGCAAAATGCGGTTAACGCGGAGAGCCGGATCAGCCCTTTATCAAAAAAGCGATGCGTGCGTTTGCCCCGTGCCAGCGTGGTGTCGCCCGACAAATCGCTGACCAGACCACTTACGCTTTGATACGCACCGGCAATACGCACAAAATCCGTCAGCCGTTCAAGTAATCCGGTCAACAGCAGCCAGGTTTCCGTGGGCATCTCCCCGTTTTGCCATGTGACATTGAGTTCCTGCTGACAGCCACTCAGCGTCTGCTGAATGCCACTGGTTTCACCCACCGCTTCGCCATCATGAAGCCATTGCAAAAACAGCTGAAAAGTTAGCGCCACATTTTCCGGGAAAGTAATTTGCAGCGCAGATAACCGCTGTAAACGCAGCTCAATCGCCGTGAGCGTCGGGATTAAATAGGAAAGATGTTGGTATTGTACGCTGACCAGACGAATTAACCGGCGCGCGGCATCGCCTTCATAGACGCAGTGGGTAATCAGAACTTCCACCTGCTGCGGGTTGGTTGCCATGCGGATGAGGATATCGTCGCGCTCAGGCGATGTGTCGCTGGGAATACCGGAGAGCAGATCGCTGCATAATTTGCGCGCGTTGAGATACCACAGGCTAACGCTTTGCTCCAGCAGGCTGCGCATCGAGACCGGAAATAACAGCGCATGCACCAGGCTGCTGCAGACGATACCCAACGTGATCTCTTCTATACGCGAGATAACCGTGCTGGTGATAGAGAGCGGCGTGGTGACTTCCGGGAACCCCATGATTGCTGCACTGTAACCGGCCAGCATGAAAATATAACTTTTTGGTGTGCGGTCATGCAGCGACAAATACAAGCAAACGCTCACCCACAGCGAGACGCAGAAACAGAACAGCAATGGATGTTGCACGGTTGGCGGAAAAATAAAGAAGATAAATACGCCACCCAGCAAGGTGCCGAGTAATCGAAACACCGATTTGGAAATGGTTGAGGCGGAATAGAGCTGCGACGCAAGCAGGACCGTGGTCACTGCCCAGGCCGGCTTATCCAGATTCAATTCCAGTGCGAGATACAATGCCAGGAAGGCGGCCAGAGAGGTTTTTACAGCAAAAAAAACGGCGTTTTTTGAAAACCACTGCATCACACAAAGACCAGGAAGTACGAGTGCTGCGTATCCTGCCAGAATGTAAAAAAGCCTCACCTCGATAAATACGACAAAATGTTTCGCAATAAAAAAAGATGTTCTTAAACCGCATGCTTTGCGCGGATAACGTGTAAGGACTGCTAATGCAATCTGATTGCTGGAGCGCATTATTGCTGCTGTTTTGCACAATTATCGCGCCTGAGACGATTTTTACGAGGATCTGTTATCAGACAAATAAATGTGTGCTGGATCACACTTTGTTGAAACATGCTCATTCCGGTGGGATTTCCATAAAATTATTTCGCGCAGAGAAAAGAGGTTTCCTGTGCCAGATCATCTCTTCATCTACCAAAGCGCCTCCCGCCTGGACGAGTAGCCACTCCGCTCGCTGCCATTGATTGTGGCGACCCGATCAGCGCGAGCGGCCAACCCCAGTACTCTTTTAAAACCGGCGATGGTACTATTTACCCGCTTAATCAGGCGCAGAACGATGCGAAGAATGACCAGGAACGCAGGATGTTATGTAAACAACACGCTTATTGGGAAGCCAACTGGCAATTATCCCTGATCCACGCCTGTAAAATTTTTATCTATGCCATCTTTCTGCTGCTGTTTATTTCACACTCTGCTTTTGCCGAAATTAAAGACGATAAAGCTAACCGGATCGTCAGCGGCATTATTAGCTTTACGCACTGGCCGGGTTTAACGCGCGCACCGCAACTTTGCGTATTTTCATCCGCGCAGCATCTCTCGCTGCCGCAAAATACCGCCTCCAATGCAGCGCTGTTTAAGGTGGTCTATTTGACCAGCCAGAGCGAGCTGGCGACGCAAGATTGCGATGCGGTCTATTTCGGCGAACAGACGCCACAACAACAGCTGGAAATTGCTAAGCAATTCAGCGGGAAACCGGTGCTTACCCTGGCTGAAAACAATACAGATTGTACGATTGGTGCCGCATTTTGTCTGATCTTCAATGCTGACCACACGCTATTTTCAGTCAATCTTGATTCACTGGCGCGGAGTGGCGTCAGGGTAAGCCCAGATGTGCTGTTGCTGTCCCGCAATGGAAGCAAATAAGATGAAACTCGATAAAATAAGAAATGACAAATCATCGATACGCAATAAGTTGCGCAAAATTAGCACCATCAATTCTGCCGTTATTTTATTGCTGTGCTGGCTGCTGCTCTCTTCAACGTCGTTACTGTTTATAAAAAACTACGAAAAGCGCAATCTGGAACTGATTGCTGCGACGCTGAGCACCACCCTCACCGCCGCTACGGTATTTGAAGACAGTTACGATGCGCATAATAAAATTGCGCGCCTGGGTGAAGAAGGAATGTTTGACTCGGCAAAACTGGTCACTGATGATCACACTGTATTGGTGGAGTGGCACGATCATCAGCAAGAGAACGGCTGGTATCCGCGTTTATTGCGTGAATGGATTTACGTCAAACCGCTTAGCGTCAACATTAACCACGCGGAATCCACCGTCGGCACGCTGACGCTTGAGGGCACCGTTACCGGTGCGGCCGAATTTATCCGCTACTCGCTGATGATTTTAACCAGCGGCATGCTGTGCGTATTGATTATCTCTTTCCTGTTGAGTGAATTTTTGCATCGCGGCATGCTCGCCTCATTGCGCAATATCACCAGCTCAATTCATTACGTGATTCGCTCCGGTGACTTTTCATTACGTATTCCGGAAAGCCCAACCCGGGAGTTTCAGCTTTTCTCCGACGACCTCAATTCGCTGCTGACAGAGATGCAAACGTTGCAGGCTTCGCTGCTACGTGACAATCAGTCGCTGGCGGCTAAAGCCCTGGAAGATCCGTTAACCGGCCTGGCTAACCGCGCCGCTTTTGTGGCCCGCCTGTCGCAATTGCTCGATCGGCAGTTCGCGAAAGAGCGTTTTGCCCTGCTGTTCCTCGATGGCGATCGCTTTAAGAGTATTAATGACAATTGGGGACATGCAGCCGGTGATGAGGTTCTGAAAACCGTCGGATCACGCCTTTCCGCTTTGGCTTATAAAAATGATTTAGTGGCACGACTTGGGGGCGATGAGTTCGCCATGTTAATCACCAGCCGGGTAAGTGAAGCACAGCTTCAATTGCTATTGCAGGATATTCATGAAGCCATTAGCCAAAAAATTGTGGTTGCGGAAGGCACTCAGATAACCACCTCGGTAACCATCGGCTATGCCTGGTCACAGCACGGCGATACGGTGGAATCGATTCTGGAACGCGCAGATATGAATATGTATAAAAATAAGGGAATAAGTAAGGTGCAGGTATGAAAAGAAAACTTTTCCTGATGATGGTGGTATGGGCGCTGGTTGGCTGCCAGTCAACGGGGCGCTTCAGCGATGCGCAAATAGCGGCGATGCGTCACGCTGGCTTCAGTGAAAATAACGAAGGCTGGGGGTTAGGCTTATCGGACAAAATTTTGTTCGGTGTGAACGAGTCGGAACTCACGCCAGCCAGTAAAAGTACCATCACCACGATGGCGAGAAATTTGGCGGCTAGCGGCATTAAGCACGTGCGCGTTGATGGTCATACAGATAACTACGGCAAAGCGGATTATAACCAACAGCTCTCACTGAAACGCGCCAACGCCGTAGCGGCACAGTGGGCGGTGGGCGCGGCAATCCCACGCGACAATATTGTCACGCGCGGCCTCGGCATGAGCGCGCCGGTCACCAGTAATAACAGCGCTCAGGGCCGGGCACAAAATCGCCGCGTAGCGATTGTGATTACCTCGCCGTAATGCGCTGGTGCTCGACTGCATAATGGTATAAACGGTCGCGTGCTAAATTCTTCATTTTGACTTCGCACATAATATCAAAGGCATTAAACGACAGCGCCCAATCATTTAACGTTTGATTGAAGTAGTAATCGGAGTGGGCGCGAAGTTTCGACTTTGATACGGCTAAATCCTGCTGATCGGGAAAACCGCGATCGGGAATGATGCCTTCCTGGGCAATTGAATAATGCAGTACCGGCCGCACGTCACACCATGACGCCTCAATCAGCTCAATACGCGCATCGTCAGCCTGAATATATTGATTCTCTTTTACCCAATGATGGTGGATATCCAGCACCACAGGACAAAGATGGCGCGCCTGTAATACATCATCCAGCGAGCAGGATATCTCATCATTTTCCACCGTGAGCATATTACGGGCTGCCGGACTCAGGCGCCTAAACGCGGCGCGAAATCCCTCAATCCCCTTTTTCCCGTTCATATGGATATTGATTTTGAAATCCTGAAACTGGCGGCCATAACCCATCAGCACGGCGCAGGTGGCGTGATATTCCACATCTTCAATCGCGCGATCCACTACGCCCTCATTATCTGATGCCAGCACGGTATATTGGCCGGGGTGAAATGACAGGCGAATATTATGGGCGCGCGCCAACTCACCGCAGCGCTGCAATAACGGCTCGAGATCCTTCAGCAATTCACCATAAAGCTGGGTAGCTTGCGGGACCGTGTAGAGCGGCAACAGATCGCTGCCAATTCGCATCATGCGAAGCGCGTCTGGTTGCGCTGCCAACTGGTTCAGCGTGAGGTCGAGGTTTTGCAGATTATTCTGCGCAAGTTGGTTCAGCAGCGTGATGCGAGCATCATCGTCAAGGCTGAGAAAGCGCGTGCGCGTGGTGCTTTTGAAGGGAAACGGCTGGGTAGCCTGTTGATCCAGATACTTACAAGCAAAGCCTAATTTCATTTCATCCCCCATTTAATCAGCTTGAAAGCTTAGCTGTTATTCGGGAATCTGCGCGAGTGGGTCGCCATGAATGGCGACCCTACAGGCGTTACAGCGATGATGACTCAGTAGCAAATCGCGAACGAAAGTCGTTCAGTGCTTAGCTCATCGGCAGGTGACCACCCGTTACACGCTCGGGAAGGTCATGCTGCTGCCCGGCGCTTCACGATGAAGATGGATAAAGTTCAGGTGACGCTCATACTGATCGAGAATATCGATAATCACCTGCTCTTTGTTGTAGTCCATCAAATCGTTGCCCTGGCTGCCTTCCAGCAGGAAGGTTTCCAGGCGGTAATAGGTTGATTTACCGCTGCGCGCACGATAGGTAAAGCCCGGTACCGAGTACTGTTGTGGCCAAATCTGATAGACGAAATCCTGCTCTTCGCCCAGCAGCACGCGCAGGTCCAGATGGCCCAGCGGCTGCCCTTCCTCCGGTTCCGCCCGCTCCAGCGACACGCGTCCACCGCGCAGTTCCAATTCTTTCGCCACGTCCTGCATCGCTGGATACAACACCTCTTCCATCATTTTCTGTGTATAGCGCGTGCCCGGGTAGTTCATCAGGCGCGATAAGCGCTTCTTCCAGCTCAGACGATCGTTGCTGGCCGGAATATACGGCGCAGTGTCGCGGCTGGCGCTGGCGCGGCGATGATCTTCCACCTTCAGCGATTTATACAAGCCGGCCATCACAAAGAAGATCACGAAACTGAACGGTAAGCCCATGATCACCGTGGCGTTCTGCAAGGCAGAAATGCCGTTGGTCATCAGCATGCCCATGGTCAGCACACCAATCGCTATCGACCAGAAAATACGCAGCCAGTTTGGTGCATCGCTGTTGATGTCTTTCAGCTTCGAGGTGAAGTTACCCAGCACCAGCGAGCCTGAATCAGCAGACGTGACATAGAACAGCATACCGGTGATGGTGGCAACGGAAGCACTGAACTTAAAGGCGGGATACTGCGCCAGCAGACTGTAGAAACCGCGTTCGGCATGCGCCATCACTTCCTGCGCAAAACCTGCATCGCCGTGAATGATTTCGTACAGCGCCGCGTTACCGAACACTGACAGCCACAGCAGCGTAAAGGTGAAGGGGATGATCAGCGTACCTAATACGAACTCACGAATGGTACGGCCGCGTGAAATACGCGCAAGGAACAGGCCAACAAACGGTGACCATGCAACCCACCATGCCCAGAAGAACAGCGTCCAGCTATTCATCCACTCTCTTGGCTGATCAAAGGCAAAGGTGTTGAGCGTCATGCCCATAAAGCGATTGACGTAATCCCCCACGTTCAGCACCAGCGCATTAAGCAGGAAGTCCGTTTTGCCCATAAACAACACGAACAGGATCAATCCCAGCGCCAGCGCGACGTTGAGTTCCGAAAGAATACGGATCCCTTTATCTACGCCGGAGGTGACGGAAATGGTCGCGATAATCACCGACAGCACAATCAACGCCGCCTGCGCAGTGAAACCTTCCGGCACATCAAACAGTACATTGAGACCGTAGTTAAGCTGCACCACACCAATACCCAGGGTAGTGGCGATACCAAAGATGGTGCCGATTACCGCGGCGATATCTACCGTGTGACCAATCGGACCATTAATGCGCTTACCGAATATCGGATAGAGCGCGGAACGAATGGTGAGCGGCAGATTGTAGCGATAGCTAAAGTAGCCGAGTGCGATCCCCATTAACGCGTACATAGACCAGCCGGTCACGCCATAGTGAAACAGTGTCCACACCATTGCCTGACGCGCCGCTTCCATGGTCTGCCCGGCACCTTCCGGCGGCTGCATATATTGGGTAACCGGTTCGGCTACCGAGAAGAACATCAGGTCTATACCAATACCGGCCGCGAACAGCATTGCCGACCAGCTCAGTAAGCTGAATTCGGGTTTGGATTGCTCAGGCCCGAGCTTGATCGCGCCGTAGCGGGAACACGCCATGTAAATGACGAACACGATGTACAGCGTGGCAGCGAGCATGTAGTACCAGCCAAACGTGGAGGTGACCCAATTGACGGCGGTCTGAATCCAGCTGGCCGCTAATTCGCTGTAAAAAATCGTGACAAGTGAAAACGTCAGAATCAGTCCGGCGGAGGTGTAAAACACCACAGGATTGATTCTGTCTTTTTCACTGGCAGGTGGATTAATCATCGATTACCTCTGGTTAATTTCCTGTAATTCATGCCAATAAAGCCCGATTTGGTCGCAATGAATGGCGATCCTACGCGGGAAAATGCGGTTTTCGTAGGGTGCGCAATAATGCGCACCTGCTGAGTTCCTTTCAACTAACCGCTCCGTTTCTGTAACAAATCAAGCACAGCATCCTAACAAATTTCTTTTTTATATTGAACGTGCAATCAAAAAAAGTTTTAATAGTGTCCTTACATTGCGGTGGAGCTGGAGCGTTATGCCAAAGGTGGGAATGCAGCCGATACGTCGTCGGCAACTGATTGATGCGACCCTGAGTACCATTAATGAAGTCGGGATCAACGACGCCACCATCGTGCAAATTGCACGACGTGCCGGCGTATCGACAGGCATCATCAGCCACTACTTCAAAGACAAGAACGGTCTGTTAGAAGCCACCATGCGCGACGTTACTCGTCAGTTGCGCGATGCCGTGGCGGCACGATTAAAGCCGCTGGCCGACGCCAGTACCGAAGCGCGCCTGCTGGCGATTGTGGAAGGCAATTTTGATGATTCGCAGGTGCACAGCGCCGCGATGAAAGCCTGGCTGGATTTTTGGGCCAGCAGCATGCATCAGCCACAGCTAGGGCGACTGGAACGCGTTAGCAGCCGTCGACTGTTTTCCACACTCGCGGCTGAATTTCGCCGCGTGATTCCGCGCGAAAAGGCTCGCCTGGCGGCACATGGTCTCGCCTCGCTGATCGATGGCCTATGGCTGCGCGCCGCGCTAAGCGGTAAACCGTTCGATTTGGATATCGCCAGAACGCTCACCACCCAATTCATTCGTCAGCAGCTGGCTGACCAGAATCACTGAGGAAGGAGAAATCATGTCCCGATTCACCGAGCAACACCTTTATATTGATGGCGCACGAGTTCCCGCTGCGGCAGGCAACACCTTTCAGACCATCAACCCGGCCAACGGCGAAGTACTCGCTGAAGTGCACGAAGCCGAGCGCGCGGATGTTGATCGCGCTGTCGCCGCGGCAAAAAAAGGCCAAAAAGTCTGGGCGGCGATGACCGCAATGGAACGCTCGCGCATTTTGCGTCGTGCGGTGGATATTCTGCGTGAACGCAATGATGAACTGGCCGCGCTGGAAACCCTCGACACCGGCAAGCCGCTCAGCGAAACCCAATATGTTGATATCGTCACCGGCGCCGACGTTCTGGAATACTACGCCGGCTTGATTCCCGCGCTTGAAGGCCAGCAAATTCCGCTGCGCGATACTTCTTTCGTCTATACCCGCCGTGAACCGCTGGGCGTGGTTGCCGGTATTGGCGCGTGGAACTACCCGATTCAGATTGCCTTGTGGAAATCGGCGCCAGCGCTGGCTGCCGGTAACGCGATGATCTTCAAACCAAGTGAAGTCACGCCGCTAACCGCGCTGAAACTGGCAGAAATCTACACCGAAGCCGGCGTGCCAGATGGTGTGTTTAACGTGGTGAACGGTCGCGGCTCCGTCACCGGGCAGCTGCTGACCGATCATCCGGGCATCGATAAAGTATCCTTCACCGGCGGCGTGGCGAGCGGTAAGAAAGTGATGGCTAACGCGGCTGGTTCGACGCTGAAAGACGTCACCATGGAGCTGGGCGGTAAATCACCGCTGATCATCTTCGATGATGCGGATCTCGATCTCGCTGCCGATATCGCCATGATGGCGAACTTCTACAGCTCCGGCCAGGTTTGCACCAACGGCACGCGCGTGTTCATCCCTGCCAAATTGCTGTCTGCGTTTGAAACAAAAATCACCGAGCGCGTGGCGCGCATTAAAGCGGGAGACCTGAACGATCCGGGCACTAATTTTGGTCCACTGGTGAGCTTCCCCCATCGCGACAACGTCATGCGCTATATCGAATCAGGTATTAGCGAAGGCGCGCGTCTGCTGTGCGGCGGTAAACGCCTGAGCGGCGCGGGCTTCGATAACGGCGCATGGGTGGAGCCGACCGTGTTCACCGATTGCCGCGATGAGATGACCATCGTGCGCGAAGAGATTTTTGGCCCGGTGATGTCAATTCTGACTTACGAAAGCGAAGACGAAGTGGTACGTCGCGCCAACGCGACCGATTTTGGTCTGGCGGCCGGTGTGGTGACGCAAAATCTTAACCGCGCGCACCGCGTAATTCACCAGATTGAAGCGGGCATTTGCTGGATCAACACCTGGGGAGAATCCGCCGCTGAAATGCCGGTGGGTGGCTATAAGCACTCCGGCGTGGGCCGCGAAAACGGCCTGATGACGCTGCAGAATTACACCCAGGTGAAATCTGTTCAGCTCGAAATGACCCGTTTTCAGTCCGTATTTTAATTTTGGCTTTTAACCTGAGGAACGACTAATGGAATTTGATTACATCATTATCGGAGCCGGATCCGCAGGGAACGTTTTGGCAACAAGACTGACCGAAGATAGCAGCGTCAATGTGCTGCTTTTAGAGGCGGGTGGCCCAGACTACCGCTTCGACTTTCGCACGCAGATGCCTGCGGCGCTGGCTTTCCCTTTGCAGGGAAAACGCTACAACTGGGCATATGAAACGGAACCTGAGCCATACATGAACAACCGCCGAATGGAGTGCGGGCGCGGCAAGGGTTTAGGCGGTTCATCGCTGATCAACGGCATGTGTTACATCCGTGGTAACGCCATGGACCTGGACAACTGGGCGAAGGAACCTGGCCTCGAGAGCTGGAGCTATCTCAACTGTCTGCCCTACTATCGCAAATCTGAAACGCGCGATATCGGTGCCAACGATTATCATGGCGGCGAAGGCCCGGTGAGCATTACCACCTGTAAACCCGGTAACAATCCGCTGTTTGCAGCGATGATTGAAGCGGGCGTTCAGGCAGGTTATCCGCGCACTGACGATCTCAACGGCTATCAGCAGGAAGGCTTTGGTCCAATGGACCGCTTTGTCACGCCGAAAGGCCGCCGTTCGAGCACCGCGCGCGGCTATCTCGATACCGCGAAAACGCGTCCGAACCTGAAGATCATCACGCATGCCACCACCGATCGCATTCTGTTTGACGGTAAACGCGCCATTGGCGTGCAGTATCTGCTGGGTTCCAGCAACACCTCGCATAAAGTAGAGGCGCGTCGTGAAGTGCTGCTTTGCGCCGGTGCCATTGCTTCGCCGCAGATTCTGCAGCGTTCTGGCGTCGGTTCGGCAGCGTTGCTGAAACAGTTTGATATTCCGCTGGTGCATGATTTGCCAGGCGTGGGCGAGAACCTGCAGGATCACCTCGAAATGTACCTGCAATATGAGTGCAAAGAGCCGGTTTCGCTTTATCCGGCACTGAAGTGGTGGAACCAGCCGAAAATTGGCGCGGAGTGGCTGTTTAACGGCACCGGCGTTGGCGCCAGTAATCACTTCGAAGGCGGCGGCTTTATCCGCAGCCGCGAAGAGTTTACCTGGCCGAATATTCAGTATCACTTCCTGCCAGTAGCGATTAACTACAACGGCTCGAATGCGGTGGAAGCGCACGGATTCCAGTGCCACGTTGGCTCCATGCGCTCACCAAGTCGCGGCCATGTACGCCTGAAATCACGCGATCCACGTCGCGATCCGGCGATTCTGTTCAACTACATGTCACATGAGCAGGATTGGCATGAGTTCCGCGATGCCATTCGCATCACGCGTCAAATCATCAATCAACCGGCGCTGGATAAGTATCGTGGCAAAGAGATCAGCCCAGGCCTGGATTGCCAGACCGATGAACAGCTGGATGAGTTTGTGCGTAACCACGGCGAAACCGCTTATCACCCGTGCGGCACCTGTAAGATGGGTAACGACGAGATGTCGGTGGTTGATGGCGAAGGTCGCGTGCACGGTATTGAAGCACTGCGCGTTGTCGATGCCTCGATCATGCCGTTAATCATCACCGGCAATCTCAACGCTACCACCATCATGATTGGTGAAAAAATCGCGGATAACATTCGTGGTCGCCAGCCGCTGCCGCGCAGTGAAGCGGATTACTTTGTCGCCGGTGATAAACCGGTACGCGCTGAACCGATGCGCGGATAACTACGCCATTCGCAGGGTAACGTTCTGTTACCCTGCGCTTTTACTCCATATATCGATAATAAGCTGCCATAGCTGGTGGCGCAGGATCGCCAGGTCGCCAAACCTATCACTTCGCAATACCACTATTACGGTTCGGATAGATATGAAGTTGACGCTAATACAGCGCTGCCGCTGTTGGCCGGACATCCCGCTGTTTTCTGGCGAGATGCGCCGGATGTCCGCATCGATATTGAGTCAGTACAAATCCAACTCTCGATCACCGAAAAGCACGACCAACTTTGTCTTAGGCTCAGCCCGAGCTTCGATAGCCGCGATCAGGTCGTCATGGTCAATGAAACGCCGACCCGATTAGTCGCCTATACGGTGAACGAAGCACACAGAAAAATTGCCGCGGTACTCGGTGAATAGCTGCGAATTTCCGCAACCATAACCGTAAACGTCAGCTGGCAGCGGACTTACTGGCAGGCAGTGATAGCGTGGGGAAAATGAATACCGAAACATTGTTGTCGGTGTTGCGTGGAGATTAAACACGCCATAACACAAACATTCATCTGGCTGCATTTATTTCAGTGCAGTCATTAATATTCGTTATTACTGAGACCAATCTTGTAGATCGAGGCCTGCAACACGAATGAATTCTCGCGTATTATTGGTGACTAAAATAGTATTTGTCGCAATCGCATGCCCAGCAATTGCCGCATCATTAGCTCCTATCGGCGTACCGGTAGCAGCAAGCGCCATTTTCACTTGAGTGGTGGCATCAACTGCCGCACGGTCCCATGGCAAAACAGCATCAAGTCGAGTCACAAACGCTTCAACTAACGAGAGGTGTTTCGGAGAGGCTTTTTTGCCAATCGCGCCAAAGCGCATTTCGGCATAAGTGATAGCCGATACCACAATACGATCGCGTCGCATAACACATTGCGTTAACTTCTCAATCACCGCTTCCGGCTGCTCACGCATAATAAATGAGCATATATTGGTATCTAGCATATAGGTTTTCATCAAAGTTCAAACCGCCCTTCCTGAATCACGTCATCCCTCTCACTCAAGAAGTCTGGCTCTGCCTTTTCTTCCAATAAGTAAGAATCCCAACTCGGCTTAACCGGACGCAGGATTAGCGTATCCCCTTCACGAATAATTTCGAGTTCGTTGACCCCCTCAAAGTCCATGTCGCGCGGCAAACGGATAGCGCGATTGTTGCCATTTTTGAATACAGATACAGTACGCATGATTTTCCTCCACTAGGCACATATGTGAAGTATACGCGTATGCTTGGCATATGCCTATATTCTGTTGATTGATTTTCACACTCCCGCATCAACATAAAGTCCCTGTATAAAGACCACAGCAATGTCGCTAAAGCCCGGATCAAAAGACCACATCAAAGTATGTTGTAACTATAAACGTTAAATTCCCTCGTCGCATTTGGTAATACAAAGCCGCGCCCTCCTGCTGATTTTTCTGCTTCAATAAATCACCCATTTCATGAGGATCTACCATGAATCGCCGCCATTTTTTATCCTGCCTTTCGCTTTCGGCGCTGGCCATACGCAGCGGGATGACGTTTGCTGCAGCCACGCATGTCACAACGACAATTTTACCACTTTGGCCTGATTTGCCGCCCGGCGGCGGCGGCCCTTCTGGCAAGGTGGTGATCTCAGACAAAGGCGCGCAGCGCAATATTGCGCAGCCCACGCTTACGGTATTAACCCCTGCTAAGCCCAATGGCAGCGCGGTATTAGTTGCCGCCGGCGGTGGCTACACGCGCATAGAAATGGGTAAAGAGGCCTGGCCCGCCGCCCGATGGCTGACCGCGCGCGGTTATACCGCCTATGTGCTGAGCTATCGTTTGCCTCATGAAGGCTGGAAAGATGGCGCGACAGTTTCATTGCAGGATGCACAGCGCGCGTTGCGCATAGTACGGCAGCGTGAAAAGCATGTCAGCGTGCTGGGATTCTCGGCCGGTGGGCACCTGCTCGGCATGGCAGCGACACGACCGGACTTCCGTTCTTATAAGGTCACGGATGCGCTGGATAATCAGCCCGCGACCGCCGACCGCGCGGCGCTCATCTATCCGATCATCACGCTGGAGCAGCCCTATACACACACTTCAACGCACAAGATTCTGGTCGGCAACAATGCGCCCGCAAGCGAAGATGCACGTTGGTCCGTGCAGCAATTTGTGAATCCGCACTCGCCGCCCTTCTTTCTGGTGCAGGCTAAGGATGATCCGATCTCTGATCCACACAACACGCTGATCATGGCCGATGCTTGTCAGCAGCAGCATGTTCCGGTTGAGATGCATCGTTACAGCAGTGGCGGACATGGCTTTGGCATGGGCAGGCCCGGCACACCCACCGTGGCGTGGCCGGAGCACTATGAAAATTGGTTGCAACGTTAACGCATCGTGGCCAGCTGCTCGCTGGCAAATCCCGCCAGCAAAGTCTGCGAAGTGGCCACCGCACCAAAAATCCCGCCCTGCATATGGATCATACTGAGCGCCGCTTCATGATGTTTTAACTCAGTAGCGGCGCAGCAATCGGCCAGCACCAGGCACTCAAAACCGCGATCGTTAGCTTCGCGCAGTGTGGTATGCACGCAAACATCGGTGGTGATACCGCTGATAATCAGATTACGAATACCGCGACTGCGTAAGATCAACTCCAAATCGGTGGCGTAAAATGAGCCTTTGCCCGGTTTATCGATGATGATTTCACCCGGCAGCGGCGCCAGTTCCGGAATGATTTCCCAGCCCGGTTCACCGCGCACCAGAATGCGGCCGCACGGACCAGGCGCGCCAATTTCTGCCTGCATCCGCTTCGAACGCCAACGCTTATTCGCGGGCAAATCGCTGAGATCAGGGCGATGACCTTCGCGGGTATGAATGATCGGGAATCCCCATTCACGCATCGTTGCCAGCACGCGTTGCAGTGGCGCAATGGGCGCGCGCGTTAAGGCGATATCGTAACCCATGCTATCCACATAACCGCCCTTGCCGCAGAAATCAGTCTGCATATCAATAACGATCAGCGCGGTATCGCGCGGGCTGCAGCGGCCGTCATACGGCCATGAGTAAGGGGTTGAATCAATTGCGAAATCAGGCATTTTTTTCCTCCATCACATTGATTGCGTTCTCACGCTTAAATTTGACAATCAGCGTATAACTAGCGGCGGCAGTAACCAGACCAATCACCGCTTCACCAAATTGTGGAAATGCAACATGTGCCATCACCGCACACAAGCTGCCTATTGCCCAGGCCGCGAAGGCGCTGCCTCGTAAACGACGTGATTTACGCTGCTCGCTGACTTTTGCCATGAAGCTCAGGTCGACAATCATCACCGCGCCAAATGGCGGCACCACAATACCCAGCAAGCTGAGCCACTCGAGGAAATAAGACCACACCCCAGCAAGCGCAAGCGCCCCGCCGATGACGCCAAGGATCACCGTCCACAAGCGCATTTTGCTGCTGAAAAGGTGGCTAAAGCCGACCGCACCGTTATAAAGGCAATGCGTGCACACGGAACCAAGGTTGATGAATACGAAAAGGAAGGCAATGACCGAGAGCAACATGCCATGCCCCATCAGCATCGGCAGGAAGTTACCGCCGTTGCTCGCCGGGTCCACCGCCGCACCAACGGCTACAATCACCACACCAAACAGATAAGAGATAACATTCGCTAGCGGAAAAGCAGAGAACGCAGCAATCACCGCCGATTTCCCATCTTTCGACCAGCGAGTGAAATCAGCGGTCATGGTGCCTGAATCAGCAAAACCGGCCACCACCATGGTAACTGCCGTACCCATGCTCATCGCGCCGACCGCACTGGCACTCCCCTTAAACTGGGTAACGGTGCTGAAATCGTGATCCTGACCAATCAGCCATAGTGCCACCACTCCCAGAATCACAAACAGCGGAGCGGCAATCAGACCCAGCACCGACAACGCCCGCACGCCCAGGAAAGTAATGGCGGTGTACAACACCATCGCAAACGCCGTTACTGCCAGCGCGTTCCAGCCAAAAGTTTGATGGATCACCGTACCGGTTAGGCCGGTCTGGAAGGCATACCAGCCAATAACCACGGTAGAAAGAAAACCTGACACCAGAATGTAGCCTTTGGTGCC
This sequence comes from Candidatus Pantoea floridensis, assembly GCF_900215435.1. Taxonomy (NCBI): domain Bacteria; kingdom Pseudomonadati; phylum Pseudomonadota; class Gammaproteobacteria; order Enterobacterales; family Erwiniaceae; genus Pantoea; species Candidatus Pantoea floridensis. The sequence continues at coordinate 285,092 of NZ_OCMY01000002.1, forward strand.
GAAGGTGCGCTTCGCCTGCAGCGCAAAGTTCATGCCGGTGTTACCCGCAAACCAGCTTAGCGCGCCGACGTAAGCAAACAGCACCAGATTACCCAGCAAAATCGCTATCAATGCCGGCCAAAAACCGAGATGCCAGGTGATGATGCCGCCGAATAGCGCATTGGTGAGGATCATCGGAAAACCGAACCACACCGCAGAGACCGAGCCGGTTGAATGGCGATGGCTCAGCGGCACCGGCTCGTGTTCGAACTCCTGCTCAAGAGCAGGTGAATTTTTGTTAGTCATGGGCAACTCCGAATGAACAGGCGATGTGATTCCAGGGTTGAATGCGCTCGAATGCGGCACTTGCCGCCAGCACCAGGCCATCGTCCAGATGACGACCCACAATTTGCATGCCAATCGGCAATCCGCTGGCGGTGAAGCCCGCCGGCACAGACGCCGCCGGTTGGCCGGTAAAGTTGAAGGGGAAACAGAACGACAGCCAGTGATCGCTACGCACCATGCGGCCATCAATCACCTCCGGCCCCTGCATGTTGAGCGGGAATGGTGGTACCGCCAGCGTCGGCGAAAGCAGCAGATCGTAGCGCTGCATAAAGCGCCACATCTGATTGCACAGTTTTTTACGCGTGGTGTTGGCATCGGTGAAGTTTTCCGCGCGCCAGTCGCGCTGAAGCATGGCAGTAAGATGCGGCGACATCCGCGAACCGAGCGCTGTTTGCATCTGACGCATGCCCGCCAAATCGCTTTCAAATGCCACCAGCGCAGCAAAGGTGGCACTTTCGTCGGCGATACCCGGATCGACCTCTTCCAATTCAGCGCCCAGTTCACGAGCAAAGCGTCGCGCCGCCTGAGTGACAACGTCACGCACCTCGGGATCGACGGTGATATAGCCAAAATCAGCGCTAAAGGCGATGCGCAGGCCCTCCAGCGGTTTATTCAGCGCCGTCAGCCAGTCGACGTCATTACAGGGAATGGAGTGGCGATCGCGCATATCCGGTCCCGCCATCACCGACATCATGAGCGCGCTGTCACGCACGGTACGCGTCATTGGCCCAATATGCTCCAGCGATTCCCAGCTGGAGACGCCGGGATAACGCTCATCACGACAGCCTGGCCACAGCGGCACGCGCCCCATCGACGCTTTCAGCCCGTACACGCCACAGTGCGCAGCGGGAATGCGCACCGAACCGCCGCCGTCGCTGCCTAACGCCATGGGACATAAGCGCGCTGCCAGCGCCGCTCCGGAACCGGCACTTGAACCGCCCGGCGTTTTACTGAGATCCCACGGATTGCGTGGTGATGGAAACAGCGGATTGTGCCCAACCCCGCTGTAGCCGAATTCTGGCGCCGTGGTTTTACCCAGCAGCACCGCATCAGCGGCCAGCAGGCGTTCCACGGTGATGTCATCCTCTTGCGGAACAAAGTCGGCATAGGCCGCAGATCCGGAAGTGGTTTTTACCCCAGCGGTACAGATCAGATCTTTCACCGCCAGCGGCACGCCGGCCAGCGCACCCAACGTTTCGCCGCGCCTGCGCCTGGCGTCAATCGCCGTCGCCTGCTGCAGCGCCAACTCTGGCGTTGCGGTGCAAAACGCCTTAATGAGCGGCTCGCGCTGTTCCATGCGATCAATAGCTGCTTGCGTCAGCTCACGCGCCGAAAGCTCGCCGCGATGAACTAATGCCGCGAGCGTGGTGGCATCCTCATCCAACAGTACATCAAACATGTGAATACTCCCGATGTAGAACTTATCGGGGATAGTGCAGATTACGTGCCAATACTTTCCAGAAAGCGCGAGGCGTGAAGCAAAGCCAGATGGGATACGGACTTGGATACAAGATCGAATACTTATGCATCTTTAAGCAGCAAAGCGAAAGGATAAAAGCACGATAATGGCGCAGAGATGCGCCATTATGGCGTTCGCCGTGTTATGACTGATCTGCTACCTGTATTAACTCAGATAGCACCTGTTCGATCAGCTCAACAATGTGTCGGACTCTCAGGGGGATAAAGCGCGCGTCGGGAAATACCGCATACAGAAATCTGTCAGGTAACCGATATTCCGGCACAATTCGTCTCAGCGAACCGGCTTTTAACGCTTTGGCTACCAGCGGTAACTGCATGCCACCAACACCAATGTTCGCTTGAAGCGCCTGCAATAATCCCTCACTGCTATTGGCACGGAACACGGTATCCACCGCCAGCGTCACCGCTTTGGAATCGGAAATCAGACGCAGCGGCGCGTCTTTAGGAATTGCGCTAAAGCGAACGTGGGGATGAGAGGCAAGCTGCGCCAGGGTGGTAATCGGGGTTTCCCGCACCCGCTCTGGCGCAGCGAAAAGCGGCGTTTCAATGCGTGCTAGCACTCGCGCGGCAAACCTGTCGGGTGGTGTTTCACTCAAACGCAGGGCAACGTCAACACCTTCACTCACCAGTTCTGCAATGCGATCGTCTAGCGCAATCGTGAGGTGTAGTTGTGGATGCCGCTGCTGTAAGGCCAGCAAGTGCGGCAAAAACAACTGGCCTAATCCGCTGGGCAGCTGGATATGCACGTTGCCCTGCAGTGCCAACTGCTGCGAACGCAGCTGGCTTTCCGCCTCCTGCATTGCAGCAAGCAGTGGCCGCATCTGCTGTAAATAGCGCTCGCCCTGCTCGGTTAATGCCATGGCACGCGTAGTGCGATGCAGCAATACCACACCGAGTTCTTCTTCTAACGCGGCGATTTGCTGGCTAACGGCCGATTGTTTCATTCCGGTCTGTCGCGCCGCGGCAGAAAAGGAACCCGCCTCAGCAACCCGCACAAAAGTATTGATAGCATTGAGCTTATTATTCATTTAGTGATTTTTTTAATAAGTTTCATCGGATTTGTGGGATATAAGCTTTTAAAATAATAGATAACACTGTGGTTGTCTTGTATTCAGGAGAAGCAAAATGGCACAAACACAGGGTAAAAAGGTCGCGCTGGTGGCCGGAGCAACCGGTATCGTCGGCAGCCAATTGATAAAAACGCTACGCGAACAGCAGTGGCAAGTCATTGGTCTTACACGCCAGCCAGCAGCACACAGTGATGATATTCCGCTGATCAATGCAAATTTGCTGGATGCGCAACAGAGCGCGCAGGCATTGGCACCGCTTAACCAGGTTACGCATATTTTCTATAGCGCCTGGCTGAATGCAGCAAGCTGGCGGGAAATGGTTGAGCCTAATGTCACTATGCTGCGTAATCTGGTCAGTAATATGGAGAACATCGCGCCGCTACGCAGCGTCAGTTTGATGCAGGGTTATAAAGTTTACGGTGCACATTTGGGCCCCTTCAAAACCCCCGCGCGTGAAAGCGATGCTGGCGTGGCGGGCGCAGAATTTAATGCGGAACAGCTTCGCTGGCTGAGCGATTTTCAACGTGGTAAATCCTGGCACTGGCATGCTCTGCGCCCGGGCGTGGTAGGCAGCCCGGTGCCGGGTAATGCCATGAATCTGGCATTGAGCATCGCGATCTACGCTTCGCTGTGTAAATCTCAACGTTTGCCGTTGCGCTTTCCCGGATCGTTACAAACCTGGCATAGCATGGTGGGTCATACTGATGCCGAACTGCTCGCTCAGGCCACGCTGTGGGCTGCCGACGCGCCCGCTGCACATAATCAGGCCTTCAATGTGAATAACGGTGATTTATGGCGCTGGAGCGAACTCTGGCCTGCTATTGCTCGCTGGTTTGAACTGGAAACCGCGCCCGCAGTGAAGTTATCGTTTCATCAATTGTTTCATGATTACCGCGATCTCTGGCGCCGCATCGCTGAACAACATCAGCTCAGCGAACCAGATATCTTACGATTAAATGATGGCCACTTTGCCGATTTTGTCTTTAGCTGGGATTACGACATGTTTGGCGATGGCAGTAAGCTGCGCCGCGCGGGCTTCACTGCTTTTCAGGCGACAGATGAGATGTTCATTAGCCTATTTGCTCAGCTACGTGCAGCACGCATCATTCCGTAAACTTTCATATCCCGGCCCCGCCAATCGCTATATAATCCCTTGCATAACGAAGCAAGGAGCTTTTATGAAGATGACCTACGGCCGGCTGATTCTCGCCGGCTTACTTACTTTTACCTCTCTTCACAGCTATGCCAGCCGCGTGGTAACCGATCAGATAGGTCGCCAGGTGACTATCCCGGATGAGGTCGATCGCGTAGTGGTATTGCAACATCAAACCTTAAATCTACTCGTGCAGCTGAATGCGACGGATAAAATTGTTGGTATTCTGGCGAACTGGAAACAGCAGTTAGGCGATAGCTATGCCCAACTGGTACCGGAGTTAACCCATAAAGCGATGTTGGGTGACTTGACTCACGTTGATCTCGAACAGCTGGTGGCGCTGCATCCGCAGGTGGTGTTTGTCACTAACTATGCGCCGAAGGAGATGATCGACCAGATCTCCGCCCTCGGGATTCCAGTGTTGGCGATTTCGCTTCGGCACGACGACGCGGGCCAGCAAGGCAAAATCAATCCCACCATGCAAAATGAAGATCAGGCTTACGAGCGCGGCATTAAAGAAGGTATTACGCTGATTGGCGATGTGGTAAACAGGCCTGAGCAGGCGCAGGCGTTGATTGATGCCGCTTTCGCCGGGCGTAAGATGGTGAGCGATCGTCTAAAAAATATTCCTGAACAGCAGCGCGTACGTGCCTATATGGCGAACCCTGACCTCACCACTTACGGCTCGGGTAAATATACCGGCCTGATGATGGCGCATGCGGGGGCATTCAATGTCGCTGCTGCCACTGTGCAAGGTTTCAAACAGGTCAGCATGGAGCAGGTTGTGGCGTGGGATCCGCAGGTAATTTTCGTGCAGGACCGCTATCCACAGGTGGTGCAGACGATCGAGCATGACCCACGCTGGCAAACCATTGACGCAGTGAAAAATCATCAAGTGTGGCTTATGCCGGAATACGCCAAGGCGTGGGGCTATCCGATGCCAGAAGCGATGGGTTTAGGCGAGTTGTGGATGGCGAAAAAACTCTATCCGCAAAAATTCCACGATATCGACATGCAGCAGCAGGCTGACCACTGGTATCAGCGCTTCTACCGGACACATTATCATGACAACGCTGCAAATTCTGGCAGCCGGTAGCCTGCGGGCGGTCTGGCCGGATCTAGAGAAACATTTCACCTCTCTCACCGGCCTCGCGATGACCACTGATTTTGCCCCGGCGGGACTGCTGCGTCAGCGCATTGAAGCGGGTGAACACTGTGACTTTTTTGCCTCCGCCAATATGTTGCACCCACAACGGTTATTGGCTCAGGGACGGGCTTGCGCCGTGGGCATATTTGCAGCGAATGCGCTTTGCCTGACGGTCAATCGTGACGTTGTCACGCAGGGTGATGACTGGTTAGCACTGCTGCGTCGGAATGATTTACGATTGGCGACCTCAACGCCGCATTGCGATCCCTCTGGCGATTACACCTGGCAGCTTTTTGATAATATCGAACGGCTTCATCATGGATTAGGTGAGAGAATAAGGCGGAAAGCGCGCCCCCTGGTTGGTGGAGCGGAGAGTTTAGCCTTGCCAGCCGGTGAACTGGCCGCCCAATGGCTGATTGAACATCATTATGCTGACACCTTTATTGGCTACGTCAGTTATGCACCACGCCTGCGCCGCTGCACAGGGCTACAGGTGTTTGATATTCCTGAGCCTTATAACGTACAAGCTGAATATGGCTGGGCATGTTGCTCACCCGCAGCGCAGCCTTTTGCTCAGTTTATTATGTCCGGGATGGCGCAACGCATCTTGCAGCAGCACGGCTTTCAATTAGCGCGTTAAGGATCGGTGGCCGAGTTTTTATTGCTCAGCACGCTGTGTAATTCGTTGCGCAACCCGTTTGCTGCCCTTCTGCAGGCGCTATAACGATTTCCCGGCTGCAACACGCGGCGCAGCAGGATGCTGTAATCCATCACTAAGCCTGGCGTCCAGGTCATACCTTCGGCACGGCTGCGTACCAGGCTTAATAGCCAAAAATCGGGATTAAATAGTACCCAAAGGCCTTTCAATCCTCGTTCCCCGAGCAAACCTTCGGTAGCCACATCCAGCGCCTGGATTACACTGGTTGAGCAGTTGCGTGAAGTGAGGTTATAACGCGTGTCAGCCGCGTTGCTGAGCCAGAAATTGCGCAGCGCTGCCTGATTGTAGTGCGCGAGCGTTAAACGTTTGTCAGGGCGGCACCATGCTTTGATCTCTTTCTCCAGCGACGGCAGCAGAAAACCTTCCACATCAAACTCCTCCTTCGCACGCAACGTTTTGATAAATCCAGTAAAAGTACGTGAAACATCATCAGCAGGATAGAGGCTAATATATATCTCATCGCCCATTTCCAGCGAGGTATGCCCGGTGGAGACCTCACCACGATGGTCAATTGCAGCAACCCATCGGTCAAACCAGGGTCGACGTCCTGCTACTTCACCCGACCCCATTGGCGTCCAGATATAGATGTTCAACGGAACACTCACCGGTTGGTGGTTCAAAGGGGGATGCACGTATCCCAAGCCGTGAGGCGCACGCAACCCTTTACGCGTGAAGATCGGCAATGCGGTCACGCTGGTGTTGGCGGGTAAGGCATGAATTTGCGTCGCCATAAACAGCAAATTGATTCCCCATCCCGTCAGCAAAAGCGCAAAACACACGGGCACAATGACGTGTGGTGAGAGCGGCCAATCCATAGCAATCAATACGCTAAACAGCATCTCGGCACAGCCCAGCGTCAACTTGCGCGTCCAGCGACGACAGCGCATCAGGCAACACGAGATGATGCGAAAACCACCATCCAGTAAAAAGGCGGCGGCAAAGGCTAGCGAAATACAGACACCGCTCTCTTGCGGCACCAAGAACACCGCTACACCGAGCAGCATCAGCACTGCGGATTTCACCAGTGACGGCCAGGCAATGCCAGCGGGCGCATAAATAGCGCGTAACGCTTCGGCTATGCCTTCCACGGTCAGGAACAGACCTAATGCGTGCAGCGGAAAAGAGACGCGTCCATGCTGCATTAAATCAATGACGATGCCACCACTCGCGACAATACAGAGCACACCCAGGCCAGCGAGATAAGCCCAGCCGGACCGCAATGCTGATCCACCCATCAGAAGAAACAGTAATCGCAACAAAGAAACACTCCAGCGCTTAATTCATAGCTCAGTACGCTCTGTAGACGCGGGTGTTTAACAGGAGTTCTGTTGCCACCCTTCTATCCTGACTTCGTTTACTGATGGTTGTAACTGTGAAGGCACTGTACGCGTCGAAGCTTAAAATTGGCTTAACGATCGTGAAAGTTGCGGACTATCATCGCTGTCCTATCTAACGCGTTTAAATGGCTATGGCTACCAGCACCGCGCACAAAAGCAGTACATAAACGCGCGCATGCCATATATCCGCCACCGCCGGGATGCATCGCCGTGCAAACAGAATCCCCATGAAACCAGCGATCACCAGTAGCAGCAAAATTTTCAGATTGATAAAACCCAGATAGCCGCTGGCGGGAATATGCTGCCAGCCGCTGATGGCGTAAGTGAGGGTGCCACAAACGGCGACCGGTAATGACAGCGGATTGGCTGCGTTAACGCAGTCGCGCATCGCGTTGCCGTGTCGGCGCAATAGCGGCACGGTCATTACGCTGCCACCGACGCCCAACATTGCCGCTATAATGCCAATGATGCTCCCTCCCGCAATGGTGGTGCGATGTGATAACGCGCGCGGTTCCGTACGTCGAAAAAAACCTTTACGCAGCAGGCAGTCGCCGATGGTCACCACCATGTAAACCATAAAGAGTCGACGTATTCCGCTATCGCTTATCTGCCCGGCTAGCCATGAACCGATTACCGCCCCCAAAGCAATAAACCATAACAGCGGTAATAGCGTGGTTTTATTCAGTTTGCCTGCCTGCCAGTTTTGGTAGCTGGCCCAGCCGGCATTAAAAATCATTACTGCCGTGGAGGTCGCCACCGCGATGTGCATCGCATTGGCAGCCAGCGGGGGCTGCTGCATCAACAGCTGATAGACAAAAGGCACCACCACAAAACCACCGCCGAAACCAAACAACACCGTGGTGATGCCGGTGGTAAACCCCGCCAGCGCAATAATCAACAAATCGCTCATCTTGTTTCCCTGCATCGCAAAAGAGCTTCGCAGCTTACGCAGTAAACTGCCCGCTTCCCATTTGTGCAGCGCTCGATTACTCTTGCAAACCGGTCAATCCTGGCGGGTGTGTGAAATGCGCAACAGTCATATCGATCAATACGATCATTTGGATCGCGAGGTGGTTGCGCTCGGTAACCACTATGCGCAAGGATTTGTGCTGCCAGAACATCGCCATCGTCGTGCACAGCTGTTATATGGCGCGACGGGATTGATGCACGTCACCACCCAATCAGGAGAATGGGTGGTGCCGCCTCAGCATGCCGTGTGGATTCCCCCTCATACCGCGCACAGCGTAAGGTTTGAGGGAGTTGCAACGCGTAGCATTTACATTGAACCGCACTGTGCAGCATCGCTACGTCATATCGATCGCTGCAGCGTGATCAGCGTGTCACCCTTGCTGCGCCAGCTGTTGATTGAAGCTGTTGATTTACCAGCGTTATATGCGAGCGAACGCGATCGAGCCTTGATAAAGTTACTGCTACTGGAGCTGGCGTCGATGCCGGCACGCGAATTTGATATCCCTTTGCCCCAGCATCCGGCATTGCTGGCACAGTGTCAGATTTTCCTGCAGGCGCCGACCATTCATGATGCAGCCGATCGCTGGGCCAAAGCGCTGTTTATGAGCCCGAGTACCTTTCGCCGCCAATTTCTGCAGCAAACCGGATTGTCATTTTCCGCCTGGCGACAGCGCGCCTGTGTGGTCACGGCACTTGCGTTGCTGGTGGCGGGGAAATCAGTTAACGAGGTTGCGCTGTCCCTCGGCTATGACAGCAGCTCATCATTTTCCACCATGTTTCGCCGCGTAACGGGCCAGGTGCCATCATTTTATTGCGGCCGACGCTGAGCAAAATTCCATCACACCCTGGCGATTTCAGGCTGAAAATGCCACTTTAAATAGCGACCAATAATTTATAAGTTAATGATTGGTAGACTATTTACCGTCGTTTCATAGTGTGTCGAATGCTTATCCAACATTTATCGCCAATTTCACCGCATCAAGAAAGGCACGCAGCGCTGCGGGTTGCCTATCGCGCGACATATACAGTCCGTAGATCGCCAACGTCTTTGGCTGATAATGGGGCATCACGGTTTGAAGTTGTCCGCTGTCGATCCCCTGCCGCGCTTCCATTTCCGGCACCATCGCCAAACCGCAGCCAGCGATTGCTGCGTCACACAGTACCGAAGAGATCCCAGCGCTGAAATTACCGTTTACCTCTGTAGAAATGATTTCGCCCTGTGTATCGTAGAACTGCCAACGCTGTCCGGCAAAACGGCTGTAATGCAGGCAATTATGCTGGGCCAAATCATCCGGCGTTTGCGGTGTACCGCGGGCTTGCAGATAATCCGGAGCTGCACACACCACCGAAATACATTCGCCTAAGCGCCGGGCAATCGCGCCCGGTTCGGGATCGTCAGTAATACGCACCGCAACATCAATGCGTTCGCCAATCAGGCTCACCGGCTGGTTGTTAATTTCCAGCTCTATGCGCACCGCCGGATAACGCGCCAGAAATCCTGGAATCATCGGACCCAGAATATGCGTGGCGGTAGAGTGCGCACAGGCGACTCGCAGCGTGCCTTGCGGCTGGCCATCTGCCTCCTGGCCAGTGATATCTTCAGCTAACCTGGCCAGCGCCCGGGTTTTTTCGAGGATCTTTTCACCGCTGGGCGTAATAGTCAGCTTACGCGATGAACGGTGCAGCAAGCGTGCACCAGCCCATTTCTCCATCTCCTCAAGATAGCGACTCACCATCGGCCGCGAGATATCCAGCGCACGTGCAGCTGCGCTTAGGCTGCCCAGTTCGCAAATTCGGTTAAATACCGTAGCTGCCGTCACTCTATCCATATTGGCTCCATTTGATCGTTTTACGAAACTGATCATATCCATTTTCGGGAATTCTGGCAGCCGCTGATTTCTCTACAATAGCGTCCTGAATACGGCACATTGCCAGATAAAGGATAACGTGATGAAAATGAAAATACTGTCGCTGGCCCTGGCGTTAAGCGCCCTGCCTGCTGTTGCCGCGCCGTTGCAGTTAGAAGTTTATAACCCGCAAGAAAAGGGTATTTTCCCGGTCTCTTCCACACTGGTTTCTGGCCCGCATGAAGCCATGCTGTTTGATGCCCAATTCAGCGTTAAAGACGGTGAAAAACTGGTGCAGATGATTAAAGCCAGCGGCAAAAAGCTTACGCAAATTGTCATCACTTCCGGCGATCCTGACTTTTACTTTGGACTTGAACCGATCGTAAAAGCGTTCCCGCAGGTGAAGATTGTGGCGTCAGCCGATGTGGTAACGCATATTGAAGCCACCAAAGCAGCCAAGCTGGCGTATTGGGGGCCACTAATGAAAGACGGTGCACCCAAGCAGTTGTATGTGCCACAGGTGACCGACGCCACCCGCTTTAACGTCGATGGCGAAACGCTGGAACTGCGTCACCCCCATGATTACGCCGCTTATGTATGGATCCCGGCCAATAAAGCGATTTTGGGCGGCACCGGCGTGGCGGCAGGCATTCATGTGTGGACTGCCGATACGCAAACACCAGCCATTCGTCAGCAATGGCGCAGTGTCCTGAGCGAAATGCAAAAACTGCAGCCGAAGGTGGTCATTCCTGGGCATTACCTCGGTACTCGCCCTGCTGGAGATGCGGCGATCACCTTTACGTCCCACTATTTACAAACGTTTGAGCACACGTTGCAGCAGCATAAGCAAGCAGCGCCTGTGATCGCGGCCATGAAAGCGTCCTATCCTCATTTACCCGATGAGAGTTCGCTGGAGCTCAGTGCCAAAGTGAATACCGGCGAAATGAAGTGGTAAGCAATACAAACAGAACATGATTTGATAGGATTTTGGCCCGATATAGCTCATTAAGGTAGCGGGCCATGCCGCAAAAAAGAGCCACACTAATTGGTTTGATTGCCATTTTACTCTGGAGCACCATCGTAGGACTGATTAAAACCGTCAGTGAAGGTTTTGGACCGGTTGGCGGTGCCGCGCTCATCTACAGCGCGAGCGCAGTTGTGCTGCTGTTTAGCGTCGGATTGCCCACCTTACGCCGCTTTCCACGCCGTTATTTACTCTTCGGCAGCGTGCTCTTTGTTTGTTATGAACTCTGCTTGTCACTCTCGTTAGGCTTTACTCACAGCGGTCGGCAGGCGATTGAGGTCGGCATGGTCAATTATTTATGGCCGAGTATGACAATCGTATTAGCGGTCATCGTCAATCGCCAAAAAACCAGCCCGCTGATTATTCCCGGTGTGTTGCTGGCCGTGGCGGGGATTTGCCGCGTGCTCGGCGGTGACCAGGGTTTTTCATTCAGCGAAATAACCCGCAACGTAATGGATAATCCTTTGAGCTACGGCCTTGCCTTTAGCGGCGCGGTTATTTGGGCAGTTTATTGTGTTGTAACCAGGAAAATTGCTGATGGCAGCAATGGCATAACGCTGTTTTTTATTTTAACCGCATTGACGCTTTGGCTGAAATTCCTGCTTTCCCCCCAACCTCCGTTTCACTTATCCGTGGCGGCATGGAGCAGTTTGGCTTTGGCCGCTGTCGCGATGGGCTTTGGCTACGCCGCGTGGAACGTGGGGATTTTGCACGGTAACGTCACCGTGCTGGCTGCCGCATCCTATTTCATCCCAATAATCTCTTCGCTCCTTGCCGCCTTTATTCTTCGCTCACATTTGACGACGTCCTTTTGGCAAGGCACCGCCATGGTGAGCTTCGGTTCTCTACTGTGTTGGTGGTCAACACGTGCAGTGAAACCATAATGCTTATCCATTCAACAAAATTAACTCGTTGATCATTTCCTGTACTACAAGCGACACGTTGCTAATATAGTGACGCAACACACAGCAATGCGTTGCAACGAGAATTTCCAAATTGGTAACGTTTACCCGGCCCGCTTAGCGGGCATTTTTTTGGCTTAAACCGAGTCAGAGATGCTGGAATGCCGATCGGTTAAGCAAAAAAATGCCTGTTTATGCAGGTGCGCATGAATGCGCATCCTACGAAAACCCGGCTATACCTACGCTGGTTCACCATTCATGGTGACCGATTCACGCTTAACTAACGAGCCTTAAGTCAGAGATGCTGCGGCTTTTCTGTGCGGAATCCTAATCCAATCAGTCGCCCAAAAAGATGGCGCAGGAAGGGAAAGCGGCTGATAAGTTGCGGCACTTTACTCGGCGTAGTGCGTTTACGCTTGCCGCCGCTCATCTTGATTTGTAGAAACTGAGTGGCGACGGTGGGAAATTGACGACGCTTCTGCACTTTCTGCAGATCGCGCAACGTGACATTGCCCTTTAGCAAGGGCCTGGTCAGCATGTTGGCGGTCGCGACAGCATCCTGAATCGCCAGATTCACCCCAACACCGCCAATCGGTGACATCGCATGCGCGGCATCGCCGATGCACAGCACGCCCGGTTTCATCCAGCGATCGAGACGGTCAATACGAATAGACAATAGCTTGAGCTTTTCCCACTCATCCACTTCTGCCATGCGTGCAGCGCTGAAAGGGGCAACCTGCGCAATAGCGTTGATCAACACCTCTAATCCTGCCGCTTTCAGCGCTTCAAATTGCCCCTTTTGAATAGTGTAACCGCACTGCCAATAATCCCCCCGATCGATGACGATGAAGTTTTGCTTCGGCCCTTTGTGCCCCATACCCCACTCAGGATCATCAGGCTGTTTATCCAGGCGGAACCACAACACATCACGCGGCGCACCGAAGCTTTTGCCGGTTAACCCCGCTTGCGCTTTTACTTGTGAATTGCGGCCGTCTGCACCGATCACCAGAGAAGTCCGAACGACCCACTTTTCGTTACCCTGTAACGCCTGCACGCCACTTATTTCCCCTTTCTCATACAGAAAGTCATCAAAAGCGGTGGATTGCAGTAGCGTAAAGCCGGGGAACTGAGCGGCTTTATCCGCAAGGAAATTAAGGAAGTCCCATTGTGGCATGAAGGCGATAAAGCGGCACTGGACCGGTAAACGAGAGAAATCAGCCATCGTGACCTCTTGTCCCGCCACTTCCGCCTGGAGTTTCTCGGCGCGCTGATGCGGCAATGCCAACAGCTCATCCAACAGCCCAAGCTGGTGCATAATTTCTAACGTGGAAGGGTGAATCGTATCACCACGAAAATCGCGCAGGAAATCAGGATGTTTCTCAATAACAACCACCTTTAATCCCGCACGCGCCAGCAAATAGCTAAGCATTAGACCCGCTGGCCCTCCGCCGACGATGCAACAATCAGCGGTTAATTCCTTTCCCAATGGTGTTTGCACATTTGCCTCACGTAAAAATGATAATGGTTATCATTTATAGCATACGCGGCTTTAATGCGATGATACAAACACCGATGCCTGATGCGCAGGCGGCACTGCAAAGTTACGCTGCATGCGTTTAATCTCTTCTGCAGGGGGTAAACCAAACAAACGTTTAAACTCGCGATTAAACTGTGAAGCGCTTTCATAACCGACAGCATGACTCGCTGCCGCTGCGGTCATCTCTCTGCGAACCATCAGCATGCGAGCCTGATGCAGACGGACAGATTTAACATATTGCATAGGTGGCTGATTGGTAATGTTTTTAAAATGCGTGTGAAAGGTGGGCACGCTCATTCCCGCTACCGCCGCCAGCTGACCCAGCGTTAACGGCTGCGCATAGTAGGCATGAATGTGGCTTAGCGCTTTCCCCACCTTGCCAAATCGCCCCTGCAATGTCAGAGCCGATCGCAGCGCACTGCCCTGAGCGCCGGTCAGTACGCGATAATAGAGCTCGCGCACCAGCGAGGGGCCGAGTATCTTTGCATCCAGCGGGTGGTTTAGCGCAGTAAGAAAACGTAGCACCGTTTCCCGCAGCGTTTCATCCATTGGACTCGACATCATGCTCTGCGCCGCTTTAACCTCAAACCCCACCTCCTGCTGCTCCAGCTGCAACATCAGTTCGGTCACGACGTTGAAGTCCAGATGCATATAAATGGCCAGCAGCGGATGTTCTGCCGACGCGGCGGTTTCCATTGTAAAAGGCACGGGAACCGAGACCGCCAAATAGTGCTGCTCGTCGTACAAATAGACGCGATCGCCAAAGAAGCCACGTTTCGAACCCTGACAAACAATCACGATACCCGGATCGTAGAGAACAGGCGTGCGTGCTAGCGGGCGATCGGAACGCAGGATGCGCACATCGGCCAGTGCGGTGAGGTTATAGCCCTCCTGTGGCGCTAAAGCTTTCAGCAATTCCACCGTCTGATTTTGTAACGTTTCATTCATCATCGAAAAATTGAACTCATAATTTTAGGCAATATAACAACAATATCCGGCCTTAAACTTAGCATGCAATGAGAATATTATGCACCTTCCATTCATTCAGGAAGTCAACAAATGTCCAACGTAAAAACGTTATTAATTACCGGCGTGAGCAGCGGATTTGGTCGCGCACTGGCTCAGGTCGCGTTAGAAAGGGGCTATCGCGTGGTTGGTACGGTTCGCAATGCCACCGCGAAAGCGGCATTTGAAGCATTAGAGAGCAAAAATGCTTTCGCCTATCTGCTGGATGTTACCCATTTCGCGGCGATAGATGACGTGATTGCAGATATTGAGGCGCAAATTGGTCCGATAGACGTGCTAGTGAATAATGCGGGATACGGCCATGAAGGCGTTATGGAAGAGTCATCGCTGGATGAGATGCGCCAACAATTTGACGTTAACGTATTTGGTGCAGTGGCGATGATAAAAGCGGTGCTGCCTTTTATGCGTCAGCGTCGCCGTGGTCATATCATTAATATCACCTCGATGGGCGGCTTTATCACTATGCCGGGCATCAGCTATTACTGCGGCAGTAAATTCGCGCTGGAAGGAATATCGGAAACCTTAAGTAAAGAACTGGCAACGTTCAATATCCATGTCACCGCCGTGGCGCCCGGTTCATTCCGTACCGATTGGGCCGGTCGTTCTATGGTACGTAGCGCGCGCAGCATTCCGGATTATGATGCGCTGTTTGATCCTATTCGCCAGGCGCGTGAAGAGAAAAGCGGCAAGCAGTTGGGCGATCCTATTAAAGCCGCACGCGCCATGCTGGACGTGATTGAAAGCCGCGACCCGCCAGCGCATTTGCTGCTAGGCAGTGACGCACTCAGATTAGTGCGGGAAAAACTGCATTCATATAGCGAGGAGATCGATCGCTGGGAAGCGATCACGCGTTCGACAGACGGTTGAGGAGCTTAAGGCCGCATGATTTGAGACAGGGCAACGCTCAAATCATGTTTTCTCTTAAGTTATTGTTAACAATAAATTAGCACTTTTGGCTAAAATGGCGCCTCGGGGATTCGTCATATTCCTGTACAGATTAATTTTATTTGTATAAGTTTAATGGGCTTTTAGCCACGTTAACCTCGAGGGATGAACCATGCGCCAGGATCGTAATTACTCAGCAGCTTCAGACGCCATCGCACGTTACTTTAATGAAGCGTCTTTACCTTCACAGCAGGAAACGCTCGGCCAACTCGTGGTTGAAATTTTGCGTTCCGGACGTACGCTCAGTCGCAAATCGCTTTGCACCAAATTGCTCTGCCGCATGGAGCAGGCGCGCGGAACGGAAGAGGAAATTCACTATCAGCAATTGATTGGACTGATGTTCTCAGTAGAACGCGAAGCGTGAAAATCTCCTTTATCGGCTTGAAAATTATCCACGTGGTTTTATGTCTTTCGCGTTTGCATAACACTGAATCCACGATGCTTTACAGCAGTAATTAGAGAGTATTTATGTACAGAAGTGATGAAGAACGACTCACTGATATCATCATGGGCGATGCAATTTTACAGCTGCTGAAAAAATCTGGGCCGATTTCATCACGCGCCCTGCTCGAAAAATTGCGTAAAATGGCTGCGCTCGAATATGATTCTGCGCGCCAACAAGCGTTTAGCCGTGCAATGACTGAAGTCATGAACCATATCGAAACACCTCAAGCCGCTGGCGTGGCCCTTAAAAGCACGGATAATGTTACGCATATTTTTCGTAACCGTGACGCCAGTGACGATACCAAGCATTAGTATCGGTGCGTTCACGCGCACTTAACCGCATTCACATTAGCGCAATACCAAAGCGTTTTAATAGCGTTGCCCAGAGCAGAAATAACAGAATGGTGAGTGCGCAGCTCGCCAGTAATGTCGGCCAAAATCCCCAGCGTTGATAGAGAAAGGGAAAGGCCACAAACATTGGCAATGTAGGTACCACATACCAAAAGGTATACCACGCGTGACTGGCTATTTTGGCCTGGCTCTGCCCTTCCAGCTTCATCCAAATCAGCACCAATACCGTCACCAACGGCAGCGCGGCAATTAATCCGCCGAGGCGATCGCTACGTTTTGCCACTTCAGATATCAGCACCACCATGCCCGCCGTAATGGCATATTTGGCGATAAGCCACAGCATCAAATCTTACCTCCAGCACTCAAATCTTAATTATCAGTGGCGAATCGCACACCCACACTGCGACATCTCGCCCGGCACAGGTTTGCCCTGATGCGAGTGACGTACCTGAAGTTCGCCTTGCTGCCACGAGCCACTGGTATCAACGCGGTTTTCAAGTAAGCGATTGAGCGCTTCGGCCACCAGCAAATCACGCCGTTGCGCCCAGCTGGTGAGATGCCAGGTGGAGGCTCGCGCTTCATCAACATCATCAAAACCAACCACTGCGACATGTGCCCCCTGGCCAAAATCGCGCACTGCCTGTAAGGCACCAAAGGCCAGCACATCGCTCTCACAAAAGAGGGCATTAATGCGCTCGGCGGCGCGCGTTTTCTTTAGATACGCCATCATAGCCTCATAAGCCCGTTCGCGCGCATTACCGCCTGCGTAAAGCTGAAGGTTCAGCGCTTTCTGCTCGAGCTGCAAACTCGCGACAAATCCCGCCATCTGGCAAACGGGCGCCGTGTTTTGCTGGCTATGCATAAAACCAAACCGTTGATGACCTTGCGCTAGCAGCAGTAATCCCATCTCTGCGCCTGCGTCATAACCATCGGCAACCACCACATTGGCATTTGCACTGACGCTTGGGCTGAGGTGCACAGTCGCGACCTGCGGCAGAATATCCGTCGCCACGCTGAGTTCATCGTCAAACAGCGATGTCAGAAATACCAATCCGCTAATGTTGAGCTGCACCAGATTACGCAAGGTAGTTTGATAGGTTTCGCGTGAAGTCACATTCAGCAGGAGAGTGATGAAGCCGCGCTCATTGAGCTGACGCGTCACCTCATTCAGCAGTTTTATACTATTCGGATTGATGAGTTCATCGCTAATAACACCGACGAGGTTGGAATTAATGGTCATGGCCTGACTCTCCTGCAGCTTAACGCGCGGTAATTTATTATAGGTACGTAGATAAGCATTCCACGTTACCCGAATAATCCGCTATCGCCAATCAACGCAACAGGTTGCGCACGCATTGCACGATAAATCGCGCCGCTACAAGGTGCGGTGATTTGATGCGGCACTTCACCGATCGGCATTATGTTATTAATGGCGCCCCTGCGTTGATTAAGCTGGGTTTTCGTAGGGTGCGCATTTATGCGCACCTGACAGCTACTCCTCCAATAATATCGCGAATCCGCCGTAAATCATGCGTTTGCCATCGAAAGGCATATTATCACCCAGCTCTTTCATGCGCGGATCGGACATCATTTTGGCATTCGCTGCATCGCGAACCTCTTTCGACGTATACTCAATCCAGCTAAATACCACCGTTTCTCCCTCTTCGGCTTTTACCGCGCGATAAAAATCCGTCTGCGTACCCACGGGAACATCATCAGCCCAGCACTCAACGATACGCGTGGCGCCAAACTCTTTAAACAGCGGCGCGGCCTTGGCCGCCATGGCTCGATAATCTTCCTTATTCGCCTCCTGTACCGCTACAACAAAACCATCAACGTACGACATAGCGATTTACTCCGTCGTCATTTGCACGGTCAATAATAACCGCACAGTAATTGTATGAATGATGTGCAATACAAGCCGGAATACAGATGAAAATTTGCGCGCTTACTCGCAGATTCTGCGCGTCACGGGGGAATTACGTTACACTGACGCCTTTGATCGTTACGACACCGAGAAATTTATGCGTATTACTATTGAACCGGCCGATCAGCCATTTATTCACCGCTTGCTAGGCGACGTTGTTGAGAGTATTGAGACCGCATCGCCACAGGCCGCGCAAATGCAGCAGGCACTGAACAGTGCGCACCAGCAAAAAAACCACGAAGCCAACCTCGACTGGAAGCGCAATGCGCTGTTTCTGCTGTTATTCGTCTTTCTCTATGCCGCATTGGGCGCATCGTTAACGCTGGACCTTACCCCGCAGGTATCCAGCCATAAAAGCCTCGCCTATGCGCTCGAGGCAGTGCCAGTGCTGATCGCTTTTTCCGGCTTATTTGTATCGCTGCTGTATCTTTTTCTTACCCGTAGTGGTGCGCGGCGACTGAGTAATTGGGAACAGGGTATTGAAGTATTAGAAAAATACAGCGGTGCGAATCTCACGCGGCAAATTAATGAAATGGGCGCGCGAACCACTAACTATTCTCAGTCGGCGATTAATGTAGCGCTAGCGCTGTTTATCTGCGTGACTTGGGTGGTGATGTATAACTATTTCACCTTCACCACCAGCGGCGTAATCGGCAGCGTGATTTCACTGTTTATCACCACCATGGTTTACGTGATTCTGGATATTCAGCTGCTGAAATCAAATTCGTCCATCGCGATTGATGAGCCGCTAATTCCCGAGGAAAACGAACAAGAAAGACCATAATGCTCTGCAGGTAGCCGAAAAAGAAGCACGGTGACTCAACTCTTGCACATGTCGTAACGGCGCGATTTATCGCGTTATAAATTGCACCGCTACGATACGTGCATTAAGTGATATCGCTATTCAAACGCTAACTGAGATCGCTGCCGTTGCTGGCAATAACCCGACGATACCAATCAAAGCTTTTCTTCTTCGAACGGGAAAAATCACCGCTGCCATCGTCATTTTTATTCACGTAAATAAAACCATAGCGTTTGCTGTATTGCCCGGTGGTGAAAGAGACGCAGTCAATACATCCCCAAGGGGTATATCCCATTAGGTCGACGCCGTCTTCCGTTACGGCTTTCTTCATTTGTTCAATATGAGCGCGCAAATAGTCAATCCGGTAGTCGTCATTGACTTCACCCTTTTCATTCAATTTATCAATGGCACCAAAGCCGTTCTCAACAATGAAAAGTGGTTTTTCGTAACGTTCATAAAGAATATTCAGGACATAGCGCAGGCCAACCGGATCTATCTGCCAGCCCCAGTCAGAGGCTTTAACGTGAGGGTTTGGCACGCTGCCCTCAAACCCAGAAAGTGCCGTGCCGCTGCCAGCATTTTCTTTGCTGACGGCATTACTCATGTAATAGCTTAACCCGATATAATCGGCACATCCTTCACGCAGCACCTGCTCATCGCCAGGCTCCATTGCAATATGGTATCCCTTACGTTGCCACTCCTTGAGAATATAAGCCGGATAATGGCCGCGCATATGCACGTCACTGAAGAGAAATCGCTCCCGCATAGCTTCCTGGGCATACATCACGTCATCAGGATGACAAGAAAACGGGTATAACGGCACCATCGCGATCATGCAGCCAATTTTCAGTTGAGGATTAATGTCGTGCCCCAGCTTCACGACCTGCGCACTGGCAACAAACTGATGATGCAGGACCTGATACATGCACTCTTCGGGATTAGGCTCATCGGTGAATATAACCCCGGAGCAACAGTAACCGAAAAGAGGGGTTTTCCAGTTGCGCTGATTGTTAATTTCGTTAAACGTCATCCAGTATTTAACTTTGTGCTGGAAGCGTTGAATAACCACCGCGCTGAAGCGGACAAAAAACGCCATTACCTTTCTATTTTTCCAGCCGCCATATTCGGTTGCCAGGAAATTTGGCATTTCAAAATGGGACAGCGTGATAACCGGTTCGATGCCGTATTTCAACAGCTCATCGAATAGCGCATCGTAAAAACGCAGTCCCTCTTCGTTCGGCTCGGCTTCATCGCCGCGAGGAAAGATACGTGACCACGCAATCGAGGTGCGGAAGCAGCGAAAACCCATTTCAGCCAGCAGCGCTACGTCCTCACGGTAACGATGATAAAAGTCCGCCGCCTCATGGTTCGCATACAGGTAGCCTTCCTGAACCCCATCAGTGATGACTCGGTCAACGCCGTGCGCCCCACTCGTCAGTACATCGACAATGCTGGGCCCTTTACCACCTTTATCCCAACCACCTTCCACCTGATGTGCGGCAACAGCGCCACCCCACATAAAATTTTTCGGAAATTCGTTATTCATTTCATTCTCTCAATATATTCAAAGGGTGCCAGGTTGAGGCATTGCGGTCACTTCGGGCTGGCTCTGTTCTTTGAAACCCGCTACCCAGGCGAAAATAATCCCCAGCACGAATGCAACGATGATGGACAGCAGGAATCCGAGGAACTGCGTCATGTGCCCTTCTTTGAAGAACACCGGCAGAACGGCGATGCCGGGAATGCAGTAGCTCCAGGAAACCGCATTGAAAGCGCCAGCGATCACACCCCCCGCCGCTCCGGCCAGGCAGCCACAAATCATCGGGCGCTTAAGGCGCAGTGCCACACCGTAGATGGCGGGTTCGGTAATGCCGAACAGCGCGGTAACACCCGCCGACAACGCCATACGCTTAAGCTCAGCATCTTTGGCCTTCAGGTAAACGCCCAGCACAGCGCCTGCCATACCAAATACCGCCGAGGCCTGCAGACCGGTAAAGGTGTCGTAGCCCAATGTCGCATAGTTTCCGACGGTAACTGGCGTGATCCCCCAGTGCACACCCAGGGTAACAAGCGGCATCCACAGGGCACCTACCACAAACCCGGCGATCGCGGGACTCAGATGATAAAGGGTGTTATAGACCCCACCGATGGCGCCACCGATCATGTTGCCGACAGGTCCGAATGCCAGAAGCGTGAGTGGCACCATGATGGCGATGCAGAACATCGGGGTGAAAAGATTTCTTATCACCATCGGAAGCAGGCGTTCGAAGAAGCGCTGAACATAAGACATGCCCCACACCATCAAAATAATGGGAATAACGGATGAGGTGTAACTCAAATACTGCACCGGTAGCCCCATGAACGTCAGCGGAGCGGCATCAAGCGGAATACCGGCAATCTCAACCAGCACTTTTGAGATTGCGGGATTTTCAACCGCGCTTTTCATTAAGGCATGCACAGCCGGATCGGCTGAGTTGGCGGTGAGGATTTTATTGGCCGTCAACATATTCAGGTAGTCCGGCGACACCAGAGCACAAGCCGAGATAACCGCAGTGAACGGATTTACATTGAATTTTTTTGCGGCGGTAAAAGCCACCATGACGGGAAGGAAAGTAAAGCCCGTCCAGGATACATAGTTAAGTATGCGATAGGTTCCTCCTGCTGGGTCCATCACACCTAATGCGGTCAGCAAAGAAATGATGCCCTGCAGAACACCGCAGGCTGCCAGCGGATAAAGGAAAGGCGCAAATATGCTGGAGATGATATCCATAATGCGGCTGACAATGCCGACGTTAGGTGCTGTTACTGCTGCGCTTTCGTCAATGTTCAGCAGATTCTGAACTTCACGATAAGCGTCACCCACGTGATTTCCGATTATCACCTGCATCTGCCCGCTCGCCTTAACGGCGGTAATCACACCTTTTACACGTTTCAGCGATTCAACATCGACCTCAGAATGATCTTTAAGCACAAACCGCAGTCGTGTGGCACAATGCGTGACGCTTATCACATTATTGTCGCCACCAATCAGTCTTACGATCTCTTTCGCAGAATCTGCATAATTTATTGCCATCTTGTTTTTCCATTACCAGAGGGAATTCAGCCCATCAGGAGCGAACTTACTCTGGCGATGTTAGAAAATACGCCTGGCAATGTCACGTGGTCACAATATGACAAACCGGGTCGATAATTACAAAAATGTCACACCACGTGACAACTCACTGACATTATTCACCACCAGTTTTCTACCGATAGATTCAAGAATAAAAATAACCGGAACCTGCGTTGTAATATCATATTCATTGTCGATCAAAATGCGCGAAACATGATAAGGAATAATAAAATCAGAAAGCTTCGCCAGGGTTGAATTCGGGTTACTGGTAATGGAAACAACTTTGCATTTATGGATAACAAACTGTCTTGCGAGTTTCAAAATTTCAGGTGTCTCGCCAGAAACAGAGAGTATGACGGCAACTGAACTCTGGACCATGTCGGTACTGACCGGATAATAGGGATCGTCAATGTGATTACTGAACTTACCAATATTAGAGAAAAAGCGCGCACCATACCTTCCGAGCGTGCCAGAGCTGCCTGCCCCAACAAAGAAAACCCGCTCTGCATTGCGAATGTATTCTGCAGCATGCTCAATAAGCGCATCGAACTCATCATTCCTGATGCTTTTAAAGAAAGTCAGTATCTCCTCTGCGCCATGGGGTATGAGTAAGGTACTGTTTTTATGCAGGTGCAATTTCATACTGGCTTTAAGTTCAGAGTAACCTTTGAAATCCATTTTTTTACAGAATCGAAGAACCGTCGCCGTAGAGACACCAGAATTATCGGCCAGCTCCCTTATTGTCATATAAATAACCGCGTTAATATTCTTTATAATATAGTTATGCACGCTGCTTTCGAGTGCGTTAAGTTTAGATAATCTTCTGGCGTCGAACATATATTTAAACATCCTGATGCGACAATTTTTCCACCTATCTTGTCACAAAGCGTGACATCTAAGCGGACTTTAACGCCAAAAGCGTCATGCGGAACAAAAAGAAATTTCATTAAATGTGATAGCTAGCACATTTTAATGATGAAGCCTCCTGACTCTATCCAGCTTGATTATCATCAGGAAACTCATGTGGGTGTCATTTGGCGCTGGAAAAGCGGTTATAGTCCCGTTATCATCGATTCAACTTTTCACTTATTGATAACTAAGGAGGATTACTATGCCCGCGTGTGAATTGTTTATTTACTCACACTTCTATAGTAATTGGCCGCGTTCAGGCATTTCCGCACTCGTGCTGCGATAATCCGTCCTGAGCGAAGTTTTCTCAATCTAATTCCTCCGGCTTGCTGGGTTGTCGTCAGCTTTTTATGACGTCAGGCTTTTTTACGCCTGCAACTTATGAGTAAGCACATGAGCACTTTACTATCTGCACAGGCTATCGGCTTCGATAACGCCTTCGGCACCCTGTTCCACGATATTCATTTCAGCCTGAAAAAAGGCGACCGCATTGGTTTGCTGGGCGATAACGGCACTGGCAAAAGTACCCTGTTGAAGATCCTCAGTGGTGAGCTGGAAGCCAGCCACGGCTGCATAACACAGGCCAATCACTGTTTACTGGCGCGCATTGAACAACATCTGCCAGATGCGCTGCACTCTTCTACGCTGCTTGAGGCCGTAATGGCGCGATTAGCGCACCAGATCGATCGCTGGCGTGCGGAAGCACTGCTTGGCAGTTTGGGTTTTACCGCGCAACAACAAACACAAAGTATCGAAACCTTGAGTGGCGGTCAGCATATGCGCTTACTCCTGGCGCGCGCATTGATTCTGCAGCCGGATTTGCTGCTGCTGGATGAGCCCAGTAACCATCTTGATCTTCCCACTTTGCTGTGGCTGGAAAATTTCCTGCATAGCTGGAGCGGCAGCTTTGTGCTGGTCTCTCACGACAGCACCTTGCTTGATCGGGTGACCAATTGCAGCTGGATTCTGCGCGATCGCGGCCTGCAATTCTTCCGTCTGCCCTGTAGCGCGGCTCGACAGGCGCTGCTTGAGCAAGACGCAGCCGATGCGCAACGCTTTCAGGCTGAGCAAAAGGAGATTGAACGCGTAGAGAAAAGCGCTAAACGCCTGGCGATGTGGGGGCGCACCTATGATAACGAAGGCTTGGCGCGCAAGGCACAGCAAATGGAGAAACGTGCCGGCTGGTTAAAAGAGGCGCAAACCACGCTGAGTGAAGGTTCGCTGTGGCGTCTTCAGCTGCACGGCGAGGCGCTGGACGCAAATCGCGTGCTGGCGCTGCCAGAGATGATGATTCATCCTGCTGAAGGAGCGTCCGCGCTCTTCTCTCTATCAGAAATGCAGGTAAAAAGTGGCGATCGCGTGGCGATTGTTGGCCGCAATGGTTCGGGAAAGTCGTCACTGCTGCGTCAGCTGTGGCGTGAATATCAGCACACCGACAGCGCGCTGTTTCATCCGCGTGTGCGCCTTGGCTATTACGATCAGAGCCTGCATCAGCTGCAAGATAATGCGACCCTTTCCGACGCGCTTTGCCAGTTTGCGCCACTCAACGATGAGCAGCGTAAAATGGCGCTGATCGCTGCCGGTTTCCCCTATTTACGCCATCAGCAGTTAATTGCTTCACTGAGCGGCGGAGAGCGTTCGCGCTTACTGTTTGTGGGATTAACGCTGGCACGCTATTCGCTGCTTCTGCTCGACGAACCAACCAACCACCTGGATATGGTAGGAAAAGAGGAGCTGGCGGAGGCGCTAAATCATTTCGAAGGCGCGGTGCTGCTGGTATCACACGATCGTCAGTTAATCGCCAACAGCTGTAATCGCTTCTGGCTGATTGAGGATCGGCGGCTGAGTGAATGGCAAGATTTTGATGTAGTCACCGAGCGCATGCGTACTGAGCAATCAGTAGCGAAATCTGACGCGATTGCCCGTCCCGCGACGGCTCAAGCGCTGGATGAAGATGCCCTGCTGTTGGCACTTTTGCACGTCGAAAGCAAACTGGATGAGGATCTGGCGCGCAAGCCTAAACATCAAAAGCCGGCGTTGCAGGCGCAGTGGCGCGAGGAGATTGCGTTGCTGAAAACCCAGCTCGATCTATAAGGTAGGCACGCGTAAACCAGGTGGCCATGAGGAGCCTAATGCTGGTTAGTTAAGACATGAAAACCCTCATTACCGAGCGCACACCTTGTAGCGGCGCAATTCATTGCGCCGCTACGAAAGGTGCGGTGATTTGATACGGTGCTTAACTGATCGGCATTACGCCATTAACGTTCGGCTTAACGCCTGCGCCGACTTTTTTAACTGCTCCGCCGGATTGCGTCCAATCAAAACATACTGATAACCCGCACGATGCCACCACACGACATTCATGCCCTGCCTTTTTTCCTGCACCAGCTCGGTGGACTGCTGATGATCTTCGCGGGAAATGCACAGCGCCATCGGACCGTAATTGCTGTGATTCCAGGCGATCTGCGTGATTAACACATCGTCATAACGCAGCATGCGCACGCTTTTCAGATTCGCTTCCGGCAGAGTTAACTGCGCGGGAGTGAGGTGCAGATCAAGATCGCGCGCGGTTCGCGCCAGCGAACGTTGTAACATCTGCGGTGAACTGTCGACGTCTGCCAGCGTTTCGGTGCTGTAAAGCGACATATACTGCGCTTCCAGCTCACGAATGTTGGCGCTTTCCCCCTTTTCTGCCTGCGCTGTGGGACGCGTCAGAAATCCCAGACCTCCACCAATCAGCAAAAAGCTGACGGAAGCGGCAATCATCGCGCGACGGCTCACCTGGGCGGGCATTTTCTGCGGCGTGGCTGGCGTATGAGCCAGCAGATATTCTAACCGTTGCGCCATGCGCGCCTGCGGTGCAGCTTCCAGCAAAGAGGCAAACGCCTCGGCAAAAGGTTGATTGCTTTGCATCAACTCCGCCGTGCGCGCCGAGAGCGTCTCGCTGCGCTTAAGTTCGGTTTCAAACGCCTGCGCGTCTTCCACATGCATCTCACCATCCAGCCAGGCAACGATGGCCTCATCCGCGTAGGGCGAATTAAAACGAGCTGCCTTCACAAACGTTTCTCCCTTATCTCTGGCCGCGCGGTGATGGCGCCGGCCAAGGTGCTACGCGCCGCGGCGAGGCGGCTCATGATGGTACCAATGGGCACCGCCAGCGTAGCGGCGGCCTCCTGGTAGGTAAAGCCTTCAACGTAAACCAGAAAGACCGCGTTACGCTGTGCTTCCGGCAGCTGACCAACGCGCTGCATCACATTGGCGTACTGCAAGCGCTCATCGCTGAGCGTCTGCAGATCGGGTGCCACCAACTCATCGCTATCGACGAAACCTTGTCCCACGCGAACCCGCTGCGCCCGAAGTTCGTTAATCCACACTGAGTGCAGCACGGTAAATAACCAGCGGTCGATGCGCGTGCCCGGCGTGTAGTGGTGAGCGCGCTCGAGCGCCCGCACGCAGGTAGACTGCACCAGTTCTTCGGCCACGTCGCGATTACGTGATAACACCATCGCGTAACGCCACATGCGTGCCAGATGCGCGGCTAAATGCTGACGAACTTCAGTGCTGGTGATTTTTTTCTCCTCCAATAGCCGACATCGTCAGGCTTCAGGATGTCCCTGAATGGCCGCGTGTAAATCGCGGTACTCTTCGCAATCAACGCCACATAACGATTTAATAATGGTGAGCTGCTCTTGCGCCAGATCCGGACGACCTTTGATCATCCAGGCTTCCCCGAGGTATTCGCGCACTTTGGCATATTTGGGATCCAGCGCGATCGATTTCTGATAATAACGCATACCTTCATCGGTGCGTCCCAGCTTGCGCGTGGCATAACCACGATAATTCCACGCTTCTTTCGTGTTCTGATTATGTAACGTATCCAACAGAGTTAATGCAGCCTGGTATTCGCCTTTTTTCGCCAGATGATAGGCGTATTGGGTCTTATCACTGTCGCTCAGCATGCTGGTTTTTTCTGGCACGCAGGATTTGGATTTACTGTCATAAACCTGACCTTTCGGGCAATCCGGCGTTTTTTTGTCGCTATCATCGTCGCCCATCGCCAGTGCAGCCGGTACATGCAGCGCCAACAGCAAAGCCGGCATCGCTAACCAACGTAACTTCATTATCGTCTTCATCATTTTTCCTCACGGAGTGACATGTAACGCTAAGTTGTACTGAGTTAAAAAGTGACTCAGATAGGCTGTAAACAACTCAACTCACATTTCTATTCGGAAAAATTTACTTTTATTCCACTGCCACGTACTGCTGGCAAAAAACCGGCGAATTTTCTCCAGTTTGTCCCATTTAATGATTATGATTCTCACTTCATAAAAGGGACGCTTATGCTCAATATCTCAAAGAAGTGGTTGTCGATCGCGCTCGCGCTGCTCATTATCCTGCTGCTCATCTGGCACTACGCCGGTTCAGGCACTAAACCGAATACCGTTGTGACCGCCGTGGTGCGCCAGGGCGACATCGAAAATGTGATTGCCGCAACCGGCAAAATGGATGCGGTGGAACGCGTCAATGTGGGGGCTCAGGTCTCCGGTCAGGTAAAAAAACTCTATATCAAGACCGGCGACAACGTGCGTAAAGGAGAGCTGATTGCCGAGATTGACGATCAGCCCCAGCGTAGCGATTTGCGCAATGCTCAGGCAGCGCTTAGCGTAGCGCAGGCCGATTTAGCGACGCGTGAAGCCACGCTGGTGCGACAGTCGGCGCAGTTCAAACGTTTGCAGCAGATGATTAAAACCAATGCGGTATCGCGCCAGGATTTTGACGAAGCCGCAGAAGCGTGGAGCATTGCGCAGGCGGAGCTGACGGCACAGAAAGCGCGCGTGATTCAGGCACAAATTGAGGTAGATAAGAAACAGCTCGATCTCGGTTACACCCGCATCATGGCGCCGATGGACGGCACCGTGGTCGCCATTGTCACCAAACAAGGCCAGACGGTGAATGCCGTGCAAACCGCGCCGACTATCGCCAAGCTGGCGCAGCTGGGCACCATGACCATCAAAGTGCAGATTTCTGAAGCAGACATCAATAACGTTCAGCCAGGCCAAAAGGCGTGGTTCACAACTTTCTCCAACCCGGATAAGCGCTATAACGCCACTTTGCGCAGCCTCGAACTGGCCCCCGAATCGGTGATGAAAGATGATGCGCTGATGGGCAACAGTGAAAGCACGCCGAGCAGCACGACGAACGCCGCAGTCTATTACAACGCCCTGCTCGATGTGCCGAACCCGGACAATGCGCTACGCATCTCCATGACGGCGCAGGTCAATCTGCTGCGCGATGCCGCTAAAAATACCCTGCTGGTGCCGGTGCAGGCGACAAAGAAAGATGCCGACGGTAAAACTTACGTCGAAATCCCTGATGCAGAAAATAAGCCGGTTAAACGTCTTATCACCACCGGCATTTCTGACAGTGTTGATATTCAGGTGCTGAGCGGATTAACAACCGGTGAAAAAGTGATTCTTGCTACCCAGACGGCGGGCGCAGACAAGGTGGTGATGTGAATATCATCGAACTGAAAAACATTCAGCGCAGCTATGTTAACGGTTCGCAATCTCTGCACGTGCTGAAAAACATTAACCTGAGCATCGCCAGCGGCGAGTTGGTAGCGATCATTGGACCTTCCGGCTCGGGAAAATCCACGCTGCTGAATATTCTTGGCTGTCTTGATGCGCCGGACAGCGGCGATTATTTGATTGGCGGCCAGCATACCGCCACGTTATCACCGGACGCGCTGGCGAAAGTGCGGCGTGAACATATTGGCTTTATCTTCCAGCGCTATCATTTAATGCCGGACCTTAGCGCTTTAAGCAACGTTGAAATTCCCTCCATTTACGCCAATCTGCAAGGCAAAGCGCGGCTGCAACGGGCGGCGGCGCTGCTGGCACGTTTGGGTCTGGAAGGACGCGAACATCACAAACCGGGTGAACTTTCCGGCGGCCAGCAGCAGCGCGTGAGCATTGCGCGCGCGCTGATCAACGGTGCTGAAATCATTCTCGCCGATGAACCGACTGGCGCGCTGGACTCACATTCCGGTGAAGAGGTGCTGCGTATCCTGCACGATCTCAATCGTGAAGGTCACACCGTGATCATCGTGACGCATGATATGAAAGTGGCACAGCACGCCGATCGTATTATTGAGATCCAGGATGGTGAGATTTTTGCCGATAGCGGTCGCAAACAGGACACGACGCGCGCGCGTTATATCCCCGCGGCCCGAAAAAGTCAGAGCAAATTGCGCGGATGGGTTGATCGCTTGCGTGAATCGCTGCGCATGGCGTTGAATGCCATGAACGCACATCGGCTCCGTACCGCATTGACCATGACCGGCATTATTTTTGGCATCGCGGCGGTGGTTACGGTGGTAGCACTCGGCCAGGGCGCACGGCAAAAAACGCTGGAGAGTATCTCCGGTCTCGGCACCAACGTGGTGTCGGTGTACGCCGGTGGCGATTTTGTCGAAGATGAAGCGCACCCGGTTTTGACCCTGGTGATGGCAGATGCGGAAGTGATTGCGCGTCAACAGTTTGTCGCTGCTGTCAGTCCGGAGATGATCGCCAGCCAACCCATCCGCTATCTCTCTAACGCCTCGAAGACCTCGGTGTATGGCGTGGGTAAAGAATATTTCCAGATTCAGGGTATCAAACTGCTGGAGGGCAGCAACTTCAGTGATGAACGCCATGCACGCCAGGAGATCATCATTGATACCAACACGCGCAACAAGCTGTTTGGTGAACACGGCGACAGCCCAATTGGCAAAATGATCGTATTGGGTTCAGTGCCGGTGCGCGTCATTGGCGTCGCGGATAATAATGATGGCATGTCACCTAACCGGCTCAGCGTCTGGCTGCCGTGGAGCACGGTGATGTATCGCATCAGCGGGCAGACTGCGCTTACCAGCATCAGCATTAAGTTAAAAGATGACGTGGTCAGCGGCCCGGCGGTGGAGTCGTTGACGCAACTACTGACTACGCGACACGGCACCAAAGATTTCCTGATGTTTAACCGCGATAAATACCGTAAAGCCATTGAAGATGCGGCGGCAACGTTAACCTTGTTGATTCTGTTAGTGGCATCAATTGCGCTGATGATTGGCAGCATTGGCGTGATGAACATCATGCTGGTGTCGGTCACGGAACGTACCCACGAAATCGGCGTGCGCATGGCGGTTGGCGCGCGGCGTGGTGACATTATGCAGCAATTTATGATTGAAGCGGTGCTGGTATGCCTGGTCGGCGGATCGCTCGGCGTCGCGTTAGCGCTGGTGATTGGCCCCATTATTAGCCTGCTGGCGGGCGGCATGATCACCGCAATATTCTCGTGGCAATCGGCAGGCGCAGCCTTTGCCTGCTCCACCATTATCGGCATGATTTTTGGCTACTTGCCGGCCCGCAAAGCGGCGCGCATGGATCCGGTCGCGGCATTAGCCAGCGAGTGATTTGAAACGGTGCGCCTACAACTTCGTAGGGTCGCCATTTATGGCGTAATGCCGCTCACTTAAGCAAAAAAATGCCTGTTTATGCAGGTGCGCATGAATGCTCACCCTACGAAAACCCGGCGATATCCACGTAGGGTCACCATTCATGGTGACCGATTCACGCTTAACTGACGAGCATTACGCCATTTATGGCGACCGTTAAGCACACAGCTCAGATCAACATCGGCAAGGTCGCAGTGGCCGTTTGCTGACTTGCCGCCAGATAACGCGCATCGTGCGTCATCAGTTCATTAATCAGCACTTCTACCAGCAGCATCGCTCCCACTTTACCGCCCAGCGCTCCGGCATTGAACGGCCCCTCGGGGCGCGCGGCCACCAGCAACATATCCGCTAAACTGCCCATCGGACTGCGCAGCGTATTACTCAACATCAGCACCTGAGCGCCCTGCTTTTTTGCCACCTTCACCACGTGCATCACATCTTTAGTCGATCCGGAAGCAGAGATAGCGATCACCAAATCGCCCGTGGATAAAGTCGAGGCGTTCATCGCCGCGCGATGCATATCACCAAATAGCTGTGCCGATTTACCTAAGCGCAACAAACGATAGTGCAAATATTCACCGGTGATCGCACTGGCGGCTACGCCGTAAATCTGGATCGATTTGGCCTGATGCAGCGCATCTACCGCCTGCTGAAGCACTTCGCGATGAATGAATTTTCCGGTATCGCGTAATGCCTGCACGGTTTCTTCTACCAGCATGTCGATGCTATCACCGCTGGCGATCGCCGCGGGCTGGCTGTGCTGTACATCCAGCGCCAGCGCCATTTTGAATTCGGTATAACCTTTGCAGCCCAAATGACGGCAGAGACGCGTCACGCTGGCTTCGCTGGTTTCGGTCTCGCGCGCCAGCTCGGTGATGGTGAGATACAACACTCTCTGCGGTTCGGTGAGTATGAAATCGCCCAACTTTTGCAGCGTTGGGCTGTAGCCCGGCAATCCCTGTCGCAGGTGCAGCAAGATGTTTTCATTGTCCGTCATGGCAGCCTTCCCTTTTCGCGTCGTTGATGGCGCACAGTGTGCAGCAGATTAGGGCATAAGTGAAAGCTATCACAATAATGATGGAAATTTTCATCTGATGAATTAAATTGTGGTAATAATTTTTACCACAATAGCTCATCAAGGATAAAAATTTATGTCATCACACTTTAGCGGTGCTTCCTCAGGCAGCTGGTTTGAAAAAGCCCAGCGCTTTGGTAAGTCGTTTATGTTGCCAATTGCCGTTCTCCCGGCGGCGGGATTGCTGCTGGGTATTGGCGGCGCCCTCTCCAATCCCAACACGATTCAAGCCTATCCATTTCTCGATGTTGCCTGGCTACAGGGCGTGTTCACAATCATGGCGAGTGCCGGTTCGGTGGTGTTTGCCAACCTCGCGGTGCTGTTTGCGGTGGGTGTCGCGGTAGGATTGGCCAAAGGTGATAAAGGGACTGCGGGTCTTGCCTCGCTACTGGCTTATCTGGTGATGAATGCCACCATCAACGCGCTCCTCACGCTAACCGGCGTGATGGCAGAAAGCCATCTCAGCGCGGTGGGACAAGGCATGGCACTCGGCATTCAGACGCTGGAAACGGGCGTGTTTGGTGGCGTAATTATTGGCTTGGTGACGGCAATACTGCACAACCGTTACAACAAAATTGCGCTGCCGCAGTTTCTTGGCTTCTTTGGCGGCTCGCGTTTCGTGCCGATCATCAGTTCGTTGGCCGCCATTTTAGTCGGTGCGGCGATGACTATCGTCTGGCCGCACTTTCAAAAGTTGATTTTTGGTCTGGGCGGGTTAGTGGATGCAACCGGCTATTTCGGCACCTTTATTTACGGCTTCGTGCTGCGCATGCTCGGCCCGTTTGGCCTGCATCACATCTTCTATCTGCCATTCTGGACCACAGCGCTTGGAGGGAGCGAAGTGATCAATGGGCATTTGGTGGAAGGGACGCAGCGTATCTTCTTCGCCCAGCTCGCCGATCCCACTACGCAGCAATTCTATGTCGGTACATCACGCTTTATGTCCGGTCGCTTCATCACCATGATGTTTGGCCTGATTGGCGCATGTCTGGCGATGTATCACACCGCCAGACCGGAAAATCGTAAGCGCGTGGCCGGCTTGTTGTTATCAGCGGCGTTAACCTCCTTCCTCACGGGCATTACCGAACCGATTGAGTTCTCATTTCTCTTCGTTGCGCCGGTGCTCTACGTGATTCACGCCCTGTTCGATGGCCTGGCGTTTATGATCGCCCACCTCCTGCATATCACCATCGGCCAGACATTCTCCGGCGGCCTGATTGATTTCATTCTTTTCGGCGTATTACAGGGCGAAGCGAAAACCCATTGGTGGTATGTACCGCTGGTTGGCGTGCCGTGGTTCCTGCTCTATTACTTTTCCTTCCGCCTGCTGATTAGCCGTTTCAATTTCAAAACTCCCGGCCGCGAAGACAGCAACATCGAAAGCGCTCCCTTGGTGGTTGGCGAGCGTCCACAGCAGGTGATCGCCGCATTAGGCGGCAAAGCGAATATTGTCGAGCTGGATTGCTGCGCCACACGCTTGCGTATCACCCTGCTGGATGGCAGCAAACTCAATGAAGACGCACTGAAAGCCACCGGCGCCCGCGCGGTGATCCAACGTGGCAAAGGCGTGCAGGTAATTTATGGTCCGCACGTCACCATTATCAAAAATGAAGTAGAGGAGTTACTCGCGCTATGAAAGCACCCATGCTGGCACAGATTAAAGGAAAACTGGTGGTCTCGTGCCAGGCGCTGGAAAATGAGCCGTTGCACAGTCCATTTATTATGTCGCGCATGGCGTTGGCGGCCAAAGAAGGCGGCGCGGCAGCGATTCGCGCTAATAGCCTGATTGACGTGCAGCAGATTATGCAAACCGTAAATCTGCCGATTATTGCCATTATCAAGCGCGACTATCCCGGCAGCGATGTCTATATCACCGCCACCTTGCAAGAAGTGGATGAGCTGATGGTGGCGAACCCCGCGATGATTGCTCTGGATGCTACGTTCCATCAACGCTCTGGCGACCTGCAGCTGCCCGCGCTGGTGGCAGCAATTCGCCAGCGCTATCCACAGCTGCTGCTGATGGCCGACATTGCTACGGTTGAAGAGGCCCGTCAGGCATCTCAGTTAGGCTTTGACTGCGTGGGCACCACGCTGCACGGTTACACCGCGGAAACGCAAGGCTGTTATTTGGCGGCCAATGAGTACCGCTTTCTGCGCGACGTGCTTGCAGCGGTCAACGTGCCGGTGATTGCCGAAGGGAATGTTGAAACGCCAGCTATGGCGGCACGCTGCCTCGCCCTTGGGGCGCATGCGGTGGTGGTCGGCGGTGCGATTACGCGTCCGCAACAGATCACTCGTCGCTTTGTGGATGCGATGCGTTAACGGTGCGGTGCCCTTAAAGGGCACCGCTAATAAGGTTATCCACAATCCCCGTGCGTAGAGTCGGCGTTATCCTGTGGATAAAACTCTTCTTACTGCATACAGCGCCTGATACACGCGCGCGGTTACTTTTTGCACGATTCATAAGCACGGCTGTGGCAGCCGACTAAATCGAGCCCGCTTTCTCAATCACCAGCACGCGCGCTTCGCCTTGCGGATGCGCGACATGTTCAGTGCCGATGCTGGCATAAAAGATATCGCCGGTATTGAGCAACACGCTTTGCACCTCTCCCGCTTCGCGGTAATGCATCTCTACCGTGCCATCCAGCACCGCAAACACTTCTTCTCCGTCATTGATGTGCCATTTGTAAGGTTGATTGGTCCAGTGCAAACGCACGCTGGTGCCTGAGAAATTTGCGATGTCTAGCGCATCCCATGCATTAGCGGGTGTGTAATTTTTACTGACATACGTTTTCATGACATATCCGATTAACTGAGGACTGCAACGATATTACACACCACGCCTCGCAAGCGTGGGACAGGTGCAGACCATTTACGGACATCCAGATACAGCAAAGCCGCCCGGAGGCGGCCTTAACACAACGTCTATTCAGAGACTTATTTGTACAGCTCAGCAGTCATGTGAACGCGGTTATTGGTGTTAGCTTCAGTAATTTTATACTGTGCGCCCTGCTGCTGTGCCTGAGCGGCAATTTTCGCTTCTGCGCCATCAAGCGTTGATGACTCAACTGAAATGCTTTGTGCAAAGCTGGCAGCAGACATCAGTGAAAGAGCGGCAACGGCGGCGATAGACAGTGTTTTGATGGTTTTCATGGTCATAATCCTTAGTGGTTTATTAAGAAGGCTGTGTGCCTTCGATGAAAATAATAATAACTCAGGTTATCGTTTCAATATTAACCATTAGTGCGATCACGATAACTTACGTAACTATACGCTTCGGCGAGTTTTATATACAAAAAAGGCCGCCCGTAGGCGACCTGTTCTGGCACATCCGTATGCAACCATCCTTTATTTATACAGTTCAGCCGTCATGTGTACGACATTACCGTTGCTGGCTTCCAGGATGCGATATTGCTCGCCATTCTGTTTGGCCTGCGCAGCAATTTTGGCCTCAGCACCATCCAGAGTCAGCGAAGTGGCGGAAACGGTTTGTGCGAAGCTCGCAGCAGACATCAATGAAAGAGCGGCGGCAGCAGCGATAGTCAGTGTTTTGATAGTTTTCATGGTCATAATCCTTTAGGTGTTTGTTGTGAAGGCTGTGTGCCTTCGATGGAAACAATGATAACCAATGAAACTATTATCAGATTAACTATTAGTGCGATCACAGTTAATTACCTAACTATCACTCACCCAATTCCAGCCCGACAATCACTTTATGGACTTCGGCAGCCTCGGCGGCAGCTAGCGGTCGCAACGGCCGCGGCAGACAATCCATCTCTGCCAGTCCCAAATTGCTTGCTGCGGCGGCGATGACGCGAAGACTTCCGCCGTGCCTGGTAAACAGCGCCCAAAGCGGTGCCAGACGTTGTGCCTGTGCGGCAACGCTAGCAAAATCTCCCGCCATTGCCGCATCAGTGATGGCTTTAGCGGTGCGCGGGAACAGTCCGCCACACACCGAATACCACAGGTCGCAACCGGCGATCAGCCCTGCACCCGCGAACGCATCGCCGCTCACGCCAATCGAGACGCGTGCTGGGAAGTCTGCACGCAATGCCTGTACCCGCTCCGTGGCGGCTGCAATATCCGCAGGTACGCCGGGGATTTTGATGGAAGCAATATGTGGCAGCGTGGCGATGCGGGCATGTAACGCATCAGAGAAAACAGTGTGGGTCGTACCGGGATTATCGTAAACGCAGATCGGCAGTGACACATGCCGCGAGACATCCTGATAAAAGCCAAACACCTCTTCATCATTCAATTTTTGATACGAAACGGCCGGTAGTAATAAGGCACTCGCGCCAGCCTGCTGCGCATCATCGGCCAGCCGCAGCACCTCATCAGTACTTATTGCGCCAATACTTACCATCACCGGAATGTTATCCGCATGCTGAACGGCCAGGGTAGCAATGCGCTTGCGCTGTTCACGCGTAAAATAGGCGTAGCTGCCGGTGGAACCTAATATGCCAAGCGAATCTACTTGAGCATCAGTTAGCCTTTTGAGGATGTTAAGAAAAGCTTTTTCGTCGATACCAGAAGCATTCAGCGGAGTCAGAGGAAACGCACTTAAACCTTTAAACATAACCAGCGCCTTATTAAGAGATAACAGTGAACAGAATCTTTTCCTGCTTGGTTATAAGCCATGAGAAACAAAAATGCCCTCTTACGAGGGCATAATTAACGCTGCAACCACAATCTTATTTCAGTGAGATACGCGCAATCTGATCCTGGCCTTTAGTGGAGGAGTCTTTATTGAACTCCGCTTTCAGCGTGACATACAAAGTATTGTTGTCCGGACCAATCAGCAGGCTATTTGGATGGTTATCAAACGACCAGCTGTTTTTCACCGCATAGGTGGTGGCATCCAGCTGCAGCACTTTCTTCGATTCGCGCTGGCTAATGTAGATCTCATTACGCTTAGCATTAAACTTGATGCCCAGCGCATCACCTTCGATGCGTTTAATCACTTTGCCAGTACGCTCATCGAATACCAGCGTGGTCTTGCCTTTCGAATCATCGGTAACAAACAGTCGACCGGTGTCCGGGTCTTCCGCCATGTTCAGGAACAGGTACTCTTTGCCATCGCCCGCAGTCCAGCGTTTTTCAATCTTATGCGTACGTGGATTGATCACCAAAATCTCACCTGCACCGTTGGTGGCATAAATACGCTCCGTCAGCGGTGAATAGATGATACCGGTTACCCATTTGCCCGCATTCTGGATGGTTGCTTTCAGCTTAAAGCTTTTCTCGTCAACCACGGAGATATAACCGGGATCCGCCACGCGGCCGACATATAACTCGTTACCGTGCCACAGCACTTCACGCGCGCCCGCCGGATAACCTTCTTTATCTTTCTTACCTGGGAAGACTAAACGCTGCAAAACCTTCCCCGTTTGCGCGTCCACTTTGGAGAGGGCGCCATCCAGCGAGTTGGTGGTGTAGAACACGCTGCCTTCTTCATCAATCGCGGTACCGAAGTTTTTCAGATCGGTATGCGTTACCCCTTTGGTCGCCAAAGTGGTGGGATCGAGGCGGTAAATCACGCCGCCGTTGACGTCTTTGAAGCTCTGAGCACTGGCAACATAGAGCGCTTTCGCAGCAGGCGAGTACGCCATTTCATACAGTCCGTCACCCAGCGTGCGTTGGGTCAACGCAGTATCAGCAGGCTTGGCGGCAGCAGCTGGCGCTTCAGCTTTTTTAGCGGGTGCCTGACAAGCGGTCAGGCTGAATGCGGCAACAACCGCTGCAGCAACGGCCGCTTTGCGCGGGCTAAATAACGATTTCATGCTCAACTCCATCAATGGATGAACGGCCCCGTAGCACCTGTGCGCGTACGGAAAACACAAGAAGAATGAGAATCATACGCATTAGCATGAACTTAGCAACTCTTCCGACGCTTTTATCCCCTCCACACGCATTTCATTCCGGGAATAACGCTTTTCCAGACCCGCAAACGTCTTCAGAATTCACCCTACGTGCCAAATAAATGTGAAAACGTTGGCAATTAACGGGTTATTTTCATACATAACCAATTGATATTTATCAAGTACACATATTATTACAATTGCAGAGGAAACCTTCCGAGAATATCTAAAGCAAATGATTATCATTGCCCTTCTCATTTGTGGCTTAACAGCGTTATGCGTGTTTCTCTCCCTGCCCTTGATGGCGGTATTGGAGTAACACTAATGATAAGAACTGGAGCGCAACAGCTTCAAACAACGCTGTTTTTATAGGAAGTTTTATGTCTGGCATCAGGAATACCTTTAGCGTCTCAATACTGGCTATGGCGATACATGCCCTGCTCAACCCAGCCGTGGCACAAGCAGCGGCCTCCAGCAGCAATAGCCAACAGGATTTGGTAGTGGATGCGACAACCAGCGCGGATGAAGACAATGAAAAGCAGGATTACGCCGTAAAAACCACGCGTGCTGGCACAAAATTGTTGCTGACCCCGCGCGATGTTCCGCAATCGCTGAGCGTGGTAACCCAGCAGCGTATGCAAGATCAGAATCTGCAATCGGTGAACGATGTGCTGACCAATGCCACCGGCATTTCCACCAATTTGATCGATAGCGAGCGTTCGGAATACTACTCGCGCGGTTTTAAAATCAGCAATTTCTCTTACGACGGCATTCCAACTTCGGTTAATGACAGCTGGAATTACGGTGATGCCGCATCTGATACCGCCATTTACGATCGCATCGAGATTGTACGCGGTGCCACCGGCTTAATGACCGGTGCGGGCAGCCCCGCAGCATCCATCAATATGGTACGCAAGCACGCCGATAGCAAAACCTTCACCGGTTCGATCAGCGCCAGCTACGGCAGTTGGAACAAACAGCGCTACGTCGCCGATCTCTCAGCGCCACTGAATCAGGATGGCAGCTTGCGCGGCCGTGTCGTAACCGGTTACAGCGATGAAGATGGCTGGCTCGACCGCTACCACAAAACAAAAAAATTCCTCTATGGCGTGCTTGATGCGGATATCACCGAGCACACCACCCTGTCGCTGGGCTACGACTATGAAGACGCCAACACCGGAAATCCGACATGGGGTGGCTTACCCATGTTCTATAGCAATAACGCCACCACACATTACGATCGTAGCCTTAACTCCGCGGCTAACTGGGCGCGTTATAACACCAACTCCCGCAAAGTGTTCGCCGATATCGACCATAACTTCGATAACGGCTGGAATATCCACGTTAACAGCACACACGCGGAGAACACGTTCAACGATAAGTTGTTATATGTGATGGGCAATGCCGATCAGGATACGGGTGAAGGCACCACCGGCTACGGCAGCATGGATCGTGGCAAACGCCAGATGGACTCTTTCGACGGTTATGCCAGCGGCCCGATTGAACTGTTAGGTCGTCAGCATCAGTTAATGGCGGGCGTCAGCTATAGCCGCCAGCACAACGCGACATATAGCCAGGATGGCGTCACGGATCTGGAAAACTACGATATCGCCACCAGCGATATGGGGATCTTCAATAACAGCTGGAACGGCAACATTGCCGAACCGCAGTGGCAAGGCTGGTATCAGAACGCTAATGACACTATCCGCCAGAAATCGGCCTACACCGCCGCGCGTTTCTCGCTGGCCGATCCGCTTTCGCTGATTATTGGTGCGCGTTACACGCAGTGGAGCACCAATGGCAGCAGCGGCGACATGACCAAAAGCAACACTACGCCGTATGCGGGTTTGGTGTATGACATTAATGATACCTGGTCCGCTTACGGCAGCTACACCTCCATCTTCCTGCCGCAAACCTATCGCGACACCAGCGGCAAATATCTGTCACCGGTTACCGGTAAAAGCTATGAAACCGGGCTGAAATCTGCCTGGTATGATGGTCGATTAACGGCGACGGTTGCAGTGTTCCGCATTGAACAGGATAACGTTGGGCAGGCAATTGATGGTGTTTATCTTAGCGGCAGCGAGCAGGCATACGCGCCGGCCAAAGGGGCGGTCAGTAAAGGTGCGGAGTTTGAGCTGAATGGAGCGCTAACGGATAATCTGCAGCTGACTTTCGGTGCCACACGCTATGTCGCTCGGGATAAAGAGGGTCGCTTCAACAGCTACCAGCCGCAAACGTCTTTCAAGCTGTTTACGCGTTATCAACTGCCAATGCTGCCCGATCTAACGGTTGGCGGGGGGCTGAACTGGCAAAATCGCGTGTTTGAAGACGCGACCAATGCCACTGGTGATACCGTGCGCGTTTATCAAGGTAGCTATCCGCTGGCATCCTTGTTTGCGCGTTATCAGGTTACTAAGCAGGTGACAGTGCAGGCTAACGTAGATAACCTCTTTGACCGCGAATATTACAGCTACATGAACAGCTACGTATATGGCGCACCGCGTAGCTTCTCAATGAGCCTGTCATATCAATTCTAATCTATCCGGATCACCCAACAAGGTAAGGTGCGCATTTATGCGCACCTCCAATCAAACCTTGTTTTTATAATTGAAACTGATCTGTGAATTTTGTTCTTTCGGCAAACGTCGTGCCTCCAAATAAACCGATTTCCAATACGGGTTATTTAGCGATGAGCGCATCACGCCCTGGCTTACAGAGGCGTGCAGGAACTGATGATCGGTGTCATAAAAGCCAACGTGCAACTCACGTTTAATGCGGAAGAAGACTAAGTCACCCGGCTGCAAATGCGCCTGATCCACCGGCTTGCCCATGGCAATTAACTCTTTGGTGGTGACACGATCCATGGGAATATTGAAGCGATCTTTCAGCGTGCGCCAGACAAATCCTGAACAATCCACGCCGGTTAATTGCGTGCCGCCCCACTGATATTTTGTCCCTTCCCATGAATGCATTTGATCGTGCAGCGCTGCAATTACCGGAATCAAATCGGGCTGCTTGCCACCCTCGGCCGAAGTATCAACGCTCTCCTCAGCAGGCGCGTGTGAAGACTTAGATGAACAACCTGCCAGAGTAAAGAGAAACAGGCAGGCGATAACTTTGCAGGCAGCAGAATTGATCATGTGATGGTGTTTTCGCTGAGGAGACAGGGGTTAGAGATTTATACCGTAAAGAAGTTGCAGAAATAAATAGCCGCGCGGCGAAATCTTTTAATTACCGCTTGGTTTTACCTAAGTTTACGCTTCGGTAACATCTTGTATTTGAGTTAAAAATCTATTTTCCTTAGCGCTAATTTTTTGTGCAGGAGAATATTTACCCCTCCTGCACAGAATGTCATCAATTTCGCCTTACAGCTGTAAGTTTAATACTTGCCGGAGAAGTTGGCGCTTATACGCTGCGCCAGATAATCCCGGGCGGAAATAGGCGGATACTTTTTCTCCGGTCCTTCGATAATCACATCCTCATTAGCCTGACAGAAAAACGCCAGGCTATAGCGTGCCGGGACAGATTCGCCAGGTAATGGATTACTGACGCGATGGAAATTGGACGGCAATTTATCATCGCTCCAGCGCATCAGCATATCGCCGACATTACAGGTAATAACGCCTTCCAGCGGCTCGATGGGCGTCCACACCTGCTCTTCCATCTCTTTACCTGGACACACCTGTAAACCGCCCTGCCCATCGCGCTGGAACAGCAAAGTCAGGCAATCAAAATCGGTATGCGCACCGGCACGCCACGGCCCATCAGGTTCGCCGCTAATGGCAAAGTAGTGCAGCATGCGCAACGTACTTTGATAGGTTTCACGTGAAGGTTCGTGCGCCTGAGCAAAGAAATCGTCCGGGAAGCCCAGCTTAAGCGCGAAACAGGAAAGCAAACGCATCCCCACTTCCCAGCACTGGCGTTCAAATTTCAGCACGTCGCGTTGAAAATCCGGTAAGGCATCATCAGGCCACAGATCTGCCATACGCGGCCGCGTTATCTGATACGACTCTTTTTGATCGGGTTTACCGGTGGAAGGACGGATTTGCGCCCGGTATTCCCAGCCCGC
The DNA here is from genome assembly GCF_900215435.1 of Candidatus Pantoea floridensis. Classification (NCBI taxonomy): domain Bacteria; kingdom Pseudomonadati; phylum Pseudomonadota; class Gammaproteobacteria; order Enterobacterales; family Erwiniaceae; genus Pantoea; species Candidatus Pantoea floridensis. Next base: position 326,615 of record NZ_OCMY01000002.1, read on the forward strand.
GTTACGGCTTAACGGATAACGTGCTTTCTCACGTTGCGGCAGTGCAAAAAAGCGCTCAGCGTTAGCAAAGGCAGCGTTGATATCGTCTAGCGGAATGCCGTGGCCGGAAACCTGGAAAAAACCGATCTCCGTGGCGGCTTGCCACAGCTGCTCGGCTATTTCGGGTTTACGCTGTTCAAAATCAGAGAGATCGATGATGCGCACATCGCGTGCTGCCTCAACGCCGCGCGCGCCCATGCGCGATTCTTTAGCCAGTTCATGCATGTCAAAAGTGGTCTTTTCCATTGGTTCACCTCGTTATTGAGCGATAACGGATGACACGCCCGCAGCGTGGCAGTCATCCCCGCGCCTGTTTGCTTTACTACAACAGGCGATCGAGCAATGACCCACCGGGTAAAACCACGGCTGACAGCTTCTACTCATGTTCACTCAAGCAAAGCCTGTGCCAGCTCGGTGAACCACGCAGAATCAATAGGTTAAACAAAGTGGCATGCCCATCGTGCACAAAGGCGGTGCAACACCCGCCAGGATGCATCCTGAATGAGCAGCGCTTGAGAGAAATGTGACAGAGGAGTTAATAAAATATGCGTATATTCAAATCGTTACATAAATGGCATGCGCTTTGCTAATTCCACACTGAGTATAAGCGGTCAGCGTGACACCAGATTCACGCAGGACATTGCTCTACAGCGTTAGCTGTACCTCGTCAGGGGACGATGCTTTTATTACCGGCATCGTGAGCACGCCATGCGCCGCTGCGCCCCTGATGATGACGACAAACTCAACGTTTATTGGGGGTTATTATGACAATGTCACGTTTCCGTTTCTCTTTACTCGCTGTGCTGCTCGGCACTTCTGCGCTGACGCACGCCGCAGACAAACTGGTGTTGCAAACCACCTGGGTCGCACAAGCCGAGCAAGGCGGCTATTACCAGGCGGTCGCTACCGGCATCTACAAAAAATATGGGCTGGATGTCGAAGTACGTTCAGGTGGGCCACAGCTCAATAACATGACGCTGCTGTTAGCGAATCGCGCCGATGTGATCGTCAGCTACGACCTGCAAGTGTTGCAGGGCATCGAACGCAATTTTCCGTTAAAAGCCATCGCTGCGCCCTTTCAGTTTGATCCCCAAGGCATTGTTACCCACGGCGATGTGAAATCATTGGCTCAGCTCAAGGGCAAAACCGTGCTGGTATCAGCCAGCGGGCAAGCCAGCTGGTGGCCGTGGTTGAAAAGCAAATATCAGCTGCAGGATGGTCAGGCGCGTCCTTACACCTTCAACATGCAACCTTTCCTTGCTGATAAAAATACTGCGCAACAGGCTTACGCCACTTCCGAAGTGCAACAGATCAAAGAAGTGCAGCCCAACAGTAAATTTTATCTGTTTGCCGATTATGGCTATCCGGCCTACGGCGGCATTCTGGTTACGCGCGATGATTTACTGCAAAAAGAGCCGGATGTGATGAAACGCTTTGTTGCGGCTTCGATGGAAGGCTGGAAATCCTATCTCGCTAATCCGACAGCAGGCAATACGCTGATCAAAAAAGAGAACACACAAATGACCGACGCCATTCTGGCTTTCGGCGTATCACAAATGAAGGCTTTGCACCTGATAGACGGCGGCGATGCAGCGACACAGGGCCTAGGCGTGATGACCGAGCAACGCTGGCAGGCCACGCGTGATTTTATGGTCAACGCGGGATTGCTGAAAGCCGCCACCGATTGGCAACGTGCTTTCACCACCCAGTTCACTCCATCCGCTACGCAGTGAGGCCGCGATGAACCCACTGTTAATTAAACACTGCGCCGCGATTATGACCGGGGATAAACACCAGCCACGCAGCCAGGCACGCGATATACGTATTCGTGACGGCCTGATCGTCGAAATGGGCGATCTCATCGCGACAGCAGATGAAACGGTCATTGATGCCCGCGATTGTGTGGTCTATCCCGGCTGGGTCAATACCCATCACCATCTGTTTCAATCATTACTGAAAGGTGAACCTAAGGGTTTGAATCTGAGCCTTGGCGGCTGGCTGGCCGCCACGCCCTATCGCTTTCGCGGGGCATTCGATGAACAGACGTTTCGTATTGCGGTACGCGTTGGCCTGGTTGAATTAGTGCGTTCTGGCTGTACCACCCTTGCTGACCATCACTACCTGTATTGGCCGGATATGCCGTTTGATGGCGCAGAAATCCTGTTCGATGAGGCCGCCAAACTGGGCGTGCGCTTTGTTTTGTGTCGCGGCGGCGCCACACAAAGTCGTGGCCTGGAAAGCGACTTACCTGGCGCGCTGCGTCCGGAAAACTTCCACAGCATGATGGCGGATGTCGATCGCCTGGTTGCGCGCTATCATCAACCGCACGATCGGGCGATGCGTCGCATCGTGATGGCACCTACCACCACCTTGCACTCCACCACGCCTCAGGAGTTACGCGAAAGCGCGCGCCTCGCCCGTCAGCTCGGTATTCGCCTGCATAGTCATCTCTCCGAGACCGTTGACTATCTCGATGCGGCGCGCAGCAAATTCGGTATGACGCCGCTGCAATTTTGCGCTGAACACGACTGGATTGGTGACGATGTCTGGTTCGCACATCTGGTAAAACTGCTGCCGGAAGAGATCGCGATGCTGGGTGCGGCAGGCAGCGGCATCGCGCATTGCCCGCAAAGTAATGCGCGCCTCGGTAGCGGCATTGCCGATGTAGTCGCAATGGAACAAGCCGGCATGAAAATCTCAATTGGCGTAGATGGTGCGGCATCGAACGAAGCGGCAGATATGCAAAGTGAAACCCACGCTGCCTGGCAGTTACAGCGCGTACGTAAAGGCATGCAGGCCCAGCCGCGCTATGCTGGTGGTACGTATGAAGGTGGAGGTGATGCCGCCAGCATTGAGGATGTGGTGCGCTGGGGCACGTCGGGCGGCGCGCAGGTGCTGGGATTGCACACCGGGCGTATTGCGCCGGGCATGGCTGCCGACATCGCCATTTATCGCCTCGACGATCCGCGCTATTTTGGCCTGCATGATATGGCCATCGGTCCGATAGCCAGCGGTGGGCGCGCCAGCGTGAAAGCGCTTATTTGCGATGGACATGTTGTGATGCAGGAAGATGTGATTCCGGGGCTGGATGTGGCTGAATTGCGCCGCGACGCTGCGCAAGCGGTGAAAACCTTGCAGCAGCGCGCGGGAGTATAAGCCGTGTTACGCCGCTGCGTCTTTCTTGCGCAGCGGTGATTCTGGCAACATCAGAGAAAGGATAAAGGCCAGCAACATCACCACCGCCGCCATTTGAAACGCGGCGTGCACCGCGTCGCCAAAGACCTGTAAATACGCCTGCTGCACATCAGGGGGGAGATGATGCACCGCCTCTGGATCGAGCGCGCGCGGCAGCGTTTTGCCTTGTTCCACCAGCGAGGTCAGGCCCGATTTCAGCACCTGGCTGAATACCGCCCCAAACAGCGCCACGCCGATTGAGCCGCCAACGGAACGGAACAGCGTTACTGATGAGGTTGCCACGCCAATCCTGTCCGGCGTTACCGTGTTCTGCACCGCCAGCACCAGCACCTGCATTACCATCCCCATTCCCATGCCTAACACACAGGCGAACAGGTAAATGTGCCACAGCGGTGCATCAATGGTTAGCGTGGTCAGCAGCGCCATGCCGATGGTTGCCAGCAATGTACCGGCAATCGGGAACAGGCGATATTTGCCGGTTCGGCTAATAATGCGCCCGCTGGCGATGGACGTGACCAGCAACCCGCCCATCAACGGCAGTAATTGTAAACCCGCTTCGGTCGGCGTCGATCCCTTCACCACTTGCAGATAGAGCGGTAGAAAGGTAACGCTTCCAAACAGCGCCATGCCGACGATAAAGGCCATTAAACTGGCGAGGGAGAAGCTACGATTACGAAACAGCGCCAGCGGAATAATCGGCTCCCAGGCGCGACGCTCTTCATAAACAAACCCGATCACCCCAATCACACCAAATGCCAGAATGCACCAGAGCTGAGGATCGGACCACGCGCGCAGCGTGCCGCCTTCACTGGTAAATAGCGTGATGCCCACCAGCGCCATGCTGAGGAACACCGCACCGGGAAAATCGATTTCGTGTGGCTTACGCTTGTTGTCGGTTTTGAACACCGCGTTGATGATTAACAGCGCCAGTAAACCCAACGGTAGATTGATATAAAAAATCCAGCGCCACGAGGCATGCTGCACAATAAAGCCGCCGAGCAGCGGGCCAATTACCGTTGCCAGGCCGAACACGCCGCCAAATAAGCCCTGATATTTACCGCGTTCCTGTGGTGGGATGACATCAGCCACCGCAGCCATGCTCACCACCATCAGGCCGCCGCCACCTAAACCTTGCAGCGCACGGGTAAAAATGAGCTGTTCCATATTCTGCGCTAACCCGCACAATGCGGAGCCTATCAGGAACAGTACCACCGAGATTTGCAACACCGTTTTGCGGCCAAACAGATCGCCAAACTTGCCATACAACGGCACGACAATGGTGGATGCCAGCATATAAGCCGTGACGATCCACGACAGGCGATCGAGCCCGCCCAGCTCGCCCACAATAGTGGGCAGCGCGGTGGAGACGATAGTTTGATCCAGCGCCGATAACAGCATGACAAGAAGTAAAGCGCCCATCAGCAAGCGGATTGAAGGAGGATTCTCCTCCCCGCTGCCCGACGACGGTGTAAGAGTGTTAAGTTTCATCACAGACACCAATTGAAATTAATTAAATACACAATTAATATTGAGCGCAGTCTGACATGAAGCAAGCGAGCGAGTAAAGATGACCGCAAAAAAAATCCCAGCAGCAGCGAAAACCACGGCAGCCAAACCGCGTCGTCCCGGCCGTCCACGCGGCGGCGCGATTAACGTGCAGCAGCGTGAATTGCTGCTTGATATCACTCTGGCGCTATACGCAGAAAACGGCATTGGCGAGACGTCACTGAATGCGATTGCGCGCAAAGCGGGCGTAAGTCCGGCAATGCTCAATTACTATTTTCAGTCCCGCGAATCGCTACTGGATATTGTGGTTGAGGAGCGTTTTTTACCGTTACGTCAACGCCTGGTCGCGCACTTTATTGACGACCCGCGTGACCCTGTCACGACTTTTAGCGCGTTTATTCGCGAGGTCGCGGATATCGTCACGACATACAATTGGTTCGCCCCCTTGTGGATGCAGGAAGTGATGCAAGGTGAAGGCGGTTTAGGTCAGCACATTAAGAAGCGTTTTGGCCACGGTGAGCGTGATGAGGTAAAAAAATTGATTGAAGGCTGGCAGCAGCAGGGATTACTCAATGCAGATTTAGAGCCGCAGCTGCTGATGACATCAATCCTTAGCCTGGTATTGGTGCCCTTCACCCGCTTTGCCAACGATCCTGCGTACAATCGCGACATCATCGTGCAGCATAGCTTGAGTCTGTTTTGTCAGGGGATTAAACCCACATCACTCGCCGCTTCGTAGAGATTCATAGCGCTTCGTGACATTCCAATGGGCTATCCAAAACGTAGACCAGCGCCTGTTCTTTGCTTATCCCCTGGCGAGGATAAACCCTTGCTTATCCTCTGTAAGGGATAATGGCTCAACGTTATGCACCCTTAAGATGAGAATAAGAGATGATTTACAGTCCGCGCCAACTTGCCAATCACGTCAGGCTGATTCGTCAAAAGAACCAATGGACACAGAGTGAATTGGCGAAGAAAGTCGGGTTAAAACAATCCACTATTGCTCATTTTGAAAACAATCCCGATCTGACCACGCTGTTGAGAACAGCATGCGTATGTTGGCACGTCTAAAAAAATAGTTTTTTTTCACCTCCACCGAAACTTTCCTTCCCGCCCCAGCGAACTGAACTACTGAGTCACCCAAATCGGAACTCCCCTACATCGCAGGAGCAGCTAATGAAACGCATGAAATCCCTCGTTTGTACCCTGACTATAACAGCAGCACTGGGTCTGTCCGCGTTCAACGCCGGTGCCGCATTGCCGGTAGGCGCTAAAGCCCCCAACTTTGAACTGCAGGGCGCGTTAGCCGGTAAGCCATTGACCTTCTCACTGGATAAAGCGCTGCAGAAAGGCCCAGTGGTACTCTATTTCTTCCCGGCCGCGTTCAGTAAGGGCTGCACCATCGAAGCGCACGATTTTGCCGAAGCCACCGACAGCTTTACCAAAATGGGCGCCACAGTCATTGGGGTCACCGCGGGCAATACCGATCAGGTTAGCGATTTCTCCAAACTGGAGTGCCGCGATAAATTTACCGTTGCCGCCGATCCGGGCGCAAAAGTGGCCGCACAATACCAAACCACCATGCAGATGAAAGGCAAAACCCTCTCCGATCGTACCTCTTACGTGATTGCGCCAGATGGCAATATTCTGCTGAGTTACACTGATAGAAACCCTGACACGCATATCGAGAAAGCGCTGGCCGCCGTTAAGCAGTACGACGCCTCTCATCCGCAAACTCACTAAGCAAAGAGGCCAGCGATGTTAACCGCCATGCTGGCCGCCTTCATCGGCGGCATTATTCTCAATCTTATGCCCTGCGTGTTTCCGGTGATCTCGCTGAAAGCACTCGGCCTGTTACGCCATACCGATAACGCCGCCAGCGCGCGCCGCGAAGGTTTGAGCTTTTTACTCGGCGTTGTCGTCACCATGATGGCGCTGGCGGGGATCTTGCTGGCGGCGCGAGCCGGTGGTGCCGCCGTTGGCTGGGGCTTCCAACTGCAATCGCCGTTGGTGATCGCCCTGCTTTCGCTGGTGATCCTTGCCGCCGCACTCAATTTACTTGGCGTGTTTGAAGTGGGTTTATCGGTACAGCGTGTAGGTTCGGTCGATGTCGGACGCGGCGCCTTTACGCGTTCAGCCTTGACCGGCGCGCTAGCGATTATCGTTGCGACACCCTGCGCCGCGCCGTTTATGGCCAGCGCCATCGGTTATGCGTTGGTACAGCCGCCTGCCGTTGCCTTAGTGATCTTTTTCGCGTTGGCGCTGGGCTTTGCCGCACCGTTTACGCTGGTTTCCCTGTTCCCGGCTTTGGCTAAATTCCTGCCGCGTCCCGGCGCATGGATGGATATTCTTAAGCGCGGCCTGGCGTTCCCTATGTTTGGTGCTTACGCCTGGCTGGTATGGGTTTTAGCGCAGCAAGCGGGCAGCGCAGCCCTCGCCACCTTACTGGCTGCCTCTGTGGTCGTTGCCTTCGCTGGCTGGTTATATGGGATGGCGCAGCATCGCCACTTCACCGGTAAAAGTCATAAAGTCATGTATAGCGTGACGGCGGTGTTAATTATCGCGGTGATCGCGCCACTACCCAGCCTGATCAAACCGGGCACAGGGCTGGCGGGCGATCGGCTCACGGCTGAAGTAAGCAAAGCCAAATGGTCGCCGCAAGCGGTTGAAGCGCAGCGCGGTCACGGTAAAGCGATCTTTGTCGATTTCACCGCCTCCTGGTGCATCACCTGCCAGGTGAACGAGAAAACCTCGCTCTCAACGCAGGCCGTGCAAGACGCGTTAGCAAAAACCGGTACGCTGTACATGGTGGCCGATTCCACTAAATTTAACCCGGACGTGGATGACACGATGAGTGAATTCGGCCAGGGTGGCTTACCGATGTATCTGGTGTACCCCGCCGATGGCGGACCGCCGAAAGTGCTGCCGCAGGTGCTGACACCCAGCATTGTGGTGAATGCGCTCAATCAGGCGGCAAGCAAGAAGGCGTAAGAACAACAAGGCGGATTATGCAAACAAGCGATAGCGCGCGCGAAAGTTGGCCCGCGCTAATGGAACGGGCGCAGGCGGGCGATCAGCTCGCCTATACCCGATTGCTCAAAGCGCTGGTGCCGGTGATTCGTTCGCAAGTACGCAAGCACTTCAGCGATGAGGCATTAGTCGAAGATGTGATTCAGGATGTGCTGCTGGCAGTGCATCGGGTGCGTCACACCTATGATCCTGCCTACCCTTTTTTGCCCTGGCTGATGGCGATTATCTCGGCGCGCGCTATTGATGCACTACGACGTCGCGGCCGCCATCAGCAGTGGGAAGTGAACGACGACGCATTACCGGAAGCCGCCAGCGTACCGGACGCGCACCGGCAAGATACGCAGGATGAGCTGGCCGGTTACCTGCAACAGCTACCTTCGCGTCAGCGCGAAATTGTTGAACATGTTCACCTGCGTGAGATGAGCCTGACGGAAGCGGCCGCGCATAACAACCTGAGTGTGGCGGCGGTGAAATCGCTGCTACATCGCGCATTAACCAATTTGCGCCGCTTTGGAGCCAATCATGACCGATCATGACCTGTTAATTGAAAAACTCGGGCGCGAGATGCAACCCGTTAAACCGCTGCGTTCAACCGGCTGGCGCGTCTTTGTCTGGCTGCTACTGGCTCTCCCCTGCGGGATTGCCGCCAGCTTTTTGGTACAGCGCAGTTTCACCGACTGGACGCAGCCCGGCGCGCTACAGGCCATGTTGCAACTTGCGCTGGCGTTTGTACTCGGTACCCTAGCGATCCGCAGCGCCTTTACGATGAGCATCGCCGGACGTCGCAGCATCAGCTGGAAAGCGCTGCTGACAATCGGTTTGCTCTGGCTCGGCATGAGCATCAGCCAGATTCCCGGTGAAGTGCCGCTGGTGCACGATAACGACAGTACGCGCTGTTTTACCTTTTTGCTGGTGGTCAGCACGCCAATGATGCTGCTAATGATCGCCAGCCTGCGCCGTACTCGCGCACTGCATCCGGTACGCAGCTTAGCGATGGCGGGATTGGGCGTCTCCTGCATGGCGGTCACGCTGCTGGCGTTTTGCCATCCGGTCCATCTGCATCCAATGGATTTTGTCATGCATCTGGCTGCAATAGTGACCATTGTGGCAATGACGGTGTTGGTAGGAAAACGGTGGGTGACGTTGAAGTAAGAGAGTTAACTTTTTTAAGTTAATTTTTGGAGGGGATGCAAGTTACGCAAAAGTTTAAAAATTGGCTCAATCACATTGTAAAGGGCACATTTGTAAACTATAGAATAATAGCAATGCTAACATTATTCCCATCATTTACCTCATCCAAGGATTCGTATGAAAAAATTAATATTGGCATTATTAGCAACCTCACTATCTTTTAGCGCATTTGCTGCAGAACTGATGACAAAAGTAGAATTTGAAAAGGTGAAAGATCAATACGTTGAGGTGGGAAATATTTCCACTTCGGGTGAAACGGATGCGGCAAGCGCCAAAGAAGAACTGTCTAAACTGGCAGATGAAAAAGGCGGCGATATTTATATCGTTACCTCAGCAAATACCAATAATAAAATATATGGCACTGCGATCGTTTATAAGAAGAAGTAATGGTTAAAACCGGCAGGCGCATTGCAAAACAGTTAATTTGGAGGGCGGTTCTCACGAGCCGCCCTTTTTATTTCGCGCAGCTTTATTGTGGGATAACCTTCTCTGCTTTCAGCCGATCAAAAAGTTCAGTAAAGGAATCCAGCGTTGAACGATACCCGGTAAAGCCCGCTTTGCGGCTCTTGCTCATGTCGGTGAAGGCTTCCATCGGACGGCCCAAGTCGGCATCGGTGTGCCACCAGGATGCGAGCTTAGTGATGTCCGCTTCGCGCAGCTGATAACGTGCTGCCACATCACGCCAGGCATCTGCCGCATCCTGCATGCGCCCTTCCAGTGGCATCATCTGTGCCGGATACGCCGCCGCTTCCACGCCGAAATAGGCCGCCAGACGTGGCCACAACCAGTTCCAGCGGAACACGTCACCGTTCACCGCATTGAAGTCCTGATTGGCCGCTTCTGCCGCCGTCGCCGCCCACAGCAGTTGCTCAGCCAGCAAACCGGCATCGGTGACATCAGAAACACCGTTCCACTGTTCTGGCGAACCGGGGAAAATAAACGGCAAGCCTTGTTCACGGCACAGCGTAGCGTAGACTGCCAGCGTCTGGCCCATGTTCATGGCGTTGCCCAGCGCGAACCCAACGATGGAGTGCGGGCGATGCACGCTCCAGCGATAGCCATATTTCTCCGCCCCGGCAAACACTTCATCTTCCTGCGCGTAATAGAAGTTATCGACCGGCTGACGACCCTGCTCTTCGCGGAACGGTGTGACCGGCACCGCGCCTTTGCCGTACGCTTCAAATGGACCGAGGTAGTGCTTGAGGCCGGTCACCAGCGCCACATGCGCGCCGTTTAGACGATCGCCTAACGCTTCAATTACGTTGCGCACCATCGCGCCATTGACGCGAATGTTCTCTTTCTCATTTTCCTGACGCGACCAAACGCTAAAGAACAGTGCATCCGGCTTCTCTTGCCCCAGCGCAGCGCGCACCGCTGCTGCGTCAGTAAGATCGGCAGTCAGGCTGCGGCAGCCATCTGGCACCGCGCCACGTCCGCGCGATAAGCCGCTCACCTGCCAGCCTTCACGCTGTAATTTTTCTGCCAGCGCACGTCCAATCACACCGCTAATACCTACAATCAATGCCTGCTTTTGCATTTCAATTCTCCTCAGTTTCAGTAATGATGAGTTTAATAGAGAATTAAATTCCTATCTCTGGCATTAATTCACGGCATTCACAACCTGAGTTCACTAATCGATGCACGATCAACGCCTGAAAGATATTGTTCCTTTTGTTGCCAGCGTGGAGAGCGGCAGCTTTGCCGCTGCCGCGGAGCGTCTGCATTTGACCGGTTCCGCCGTGAGTAAGAGCGTAACGCGGCTGGAAACCCGGCTTGGCTCGCGCCTGCTGGAGCGCACCACGCGCAGCCTGAAACTCACCGACGCCGGTAACGCCTATTACCAAACCTGTTTGCGCATTATGGAGGAGCTGGCAGAAGCCGAAGCGGTGCTGGCGGCGCAGCGCACCATCCCTTCCGGCCGCTTGCGCCTCGCGGTGCCGAATACTTATGGCCGCCTTGGCGTGATGCCGCTGCTGATTCCGTTTTGCCAGCAGCATCCGGATGTAGAGCTCAATCTGACGTTCTCCGATCGTTTTATCGATCTGTTCGATGAGGGGATTGATGTTGCGGTACGCATTGGCGGATCGCCCGATCTACCCGCCTCGCTCGGCTGTCGCCAGATGGGTCGCGAACGCATGGTATTTTGCGCGTCACCGGATTACCTGACGCGCGTAGGTCGCCCAAACAATGAAAGCGAGCTGCTTCAGCATCAGGCCATCATGTATGAACGCGTCGATGGCAGCACCAAACCATGGCTGTTTACCACTGAAGATGGCTATCCGCACTGGCGCAATGTGCCGCACCGCATGGCGCTGGGGGATGTGGATGCGCAGGTGCAGGCAGTGTGTGGCGGGCTAGGCATTGCACAGATGCCATCGTGGTTGATCCGTGAGCCGCTGGCGCGCGGCGATCTGCAGATTATTCTGCCCGAACAGCAGCCGGACGGTTTAGCCTTAACGCTGATCTGGCCGCGCCGCAAACAGCTGCTTCCCAAAGTCGATGCGCTGCTGGCCGCGCTGGAAGGATTATCGATCCGTTAAATTGCTGGTGCGCATTAATGCGCACCCTACGGTGTGTTTTCGTAGGGTCGTCATTAATGGCGACCACGCAATCAACGGTAATAGAGCCGGTTCAGATTTGTAGGGTCGCCATTGATGGCGACCGCTCATATCAGCGGTGATTCAACCGCCGCGACAACCTGTCGCCAAAAAACTGCAGCACCGTGACCAGCGCCACCAGCACCACAATCACCGTCAGCATCACCTGCATATCAAAACGCTGATAGCCATAACGATAAGCCAGATCGCCCAAACCACCGGCACCTATCGCGCCGGCCATGGCTGAGGCGTTGATCATCGTCACCAGCGTAATAGTAAATCCACTGACGATGCCGGGTCGCGCTTCGGGCAACAGCACATGCCAGATAATGTGCCAGCGATGAAAGCCCATCGCCTGCGCCGCTTCGGTCAGCCCTTTATCCACTTCACGCAGGCTCACTTCGGCTATACGCGCAAAAAATGGCGTTGCTGCCAGCGTCAGCGGCACCACCGCCGCCCACACGCCGTAGGTGGTGCCGACGATCCAGCGGGTAAATGGAATCAGCGCTACCATCAGAATCAAAAACGGAATCGAGCGGAACAGGTTCACCACCCAGCCAAGCACACGATTCAACAGCGGGCTGGGAAACAGATCGCCGCGTCCAGTCACCGCCAAAATCACCGCCATCGGCAAGCCTAAGGCCAGCGCCAGCAGCGAGGACACGCCAACCATCAGCAGCGTATCCAGCAGCCCCACCCATAAACGATCAATAGCCAGTGACATAGCCCGGAATCTCCAGTTGGTCAGCAACAGGGGTTAATAGCGCACGCACGGCGTCAGATTCATGACGCGCATCCAGCAGCAGTAGCATCTGCCCGGTCGGCTTGTTATCCACCCACTCCACCGCGCTGAACAGCAGAGTTAGTTCTCCGCCCACGCGCGTGCTCAGCGCCGCCAAATCCGGCAGCGCGCCTTGCCCGGTGTAGCGCAGGCGCACCAGCAGACGCGAATCGGCACGCTGACGCGTTGGCGTCAGCAGCGGTTGAATCGCTTCCGGCAGCGCACTGAACTGGGGGTTGAGCAATTGCCGCGTGGTTTCCTGCTGCGGATCGCTATATACCTGCCATACTGGACCGCGCTCAATGATTTCACCCTGATCGATCACCGCTACCTGATGACAGAGATCGTGCACCACATCCATTTCATGCGTAATCAACACGATAGTGATGTGCCGCTGCTGATTGATTTTCTTCAGCAGCGCCAGAATCGAGCGTGTGGTTTCCGGATCGAGCGCTGAAGTCGCCTCATCACACAGCAGCAGTTCGGGATCGTGCACCAGCGCGCGCGCAATGCCGACGCGCTGCTTCTGGCCGCCGGACAACTGTGCAGGCCAGGCGTGCTGACGCTGCTCCAGTCCCACCAGCGCCAGCAGTTCATCCACCTTGCGCCGCCGCTCAGCCGCAGGTACGCCCGCCACTTTCATCGGCAGCTCAATGTTTTCGCGCACCGTTTTGGCGGAAAGCAAATTGAAATGCTGGAAGATCATACCGGTACGACGTCGCCAATCCACCAGCTGACGATCGCTCAGGCTGCCAAGATCGATGCCGTCAATCACCACCTGACCGCTTGTCGGGTTTTCCAGCCGGTTAAGGCAGCGAATCAGCGTCGATTTACCGGCACCGCTACGACCAATAATGCCGAAAATCTCGCCGCGCTTAACCTGCAGATCCACCGCTTTCAATGCCTCCTGGGTTTGTCCGGGATAACGTTTACTCAAGCCACGAATCTGCACGTGCACTTTCCCTGCCGTCTCGGCCGTCGGTGACAGCAACGCATCGCGCTCGCCGGGTAGCGTCAGGCTAACCATGCTTACTGGCTCCAGCCCGGCTGATACAGTTTGCCGTAGAAGTCATCCAGTTTGGCGCGTACTACCGGCGAATGCTGGTAGATATCGACAAACTTCGCCAGGCGCGGATCGTTCTGATGGCCGTCGCGGATGACAAACTGAATCACATATTCCGGATGCTCAAGGCCATCGAACAGCAAGGCATTGTTGGAATCAATGGTCTTCGACAGGCGTAGATAGTGCGGATAGCCCTGCGCTAAATCGACTTCATCCAGCGAGCGCGATAGCTGCACCGCTTCCACTTCGATGATCTTGAGGTGCTTTGGATTGCTGACGATATCATCCACGGTCGATTTGAGACCCGCGCCCGGTTTCAGCGTAATCAGTTTGGCTTTTTGCAGCAGCAGCAGGCCGCGCGCGCCGTTGATCGGATCGTTGGCAATCGCCACCGTGCCACCGTCGGGGATCTGGTCAATCGCGGTGTGTTTCTTCGAATAGAGCCCGATGTTATTGATGATCGCCGGTGCATAAGGTACCAGATGGAATCCGCCCTGCTGATTGGCATTCTCGAGGAACGGCTTATGCTGGAACAGGTTCACATCGATATCGCCGTTTTCCACGCTGACGTTGGGTGCCGTCCAGTCGGTGAACTCCACCAGCTCAACGTTCAAACCCTGTTTTTTCGCTTCGGCCACCGCGGTTTCCAGCGGCGGCGCAAAGGCTGCGGTGGTGCCCACTTTCAGCGGTCCGCTGTAGTTCTCGGCGGCGACGGCGCTAAACGCCAGCAGTGCGACGCTGGCAGCCAGCGCAAAATGACGTGCAATGTTCATATTAGATCCCTGAGGTTAAATTAACGAAGGTTAACGCCGTCGCGCCAGCGCGCCGCCGGATGGCGATCGGGCAAGCGGTCCTGCTGTTGAAAAATTTTCTGCCGCAATGAACCGGGCTGATACGCGGTCTTGAAGCGGCCGCGCTGCTGTAATTCCGGCACCACCAGATCGATAAAATCGCGGTAGCTCTGCGGATTAAGGATGCGCGTCAGGTTAAAGCCGTCGATATCGCCTTCGTCGATCCACTTAATCAGCGCATCCGCGACCTGGCTCGGATTGCCAACGATCAGCGGATAGCGGCTGCCCATGGCGTGCTGCTCCAGCAAGCGACGACGCGTCCAGCCGCTGAAGGCTTTGCTCACCGATTCGATCGCGCGCGTGTCGCCAGTCTGAATCGGCTCATCCAGTTCAAAGGCCGCCAGGTCCAGACCAATCGAGCTGGAGAAGTGGGCGATGCCGGCTTCCGGGCTGGCATATTCGAGATAGCTGCGCTGCTTCTCCTGCGCTTCACGTTCGGTCGGTGCCACAATCACGCTGACGCCCATAAAGATGCGCAGATCGTCAGGATGGCGTCCGGCTGCCACCGCCGCCTGGCGTAGGCGCGTGGACTGCTCGCGCATCGCCGCCGGCGACGCTGCATTAACAAAGCTGCACTCGGCATGACGCCCGGCAAACTGCACGCCGCGCGCCGAGGAACCGGCCTGGAACAGCAGCGGTGTGCGCTGTGGTGATGGGCTGCTCAGGTGATAGCCCTGCAGCTGATAGAACTCGCCCTGATGATGGATTTGCTTGATTTTGCTGGCATCGGCGTACAGACGATTGACCTTATCCTGCACCACCGCATCGTCCTGCCAGCTGCCTTCCCACAATTTGTAGGTGACATCCAGAAACTCATCGGCCTGATCGTAGCGACGGTCGTGCGCCAGCAGCTGTTGCTGCCCCATGGCGCGTGCGGCGCTATCGAGATAACCGGTGACAATGTTCCAGCCGATGCGCCCTTTGGTCAGGTGATCAAGCGTGGAAAGGCGGCGCGCAAACGGATACGGCGCTTCATAACTCAGGTTGGCGGTGACGCCAAAGCCCAGATGTTGCGTAACGCTCGCCATGCCGGAAATCAGCATCAACGGATCGTTAACCGGCAGCTGAATCGACTCTTGGGCCGTCAGGCCAATGCCCTGCTGGTAGACGTCATACACGCCGAGAATATCGGCGATAAACAATCCATCAAACAGCCCGCGTTCCAGCAGGCGCGCCAAATCGAGCCAGTACTCCAGCGAATTGAAATCCACCGAACGATCCTGCGGATGCGTCCACATACCGTGATGAATATGGCCCACGCAATTCATATTGAAAGCGTTAAGCAGAATCTGTTTTTGACTCATATCGTCCCCCGACGCGGTGGCAGCACGCCATTCAGCAGATAGTTACCAATCGCCGGATATTTCCAGCGCACCGGATCGTGCAGGATGTGGGTGCGCGCATTGCGCCAGTGGCGGTCGAAGTTGTGTTCGCGCAGGCTGGAGCGCGACCCACCCAGTTCAAACAGCAGATTGCTGGCCTCCAGCGACACTTCCGTAGTCCAGGCGCGCGCCTTCGCCACTTCGACTGAAGCTAGCGCCACGTTTTCCGCACTGGGATCGCGCTGCGCCACGTCAACGGCGTCACCGGCAATCGCCAGCAGCGCATCACCTGCGCTAAGTTGCGCGGCAAGGCGACCGGTACGATCGAGCGTCAACGGATCGTCGCTGGCGCGATCCACGCCGCTGTCCGGCCAGGGACGTGCGCGCTGGCGCAGGAAATCGAGCATGTCGTTAAAGGCTGCACGCGCGATGCCCTGATCGATGGCGGCATGCATAATCTGCGCAAAGGGCCCAACGGTGCTCGGCCGCTCAAACGCCGTTTGGAAGGGCACCACATCATCTGGCTCAATCGTTACATTGCTGAACTGCACGCTGCCGCTGCCGGTGGTGCGCTGACCAAAGCCGCTCCAGTCATTAATCACATTCACGCCAGGCTGATGACGCGGTACAAACACCAGCTGTTCTTTGCCATCATCCGCAATCGCCAGCGTCGGAATACGATCGGCATACAGCGCGCCGGTGCAGTAAAACTTGTTGCCGCTGAGACGCAATCCCTCAGCCTGTTGCGAAACGGCAGTCGATCGCTGATGCGCGGCCGGCGAGCTGAACTCCGCCAGCGCATTGCCGTGATGCACGCCGTCCAGCACCTCGGCGTACAGCCGTTTTTTCTGCGCGTCGCTGCCGTTAATGCGCAGCACTTCCAGCGCGTAGAAATGGTTCTGCGGCACCTGTCCGATAGAACCGTCAGCTGCACTCAAAATAACGAATATTTCTGCTAACTCCGCGGTAGAAATCTCAATGCCACCGAAAGCGCGCGGCACGGTGACAGCACCAAGTCCTGAGTGAAATAACTGCTGCAATTCTGCGTGCGGCAATTCGCGGTCGCGGTCGCGCTGAGCGGAACCGGTGCGAAAACGTTCAGCTAGTTCCTGCGCCACCTGCAACGCCTGATGAGCATTGTTGATGCGCGTCGCGCGCTGTTTTGGCAATACCTGCGTCATGATCGCTCCTTAAATCCACGCATGACGCGCAGGCAGCGCATCATTGAGGTAATAGTTGCCGATAGCGTGGGTTTTCCAGCGCACCGGATCGTGCAAAGTATGGGTACGCGCATTACGCCAGTGGCGATCGAGTCCATGACGCAGCAGCGTGGCGCGGCTGCCCCCCCATTCCAGTAGCTTCTCACTGGCCCGCAGTGCCACTTCGGTGGTCAGGACTTTGGCTTCCGCCACCGCAATTGACGCGCGCGCGCAGTTTTCAGCGCTAAGTGATTGTTGGTCGATACCGTCCAGCACGCGGGCGGCACGCGCCAGCAAGGCATTGGCGGCACTCAACTCGGTGCTGAGACGGCCAACGTCGGCGAGGATGTAAGGATCGTCGGCATTGCGGCTGACATTAGCATCTACCCACGGTCGCGAGCTGCTGCGCACAAACTCCAACGCTTCATCCAGCGCCCCTTGCGCAATACCGGCATCAATCGCCGCCTGAATCAGCTGCGAAACCGCCCCGCGCAGCGTCGGCTTTTCCGCTGGCGGTAACGGCATTAATAGCGTGGGATCTACGGTTACCTGCTGCAGTTTCACCGTACCGCTGGCGGTGGTGCGCTGGCCAATACCTGACCAGTCATCAACTATTTCTACGCCCTGCGCTGGTAACGGAATAAAGGCCATTGTCGGCTGCTGCTCGTGCATCGCGGTCGTCACCAGAATGTCGGCGAACAGTGCGCCGGTAGAGTAGAACTTCTCACCGGTGAGTTGCACTCCGTGTGACGTTGTCACCAGTTGCGCCTGTACATCGCGCGTGTGTTTGGTGTTTTTCTCCGGACCGCCGTTGCCGAGACGCTTGCCACTGACCACTGCGCTGAGCAATTGCTGCTGTTGCGCCAACGTGCCTTCGCCAAGGATGAACTGAATCAGGCCAAAATGGTTCTGGGGGATTTGCCCGAGCGACGGATCGCTGGCCGAGATAAGACGGAACACCTCCGCCAGGGTTTGAAACGACAATCCGGCACCGCCAAATTCTCGCGGCACACTGATGCTCCCCAACCCCAGTAAAGTAAATTGATTGAGCAGCGCAATCGGGTATAAGCGCTGTTGATCGCGCTCGACTGCCCCACTTTTCGCCTGCTCGGCTAAATGGCGTGCGGCGGCAATCGCCTGTGCATCGCTGCTTAATATCGCGGCGCGGTTAATATTCTCGTCACTGGTTTGCGTCATAGCTGATTTCACTTTTACTGCACAGCGAATAGTAAGCCTGCACGGAATATGCCAGCAGGCCAGGAAATGAATAACAGATTGAAAGCGATGATAATCAGCGGGGTGAAAGCAAGTAAATAGCGCGGTTATGCTATATCTGGCAATGGGTTGCCATTATTAAGCTATGGATTTATTTAACGACAACAACAGGCTACCAGCGGCGATAGGGGGAAAAGAAGAGAATAAAAAAGTGGCGAGTAATTCTTAAGATCAAATAACGCAATTGAATGTTAATTAATGCATATGGTTATTTTGTAGGGTCGCCATTAATGGCGACCTTACGACTACAATACGACAGATTAGGCATTTATATTTGCGCATCAAACTGTGCAGCGGCAAACGAGCGTGTCGATTCACTTTTCGCGCTGTGCGGAATCTGTACGCTATCTATCAACTTCGCCAGCTGATAGCGCTTCACCGTTTCATTTTGCGTCAGCTGCTGGGAATAGTTCGCGGTCAGCTCCCCTTTCTTATTCTGCGTCACCGCCGTCTGGCTACGCTCTTCATCATCGATCAAATGGTACTTATAATTTTGCGATGACTTCAGCGCGTTGAGCTTAGCTGGCGCATCCGAATCCAGCGCGGTATGGAAGCTGGCTTTCAGTTTAAACAGCGTTTGCTGGGTGAGATGCTGAGTATCACCCTGCGTCTGCGAGGTGGTTTTCTGTGCCACGTTCAGCGAAAACGTATCTTCTTCTTCTGGCTTATACGGATTACCAGCAACCGGCGTTTGCTGATATGTGGCGGAGAAATCCGCCAGTCCGCTAATCGCACCGTTCTTCGCAGCGTTAGCATCAATCGACTTCACGCGTTGCGTATTGATGCTTTCGTTCGCTTTACCTTCGGTGGTATTGAGGGCGCGGAAACTCTCTTTAAACAGCGATAGCATGTCGCTATTGCCGTGACCGCGCGAAGCTGCCTGATCGAACTTCGCGGCCCACTTATCCAGGGCGGCCTGCTGCTGTGCAGCGCTGCCTGCCTGGGTCAGTTTCGACATATCGGTGTCCAGCTTAATGCTGACATCTCCATTGTGGAAACCGAGCCAGCGCTCTTGATCATCCGCATGTAAATTAAGCGACTGCGTGACGCTATTTCCGCTGCGCAGATCGGTTTTGAGATCGACACTTTTCAGCTGGGAACTATCAAACTTCATTAAATCGCTGATATCGAGCTTAGTGGTGCTGCTATCTAAGCCATCCAGTGCCGTTTGCAAACCTGCCGACAGTTTGCCGATGGACGCGGCTTCGTCAGTATTTAACTGGCCGCCGCTGGTTTTCAGCTCCACCACCATGCCGCCCTGCTGGCGCGTCATTTGTAGGCTAACCTGCACACCCGATTGCGTCATCACGGTAAGCGCCAGCGCGCTTTGGCTGCTGCTCTGCGCAGCGTTGACCGCATCAGTTGCCGGCACGCTCAGCGTCACGTCACCACGGTTGTTCACCAGGTTGCTGAGCAAGGTGCTGCCAAGACCATTCATGCCGACGCCTTTCGACTGCGCGGCACCATTCAACTGCGCTTGCAGGCTGCTGGTGACACCCACCGAGCTCTGCACCTGCGCGGGTACAATTTTATAGATCGCGGCGATAGCGTCACTCGCCTCGCTGAAGGTAACTTTGGTTGATGCTTCCGCCGTCAGGGCGTTTTGCGCGCTTTTGTTGTTTACCGCCGGCGTTATCACCGCATTTGACGTAATTAAATTTCTCAGTACGCTGCTGCCAATCCCGTTTAGCATGAAAATAATCCTCGTTAGGTACTATTGAGGAAAGTTATCGGCTAAATGTGCAGCAGCTTTAGATCTTTTCCCCTCACCTTAGCCCTCTCCCGCAAGCGGGCGAGGGAACCGATCGGCATCGTGTGTGAATATGACACTCAACGTTGAGCATCACTCGGGCAGCTCCCTCTCCCGCGCGCGGGAGAGGGTTGGGGTGAGGGCCGGGCTAAGGGCAATACCCTAATTAAAGAATTTAATATCCGTCGGCGTCGGCATCTTCGCCACTTCACCTGCCGCTTTCAGCGCGCCGCTCTCTGCATCAAAATGGAACATGGTGATGTTGTTGGTGAACACATTCGCCACGTAAAGATATTTACCGCTGGCATCAAAAGCGAATGCGCGCGGTTCAATGCCGTCCGCTTTATAACGCACCGGCGAACCCAACATGCCATCTTGTTCAATTCTGAACACCACTAAACGGTTATCCGATCCACGGTTGGCCGCAATCACAAACTTACCGTTAGGGCTAAGGATAATACCGCCCCCGCTTCGGTACTCGGCGCTGCTATTTTCCGTATTCAGTTTGACCCGGGCTTGCTGCTCCAGTCGATCGTCCTTCACCGCAAACACTACCACTTCACCGGCCATTTCGGTGGTGACATAAGCATGTTTGCCGTCGGGGGAAAACACCATATGACGTGGACCCGATCCCGCTGGGAAGCTGACATCACGTGTGCTATCTGCCTGCAATGGCTCTTTTTGGCCGGCGTGATAGGCGTAGGCATGCAGTTTGTCGCCGCCGAGATCGGCCGCATACAGGTATTTGCCATCGTGGGTGAAGGTGGTCGAATGTGCATGACCGCTATCCTGCCGATCTTTCACCGCGCCGCTTCCGTGGGTAAACGGAAAATTCTGTACCTGTTCACCCAGCGAACCATCGTGATGAATCGGGAACACTGCAACGCTGGCCCCGCCCTTCGCCACGGAATAGTTAGCGACAAACAGGAATTTACCCTCCGGACTGATGGTGGCATGTGTAGGCTGCTGCCCGTGACTGTCCACCGCATTGATCACGCGTACCTTGCCATCGTGATCAATCGCCAGCGCCGTAACCGCACCCGCGTTCTCTTCATTGGTGGTGTAAGCAAAACGCCCATCATGTGATTTCACAATCCATGAGGGACTTTTCATTTTAATGAAGTCGAGTTGCGTTAAGGTACCGTCGCTATTGACCTTCAAACGGTATAACCCTTCGCTGGGATGTCCCGGGTTTTGCACTAAGGGTGCATCCGGGATGCTGGTCCATGTGCCCACTAAGGCCGTTTGGTTGTGATGTTCCGCTGCAGTTGCCATTGCACTTCCCGCTATGATTAAAAGAACAGCAGATAATGCCACGGTTAGGTTGGTTGCTAAACCCTGCCTTTTGAAATTATGAGAATTAATCAAGTTAACACTCCGCATCAATAAAAGATTGGCTGACTGTTAAGGGAATATAGCGTGCGATAAGCCTGCGAGGCGGGCACTAAAGGTGACCACCTTCACATAATTGATTTAAATAAAAATCGATACCGCGCAATTATTTTTCGTTGGCTTTTATCATCGCCACGAGAAGCAATCCGCATGAAAATGTTGAATGCTAACGGCTTGCTGTTTCAGCGTATCATTAATGCTTTTTTTCAAACCATCAGGTCCGCAAAACCAAATATCCACCCCGTTGTCATTCAGGCTGCTTTTCATTTCAGTAATGTGTTGTTGCATATTTTCCGTATTATTTACGGTGAAGTATTTAAGCCTCACGCCGGCCTGGTGACACAGTTCAGTTAAATAATCTGGATAGGTCAATCCCCGGTCCGGACGAGTAAAGTACCAGAATTCGACACCCGAAAGTGGCTGCCCTTTTCTCGTGGCATCTTTCAATTTCGCCATAAAGGGTGTCACACCAATACCTCCGGCAATCCATAACTGCTTATTTCCTGCATGTTCAAAGGTAAAATCACCGTAGGGACCTTCAATTTTTACACGTTGGCCCGGCAGGAGATGCTGAGCCAGCTCGCGGGTATAATCACCGAGCTTTTTTATAGAAAAAGTCAGCGATTTTTCATCGGGATTAACATCAGACAGGGTAAACGGATGGCGCTCTGTCGAGTGTGCAAACTGCACAAACGCAAACTGTCCGGGCAACATTGGGATAGTGGCGCGATGACGTACTGTCACCTCGACGATATCTTGCGGTGCCGCTTCAACATGAAGAATATCGGCCACGGACGTGTTGCGACTGCCGGTTCGCTGGAATAATGCAATCAACGCGCAACCCACCGCCACCGCCGTGACGAACGCCAACAGATAGGCAGCGGGAGTTTGCCACCAGTCGGTTTTAAATAACGACGTCATCACATGATAGGCACAGGCGATATAGACAACCGGAAAAGCTTTATGCAGGTAATAAAAGATGTGATAGGGAATTTTTTTACTGATAGAGACCAGCGACAGCGCAATTAAGAGATATAAACCATACTCTGCTAATACCAGTCCGAAATCTAATAACTGCTCTTGCCAGCCGGCCATAACAATGTCACCCAATTCTCCAGGGTGGGCAACCATGCCTGCATCAACTAACCAGTGCGGCACTTTCTCTGCCAGCCAGTGAATTAACGCCAGCACCACGGCTGAAATAGCACACCATTTGTGCAATTTATACGCTTTATCCAGCCCGCCGCACCAGCGGGAAATAACACCGTTGCGAATACTTAAAATAATCGTAAAAGACATACCAAACCATGCCAACACGCCGGCGAGAAATACCATGTTCTGACGCAGGCCCCACCATAATGAGTGGGCCCCCAACTTGGTATATTCTGCTGAGACTAGGTAGGTTAAGATGGCGGCGAGGAAAATAATGATGTAGAGATGTTTTACTTTTTTCATTTATATAACACCTCATTGTTCACAAATAATTTAATCTGGCGTAACATTTCCATTTTAATGTCTCCCTGTTTATCCCTTGTAAAGTTGCGGGATAAATTATCACGCTAAACATCAAGATTTATGAGCAAGCTAAAAGGAGATTAAACATTGTGATGAGAACGTGGAGTTTCTTACCGTAGAATTAGCATAATAAGAATTAAATGTGTGGCTGTTTAAAAAAGAACCCGATGCGCATAAATGCGCAGCCGACAAAATCCATACCGATCTGCCATCAGCCCCCCCCCCCCTTTTTAGCGTGACCCCATAGCGCAATAAATTCCTCCGCGACAAAGTACAGTGTGATTTAATAACACTCCATTTACATGCCGGGGATGCTGACGTTGCTATGCTGCAGTTTTCAAATGGTTTTCTACTGAGTTTATCGTTGTGCCTCGATATCGGCCTCGCCAATATCGCCATGATTACGCTGGCGATGCAGCGCGGCTACTTTCATGGGTTCTGGCTGGGGATTGGCACCTGTATCGGTGACTTGATCTACGCGCTATTGGCGCTGGCGGGCATGGCTGTGGTATTGCAGTTTACCGCGGTGCGCTGGGTGCTGTGGATTGGTGGCGGTGTGCTGCTGCTGTGGTTTGCTGTAAAAATGCTCTATGCAGCGCTGCGCAAACAGACGGCACTGCCAGAAGCAGAACAGCAGCCGTATCGATCGCTACTGCGCGAGTTTAGTCGGGGCGTAATGCTCGCGATGTCATCACCCACGGCGATTCTATGGTTTGCCAGCGTTGGCGGCGCGTTGATTTCCCGCATGGGACACGGCAGCGCAATCGCTACGTCCTCTTTCCTCAGCGGCTTCTTTATAGCCGGGGTGGTGTGGACCTGCGTACTGTGCCTGGTCGGCAGCATGGGCGGAAAATTACTGGGGGCGCGCTTACTTAAGTACTCCTACCTCGCTTCAGCGCTGATTTTTGTTTATTTTGCGATCTATGTGATTTGGTCGGGTTATCGGGAATTTATTCTGGTTTGATGGAAGGTCGTCATAAATGACGACCCTACAAAAGCGTGCAGAACCGCCGTAGGGTCGCCATTAAGGTACAAACCGGGCACATAGGTAACACTTTAGACCGGGCACATGGGTAACAGTTATAAATGGCATAGCAGAGGAGACTCACTATGCCCTGGACTGAGACCGTTACCATGCAACGCCTTGATTTCATCCGTGCCTGCGAAGCAGGCACGCATTCCATTTCTGAACTCTGTCGTCTCCACGGCATCAGCCGCAAAACCGGCTATAAGTGGCTCTCCCGCTTTGAGCCCGCGGCGCTGTCCTCTCTCGAAAATCACTCCCGCGCGCGCCTCACTCAGCCGGAAAAAATCCCGCCGGACATCGCCGATCGGCTGGTGCTGTTCCGCATGCAGCACCCCGACTGGGGACCTAAAAAAATCCGTCACTGGTTCCTCAACCACAACGCCGACTTCATCGTGCCCGCTGCAAGCACCATTGGTGACCTGCTGAAAAATGAGGGCCTCGTACCGGACCGCCTGAAGCGCAAGCGCACTCCCGGCAACGTGCAGAAGCTCACCGTCGCAGAAAAAAATAATCAGGTCTGGAGCGCCGACTTCAGGGGGCGGTTCCGCCTG
Source organism: Candidatus Pantoea floridensis (assembly GCF_900215435.1). Classification (NCBI taxonomy): domain Bacteria; kingdom Pseudomonadati; phylum Pseudomonadota; class Gammaproteobacteria; order Enterobacterales; family Erwiniaceae; genus Pantoea; species Candidatus Pantoea floridensis. The sequence goes on from NZ_OCMY01000002.1 coordinate 350,899, forward strand.
AAAGACGCGCGCTACTGCCGTCCGTTCACGCTGACGGATAACCACAGCCGCTACCTGCTGGCCTGCGAGGCCAGTTACGTGGAGACCACCGCGTTCGTGCGCACATGCATGGAGCGGGTGTTCCGGGAGTGCGGGCTGCCTGACGTCATACTCACCGATAACGGCTCCCCTTTTGCCGGGCCCGGTATTGCCGCGCTGACAAAGCTAAACGTGTGGCTGATAAAGCTGAGTATCCTGCCGGAGCGCATAGCGCCGGGTTGCCCCGGACAGAACGCACGCCATGAAAGAATGCACCGCTCGCTAAAGGCCTCAATGAGCCATGGCAATATCTTCACCACGCTGGCGGAGCAGCAGGCCTGGTTCAGCAGCTGGCAGGAGGAGTTTAATCATGAAAGGCCACACGAGGCCCATGAAAATAAGCCGCCGGCAAGCTGCTGGACGCCATCAGCCCGGCAGTGGGATGGCCGGGTGCCGGAGGTTAATTATCCGGAGGGTGCGAAGCTCTTCAAAGTGGGAGAAAAAGGTGACCTGAGACTGAACGGAAGAACGTTCCTGAGCGCATCGCTGTGCGGAGAATACGTACGGTTCCTGGAGGTAGATGACGGAATCGACGTCATCCTCTTCGACAGGCTGATACTGGCGTATTATGACCAGTCAGAAAAACGTATTATCCGGATAGACTGAGCACAAATGTGTTACCTATGTGCCCGGTCTGATCTGTTACCCATGTGCCCGGTCGTACCTTAATGGCGACCAGTACCAACATCACAGCCCGGCAATCCGCTTCAAATCGGCTTCCGCACCCGGCGCCACAGCCAATACCTGCGCGCCTTTCAGCAAACGTTCGCCTTCGGTATTGAACGGGTGATACCAGCCACCCGCCTCTTTCACCAGGCAATAACCGGCCAGACAATCCCACGCGTGCATATAAGGTTCGTAATAGCCAACTACACGCCCCGCAGCCACCCACGCCAGCATCAATGCGCCCGAACCGATGCGGATAAAGTTACCACCCGCAGCCAGCAGCGAGGCGAGGATTTTCCCCACTTCATCCGGACTCACGTGGCTGTTAGCACCAAAACCGGTGACATGGTTTTGCAGCGTGCGCGTCGCATCCACCTGCAAGCGCTTGCCGTTCAGCGTCGCGCCATGGCCGATGGCCGCCACGTAGCACTCCTGGTAATAAGGCGCGAAAATCACGCCGATCACCGGCACGCCATCGTGTAGCACCGCGACGGATACGCACCAGTTCGGCATGCCATTGAGGAACGGGCTGGTGCCGTCAATGGGATCCACTACCCAGGTATAGCCCGATGAGCCTTCCTGCAGACCATACTCTTCGCCGAGGAAACCATCCTCCGCAAACTGCGCACGGATTTGCTGATCGATCATCTGTTCCACTTCACGGTCAGCGCGGGATACCACATCCTGCAAATCGTATTTGGTTTCCACCACCAGGGTGTCGCGCTGATGGAAATATTCCAGCGCTTTAGCCCCCCCTGCGCGGGCCACTTTCTCCGCCAGAATCAGGCGCGATAACAGCGGGTCATTGTCTAATTCACTCATCATCCATCCTTAAATTAACCGGCAATCAGGGCCAAACCCTGAGGTTTAAAATCAATTGCGACATGCGATGCCAACGGCAGCTGCTGCTCCATCTCCGCATCAACAATGAACAGCGATCCCAATTCGGTGGCGACTTCATATTCAATATGGTCGCCCAGCCAGGTGCTATGCGTTACTTCGCCACGCAGTGCGCCTTCGCCTTCGCCGCGCAGCGTGATGAACTGCGGACGGACCGACAGCTGCGCCGCGCCGGTTTTCAGGCCATTGCCACGCACGCGATAGCGCTGGCTGCCTAAGCGCACCAGCGCCTCACTGCCTTCGAGCTGCTCCACTTCACACGGGAGAATATTGGCTTCACCCATAAAGTCGGCGATGAACACCGAGTTTGGCGCGTGATACAGGCTTTCCGGCGCGCCCTGCTGGGCAATATCGCCCTCTTTCATGACAATAATCTTATCGGAGACCGCCAGCGCCTCTTCCTGATCGTGTGTGACATATACGGCGGTGAAGCCGAGCCGCTGCTGCAAGTCGCGGATATCGGTGCGCACCCGTCGGCGCAGACGTTCATCGAGGTTGGAGAGGGGTTCATCCAGCAGCAGCACCTGCGGCTCCAGCACCAGCGCACGTGCCACTGCAATGCGCTGCTGTTGACCTCCAGAGAGCTCCGACGGCAGGCGCTGACCTTGATGTTCCAGCCCCACCAGCTTCAGCCCTTCACGCGCGCGGTCCTGCGCTTCTCGTTTATTCATCCCGGATGACTGCAAGCCGTACATGATGTTATCCAGCGCGCTCATGTGCGGGAACAGCGCGTAAGATTGAAATACCATCGCCACGTCGCGCTCGTTGGCGGGAAGATTGGTGACATCTTTGCCACCAATCAAAATGCGTCCGGCGGTGGGATGCTCCAGCCCGGCCAATAAACGCAGCGTTGTGGTTTTACCGCAGCCGGACGGGCCGAGCAGCGTGACCAGCGTGCCGGGTTCGACGGTTAACGAGAGATCGGGAATGGCATCAAAACCGGCAAAGCGTTTTGAGACATGTTCAAACACCACAGAACCGGCGGTTACGCGAGTCATACGGCACTCTCCTGAGTTAATGAGGTTGAAGCAGGCGGTGCAAGCATATCGACCGGACGGGCCACACGACGCAGACGTCGTTCGCCCACCAGCCACTGGAACAGGCCGATGATCAGCAGCATAACCACGATCAATACCGTTGAATAAGCAATCGCCACGCCGTATTCGCCGTTTTCTACCAGCCCAACGATGTAAGACGTTGCCATGTTGTACTGCGCACTGACGAGGAAAATCACCGCACTGATCGAAGTAATGGCGCGCACAAAGGCGTAGACCAGCGCGGCGCTGATTGCCGGTTTCAGCAGCGGCAGCACCACTTTGCGCAGCGTGCGGAAGCTATTGGCACCCAGCGTTAATGAGGCTTCATCAAGACTTTTATCCAGCTGACTCATTGCCGCGATGCCGCCGCGTACGCCAACCGGCATATTGCGGAACACAAAGCAGGCAACGAGGATCAGCGCGGTGCCGGTGATCTCCAGCGGTGGCAGGTTATACGCCATTACGTAGCTCACGCCGATGACCGTGCCGGGAATCGCGAAGCTGAGCATCAGCAGGAATTCAAAGGTTTGACGCCCAGCAAATTTCTGCCGCACAATCAGCCACGCGGTAAGCAGGCCAACGATCGCCGTCAGCGGTGCGGCAATCAGCGCAATTTCCAGCGTGGTCCAGAACGAGTTCCATGCTACGCCGCTCCATAGCAGATGTCCGTCGCTGAAGCTGACGCCGAAGGCGCGAACGTAATGCGCAATGGTCAGCGCATCGTTCAATCCCCACGACTGCACAAAGCCGCCCACCACAATCATGCCGTAGATCACCAGCGTGAACAGGCCCCACGGAATCACCATGCCGTACACACCAAAACGCAGCACGCGCGGCAGCTGCACATGTTTGCCGCCGTCGCCTTTGCCGGTCACAGTGGCAAAGTTTTTCCCGCCCAGCCACCAGCGTTGCAGCACAAAGGCGGTCAGCGTGAAGCACAGCAGAATCATCGCCAATACCGCCGCGCGGCTCGGATCGTTTTGCGCGCCCACCACCGAGAAGAAGATCTCAGTTGAGAGCACGCCGTGGCTGCCGCCCAGCACCATCGGATTACCGAAATCCGCCATGCTTTCAATAAAGCTAATCAGGAAAGCATTGGCTAAACCCGGCGCCATCAGCGGTAAAGAGATGCGGCTAAAGGTGCGCCAGCGATTGGCACGCAGCGTTTGCGAGGCCTCTTCCAGCGAAGGACTGACCCCTTCGACTACGCCAATCAGTACCAGAAAAGCAATCGGCGTAAACGACAGCACCTGCGCAATCCAGATACCGGTTAAGCCATACAGCCAGCGGCCCGGCTCAATGCCAAACAGCGCCGCCAGGTGTTCCGTTACTACGCCGGAACGGCCAAACAGCAGAATCAGCGCCAGCCCGATGACAAACGGCGGTGTGATAATCGGCAGGATGGTGAGCATACGCAGTGCTTTCTTAAAGGGTAACGGTGTACGCGTTGCGGCGAGAGCAAAGGCCAGGCCGAGCAGCGTGGAACCTGCTGCGGTCATTAGCGCCAGCCACAGCGTACGCCACGCGGTGCCGCAGGTGCCGCCCGACAAACAGGAGAGGCTCCAGATTGACGGGTCCTGAATGTTGCTGATCAACCCATCCGGCTTGAAACTGCCGTCTACGTCCTGAACTGATACCACAAACATGCTTAGCACCGGATAAAGCACAAAGATGCTGACCAGCGCGGTGAGCAGCACCAGCGACGCCACCACAAACGCATCGCCTTTCATCACCCCGCGCTCAGCAAGTGCAAAAGAGAACAGCAGCAGAAACGTGGTCAGCAGCAGCAGCGCCCCCGCGCCCATCGCCGGTTGACCGGATTCGAGCGCGCCGAAGCGATTTTCCAACCACACCCAACTCCAGCCGCTGTAGCCAATGGCGTGGCCTTCAATCACAAGGAACAGCACGCCAAGCGCGCTAAAAAGTAGCAGCAAACGGCTACGCATCCTTGAAGGCAGCGCGCCGCAGGCTGCGCACAGAACAAACAGCGCGATAGCGATGGCAAGCCACGGATGTTCGCCGAGTTGCCACAGTGCAGGCGCGTTGCTGCTATCGCTCCACAAGCTGGTTAACCAGCCGCTGCTGAAGAAACCGGCTTCCAGGCTGAACCAGGGCAGCAGCAATAAAGCCACTGCGCCGATGAGCAGCGCGCCTGTCAGACGGCGATTATTTGCATTCATCAAATACCTCGACTTCGGGTCTCGTGCGGTGCTTAACCAGGTCGCCATAAATGGCGACCCTACAAGGTTTGGTGCTTAACCAGGTCGCCGAAATGGCGACCGTACGGGGATTGACGCGGTTTTGTAGGGTCGTCATTCATGACGACCTGGCCACAGAATGCGCCGATCTCACTGCGCGCTGGCGCCAATCTCTTTATCCCAACGCCCTAACAGCGCCTTGCGCTTAGCGGAATCACCGTAGGTTTTGAAGTCGTAATCAATCAGTTTGATGTTCTCGAAACGCGGCGCGTATTCAGAAATCTCGGCGTTACGGTTCGATGGCAGCTGGAACGATTTGGCCTCTTTCATGTGCGATTGCGCTTCAGCGCTTAGCGCCCAGTCGTACCAGACTTTGGCATTGGCCAGGTTACGCGCGCCTTTCACAATCGACATCGAGCCAATCTCATAGCCGGTGCCTTCGCACGGCGCGACAGTCTTGATCGGGAAGCCATCCACCTGCATCGCCACCGCATCATGCATAAACACGATGCCGACGGTGGTTTCGCCACGCGCGGCAGATTTCACCGGTGCGGAACCGGATTTGGTGTACTGCGAAATGTTGGCATTGAGCTTCTTCAGGTAATCGAAGGCTTTATCTTCGCCCATGATCTGCACCAGCGTGGCCAGGGTGTTGTAGGCGGTACCGGAAGAATTTGGGTTAGCGATCTGAATTTCACCCTTAAAGCTGGGATCCAGCAGATCGGCCCAGCATTTTGGTTCTTTCAGCTTTTTCGATTCCAGCAGCCTGGTGTTGTAGCCCCAACCGAGCGCACCGGCGTAGATACCCACCGTACGATAGCCGGAGTTCTCCGCCTGCTTCTGCGCCCAATCCTGCTGCTGGTCGAGCAGCGGTGATTTGTACACCTGCGTCAGCCCCTCTTCCGCGGCTTGCATATGCGGATCGCCGGTCCCTGCCCACCAAATATCGGTACGCGGGTTGCGCGCTTCGCTGCGCAGACGCGCATAGGCTTCGCCTGCCGAGAGTCGCACCATGCTGACTTTTATATCCGGATGCGCCTTGCTGAAAATAGTGGTCATAAGCTCACACACCACCACGTCGGCAGAGCAAACCATATTCAAATTGCCCGCTGCCGAGGCGGCAAACGGCAGTGCACTGCAACAGAGGGATAGCGCGATGGCCATTGAGGTGACTCGCATAGTGTTCTCCTGGTTTGTAGGGTTGGTGCTTCATTGGCACCTTTTCTTGCACGTGTGTGCAAAGTAGTAATGAACAAGAATTGTCCTGTCAAACACCACATTGCGCAATTGTTAGGCGGTGTCACAAAAATGCAACAAATGAGATCTCAGGCAGTTTGCACAGCTTTGCAATCTAAGGCAGACTGAATTGAGTCGATTGAGATGGGGTGTTAAGCATGCAGCATGAGAAAGCGGTGGTCAGCGCGCAGGACGTGGCCGATCGCGCAGGCGTATCGCGTTCAGCGGTATCGCGCGCGTTTACGCCAGGCGCCAGCGTGTCACCGGCAACGCGCGAACGGGTGATGAAGGCGGCAGCGGAGCTAGGCTATCACGTCAATCATCTGGCGCGCGGCCTGGTGCGCAACCGCAGCAGCATTGTCTGCCTGATTGTTTCCGAAATTGCCACGCCCTATCGCGCCAGTCTGGTGCGCTGGCTGACACAGTTTTTACAGGAGGCGGGAAAAGTGGCGATGCTGATTAACACCGATCGCTCTGATAACAGCGTTTCCGCAGCGCTGCAGCAGGCCATTAACTTTCGTGCCGATGCCTCCATCATTCTCTCCGGCATGCCGGATCGCACCATCACGCGCCAGTGCTACAAACACGGCCAGCGCATCATCTTAATTAACCGCGACGAAGCGCTGCCAGGCTCGCTCAGCATCAACCTTGATGCAGAAAGCGCCGCTGAAACGGCATTAATGGCGTTTCAGCGCGCCGGTTGTCGCCATTTGGCGTTTGCCAACTCGCTTGCCGGTACGCCAAGCCTGCTTAAACGCGAAGCCACTTTTATCGCCCTGGCCGAACGCGCCGGGTTAAGCGTAACGGTAGAGCGCTTTGGCACCACCTCTTACGAAAGCGGCCAGATTCTGGCACACCGCCTGCTGACGCGTCATCAGCGCCCGGACGGCGTGTTCTGTGTGACCGATTTAGTGGCCTGCGGATTTATGGATGAAGCACGGCATCGCTTTGCGCTGCGCGTACCGGAAGACCTCTGTTTGATCGGGTTTGACAATATCGCTCAGGCCGGTTGGTCATCCTACCATCTCACAACATTTGCGCAGCCGGTTGAGCAGTTTGCCCATGATGCAGTGAAGTGGTTAATGAAGACGGAGGAAGATGACACCGGTTTCACTCCACAAGGTGAACAGCAACACGATAGTTTACTCTATCAGGCCGATGTGGTGTGGCGTGGTTCGGTGCGCGGCGGCTGACAAACGTCTTTTACTACGCCGCGCAGCCAACGATGCGCGGCATCATTTTCCAGTCGCGGATGCCACAGCTGTGACACAGTCATTTCCGGCGTGGCGAATGGAAGTTCAAACATCGCTAAGGTGGTGCTGTTTTTGATCAGCGGATGATGCAGAAACAGCGAACGCGGCACTAAGGCGACGAAATCTGAATCCTGCGCCAGCGCCACCGCGCTGGAAAATGCCGGTACCAGCGCCGCGACTTTGCGCGTAAATCCCGCCTGTTGCAGCGCATCATGAATCGGCCCACCCAATTCACCGCGCCTTGACGCCACGATATGACCAAAGGCGGCGAACTGGGCGATATCCAGCTGCTGAGTGAGCGGATGTCCGGCGCGCACCACGCCCACAAAAACATCGCGAAACAGCGCCTGCAAACGAATCTCCGGGCCCATGTTGCCCAAAACGCCAATCTCCAGATCAATGTTGCCTTCGCGCAATTCGCGCGCGCTTTTCTCTGGCTTGGGCACAAAACTGAGCCACGCGTGCGGCGCTTGTTGAGCCACGGCTGCGATCAGCTCGCTGCCAAAGGCTTCGACGAATCCCTCATTGGTGCGCAAGGTAAAACAGCGATCCAGCTGACGTAGATCCAGCGACTGCGCCGTCGGGCTTAACACCGCACGCGCTTCGCTCACCGTGTGATGGGTGCGCTCGCGGATCGCTTCAGCATAAGGTGTCAGCACCATGTTGCGTCCGGCGCGCACTAACAGCGCATCGCCAGTGGTGGCGCGTAAGCGTCCCAGCGTGCGGCTCATCGCCGATTCGCTTAAGCCCAAGCGACGCGCAGCGCCAATCACGCTGCCTTCAATCAGCAGCGCATCCAAAGCAATTAACAGGTTGAGATCGGCATCATTCATGCGGGTTATCCTCGCCGATTCGACGCATCGAGACAAGGCGTTTGGTGCAGGTTAATACTGTCAATGCTGCGCATTCCGCCTGCCCTCACCCGGCGCTACACTCTATCCATCGCAAACACCGAGGAGAACAATATGAACATTTTACTGATTGGCGCATCGCGTGGACTGGGTTTGGCGCTGGCGGAAACCATGCTGCAGCGCGGTTATCAGGTGGTCGCCACCGGGCGTGAAAACTCGACAGGCAATTTTCAGCAACTGGCCGGTCGCTTCCCCGCACAGCTCAGGGTAGAAAGCGTGGATATCAATGAACCCGAACAGGTCAAAGCGCTGCATACGCGGCTGGCGGATCGCCAGTTCGATATGCTGTTCGTTAACGCGGGCGTGAAAAATGACGACCGCGAAACCATCGCCGATGTCTCAACCGAAGAGTTTACCCGCGTGATGGTGACCAATGCGCTGAGTCCGCTGCGGGTGATTGAAACCTTTAAAGATCGCGTCACGGCCAGCGGCACCATCGCCGTGATGTCATCCGGCCAGGGCAGTTTGACCAACAACACCAACGGCAATTACGAGGTGTATCGCGGCAGCAAAGCGGCGCTGAATATGTTTATGCGCAGCTTTGCCGCACGCAGTGGCGGCGAACGCACATTATTGCTGATGGCGCCCGGCTGGGTGCGCACCGATATGGGCGGCCCGGAAGCTCGCCTGACCATTGAGGAGAGCATCCCGAATCTGCTGAATACCATGGAAAGTTACGCCGGACGGCGCGGGATTCATTATCTGGATTATTTAGGACGCGTGGTGCCGTGGTAAGCGAGCAGGTCGGCATAACGGTCGCCATAAATGGCGACCCTACGGAATTCCCGCCGTCCTGTCGTAGGATCGCCATTCATGGCGACCTTATTAACCCGCGCAGCAAATCCCGCAGCCAGCGGTTGGCGGCATCTTCGCTGCGCGCGTTGTGCCACAGCAGCGACACCTCATAATCCGGCATGCTGACCGGCACGGGCGCAGCGCTCAGCGCATATAACGTGCACCAGGATGGCACCAAACCCTGCGGCACCGTAGCGAACAGCGGCAGACGCTTAAGCAGCATTGGCAGCGCGGAGAAGTGCGGCGTCACATAACGCACGCGCCGCGCCATTCCATGCTGTTGCAACTGCCGATCCAGCGCGCTTTCACTTACGCCGCGATACGACACCAACGCATGCTCGTAACTGACAAACTGCTGCAGCGTCAGCGGCGCATCGAGTTGAATCTGATCGCGGTGCCAAACCGTGCTGAAACCCGCGCGTAGGATCTTCTCACGCGTAAGATCGCGGCTGGTTTCGTTGCCGACCGTGATCACAACATCGGCCTGCTGCTGTTCCATCAGCGGAATCGCCTTCCATGGATCGGTGGCGATGACTTTCACATCAACATTCGGCGCCACGCGCGCCAGTTCTGCCAGCAAATCCGGCATCAGCCAATGTTCCAGCCAGTCGCTCATGCCAATGCGAAAACTGTAGTTATCTTCTGCCGCGTTAAAGGGCTGCTGCGTGAAGATCACACGATGCAGATCCTGCATCAGCGGCGCGAACTGCTGCACCAACTGCTCGGCGCGTGGCGTTGGCGTCATGCCGTTTGAGGCGCGGACAAACAGCGGGTCGTCAAACATCTCGCGCAGACGCTTTAACGCCGCGCTCACTGCCGGTTGTCCGAGATAGAGCCGATTTGCCGCCTGCGTAACGCTGCGCACCTCGTACATCACCATCAACACCACCAGCAAATTCAGGTCGATGCGTGCAAAATCATTTTCGTTGATGCCTTTCATGATTTTAATCGATTTAAATAATGATCGTGCCGCCAGTATAGTGAGGCTTCTTCGCTGCAACCAAGCAATAAGGAGCACCTCATGACGATTCGCGTCGGCGATTGCCGGATTACCAAAGTGAGCGAACAAACCGCTGCCTTCCCAATCGGCGTGCTGTTTACGCCGCATCGCGCGGAAATGAGTGATGAATTAGCCAATCAACCTGCTGAAATGTCGATTCACAGCTGGGTGGTGCGCACCGGCGAACACACCATCATCATCGATACCGCCACCGGCAACGGCCGCAACCGCGATAACAAACCGCTGTTCCATCAGCTGAATATGCCGTATGCCGAAAACCTGGCGCGCGCAGGCGTTGATCCGGCGGAGGTGACGCTGGTGCTGATGACACATATTCATACCGATCACGTTGGCTGGAACACCCATCAACAAGACGGTGAATGGCAGCCGATGTTCCCGAATGCGCGCTATATTTGCTCGGCGCGGGAACTGGCGCATTGCCAGCAGAATCCAGCGGCGCAGGAACTCTATCGCGATAGCATTCTGCCGCTGATCGAGAGCGGACAGCTGGAGACTATCAACGTGCAGGATTCCCCGCTGTTTGCTGGCGTGCTGCGCTATCTCTCAACGCCAGGTCACAGTGGCGATCATGCCTCGATCGTGCTGCAAAGTGCCGGTGAATCCGCCATCTTTGCCGGTGACGTGATGCACAATGCCATCCAGTTTCAGTATCCGCACTGGAACTCGCTGTTTTGCGAGGATAAAGCGCTGGCCGTCACTTCAAGGCAACGCGTGGTGGACTGGTGCGCACATCATCAGGCAATCTGGTTCAGCACCCACTTTAATGGCAGCTCGTGCGGACGCGTCTCACGCGACGGGCAATGGATTCCGCTGGAGGTTTAACCTGATGCAATACGCCGATTATCTCACCGCTTCGATTAACGATTTACAGCAGGCGCTGACCCAGCGCACGGTGAGCGCTCGCCAGTTAACGACGTTCGCGCTGCAGCGCATTGGCGAGGTGGATCAGCCGCGTTACAACGCCATTACCTGGCTGTTTGCCGATCAGGCTTTAGCGGCGGCGGACGCCAGCGATGTGCGTCGTCAGCGTGGAGAAGTGGCGGGACCTCTGGAAGGGATTCCAGTGCTGATCAAGGACAATATTGAAGTACAAGGCTGGCCGACCAGCGCCGGTTCGGTGCTGCTGCGTGAGGTTATCGCCAGCGATGATGCGCCGCTGGTTACCCGACTGAGAAAAGCAGGCGCGATTTTGATCGGCAAAACCGCCATGCATGAGCTGGCGGCAGGCATTACCGGCGCGTCATCGTTGAGCGGTTTTACCCACAATGCGTGGGTTGAAGGCCGCTCGCCGGGCGGATCGAGCAGCGGTTCCGCCGTAGCGGTCTCGGCCGGTTATGTGCCGCTGGCGATCGGCAGCGATACCGCCGGTTCGGTGCGCATTCCGGCGGCGTTTAATCATCTGTTCGGACTGCGCATGACGCGCGGCGCGATCAGCACCGACGGTATCGTGCCGTTGTCGCCAACCCAGGACATTCCCGGCCCGCTGGCGCGATCGGCGGCGGATCTGCGTTTAGCGTCTGAGATTTTGAGCGGGCAACAGTTCGCGGAGAGCGATGAGCCGCTGCGCATCGGCATCTGGCAGGAAGGGTTTGCTGCCGATGAAGACGAGATTAATCAGGCGGTGCGCGCGGCGCTGGTGGATTTCGCGCCGCGTGAAGTGAGTTATCCGCAGCTGGAGACATTGGCGGCTGACGCCAATATCATCGGCTACGAATTTGCCGGTGCGCTTGCGGCGTATCTGGCGGATAAACCGCAGGCGCAGAGCCGCACGCTGGCGGAAGTGGTGGCGTCAAAGCGTTACCATCCGCAGCTGGAAACGGTGTTTACCACGCGGGCGCAGCATCCGGGCGTGGAGAGTGAAGGTTATCAGCAGGTACAGCAGCGTCAGCGCGAATTGTATCTGCTGCTGGCTGAATTTTTCGCCGCGCAGCAGATCAATCTGCTGGCTTATCCAGTGGTGCGCCGTGCGCCGGTTAAGCACGGCGAGATGCAGGAAGGCAGCAACGCACTGATTTCAGCGGTGACCGGCGCGCCGGCGATCAGCATTCCGGCAGGATTCAGCGCCGAAGGTTTGCCGATTGGGCTGGAGCTGCTGGCGCTGCGTGGGCGGGAAGATTTGTTGCTGAGCGTGGCGGATAAATTCAGGTGCGCCTAAATGCGTACCCTTCTTACCCGTGCAACGCCAATCCCTTAATCGCCTTATCCACCGCCTTCTTCGGGCCGCGCAGTGCAATACCCACCAAGTTCAAATTATCGGCGTCTTCCGCCTTAAACACGTCGCGGTTCGCGGCGTCGTGGCCGGTGGAGAACATCGCTTCGACGTAAGGAATGAGGGTTAACTCACGCTCCAGTCCCTGACGATGCGCGCGCTGTAACCCGGCTAAATCTCCGGCAAACACCAGCATTGGCTGTCCCGCCATATTGCCGTACTGGCGCTCCTTTGCATCAACGTAGGGGGCACCCATCATTTCAGGCGCGGCGGAGGCAATGCCGGTGGCAAGAAACGCCACCACATTCAGGCGCTGCCAGGTGGCTAAATCATCACGTACGATCAGGGCGATTTTGGTATCAAACATCTGCAACTACTCTCCAATGACAACAAAACCTCATCATCTAAGAGCAGGCAGGGAAGCGTATAGAACGTTTGTGCACTGACGTTGATAAGACGCCGGCGTCATGCGATAGGCGCGTTGGAACCAGCGGCCCAGATGGCTTTGATCGGCGAATCCTACCTGCGTTGCCACCTGCACGGGCTCAATACCCTGGGCCAGCAGCGCGCGTGCGCTGCGCAATCGCAAACGCACCAGATAGGCATGTGGAGATTGACCAAACGCCTGTTTGAATTGGCGCGTCAGACGAAATCGATCGATGCCGGAAAGTCGGGCGAGTTCATCCAACCCAATGTCCTGCGCCATAAAATCGTGCAGATAGTCGCGCAGCAGCTGCATCTGACGCATCGCTTCGCTGTGCTGCACGCTGGGTTTGGTATCCAGGTGACGCGCAAGCAGAGTGAGAAGATGATCGAGGCTTTGATCGCGCGCCAGCCTCCCTTCTCCCTGATGCACCGCAAACCACGCCTGCTGAATGGCGCTCGCGAGCAGCGCGTCGTCGGTGAGCGTGTGGCGGAAGGCGCCTTCAATATTTGAAACATCACCCAACCCGCGACGCTGCATCATCTCTGCCACCCAAGGTTGCGGCAGATAGAGCATCACATAGGTAAAGCCTGCGGCATCCGGCGCATGGCCATCGTGCACCGCGCCAGGCTCAATCAAAATCGCCCGGCCCGGCGTGCTGGTGTGCAGAGAACGATGGCAATTGAAACGTTGTAACCCCTGCTGGGTCACACCCACCAGCAGTTCATCGTGGTCGTGTGGATCGTAAGCGTGTCCGCGAAAATGCGCGTTGACGCTTTCAATGCCGGTCTCGTCATCACGACGAAAATCAACCCAATCGTTATTAGCTGGCATAGGCGATCTCTGACAGATATATCAGGCATAGCCTAGCAGTCGGAACCACAGATAATCCAGTGGCAACAGTATCAGGACGCTGAACAGAAAGAGGGTAGCGCATAGCTGGAGGCCGGCCTTCGCCGGGACATTGCCTAATCCCATTGCCACCACTACCGGTGACGCCTGGTACGGCAACAGCGGCGTAGCGTAGGCAAACACCTGTAGCATGATGACGGTGAGCAGCGGAAAGCCAGACGCCTGCGCCAGCTCTTGCGCCATTGGCGTGACCATCGCCGGTACGCCATTAGCGGTGAGGACAAAATTCATTAGCGATACCAGCGCATTCAGCACGGCAAAATTACTGAACGACGGGTGATCCTGCAGCGGCAACACGCTAAGTAGCGCATTGGCGATGAAGCGCCCTAATCCGGAATCCACTACCAGTGTGGCGACGCCCAGAATACCGGCGATATAAATGCAGGTGCGGAAATTCACGCCGTTGGTGAAATCATCGCCCGAGAGAAAGCCGACGCGCGGCAGCAGGCAAATGCAGGCGGCCGCCAATCCCACCCACGCTGCGGGCAGGCCATGCAGGCTATCGGTCATCCACAACAGCAAGGTCACCATCAACAGGCCGATCAGCCGCCATTCGCTGCGGCTTAAGCCCGGCAGCACATCGCGCTGGCGAACCGGCGTCGGTGTGGCGCGAAACAGCCACAGCAGGCAACCGATTAACAACATGCCTTTGCCAATGCCGACCACCGGCATATGCAGCACCCACCACGGCAACCATTGCAAATGCAACTGATAAGCGCTTTCAGCCGCGCCGCTCAGCACCAGATTAGGTACGTTTGCAGGCAAAATGCTGGCGGAGAGCTGGAAGGTGCCAAATCCGACCGCCAGCGCCAAACCGATGCTGCCGCGGCTGCCCGCTTTGATCCCCGCTCGTTCGCCCATCGCCAGCACCACCGGCATCAGCAGCGCAATGCGGCCCATATTCGAAGGCATGACAAACGCCAGCAGATAGGTGAGCAACACGGTTCCCGCCACCATGCGCGGCCAGCTTTGGCTCATGGGCACCACCAGATAGTTGGCCCAGCGCTGCGCGAGGCCGACTTTACGGATCGCCGCACCGAGCACAAATCCACTCAGCACCAGCCAAAATGCCGATGAGGCAAACCCGCTGAACACGCTGCTGGCGGGCGCCAGTTTTAACAGCATCGCTGCAGTAAAAAACAGCAGCGCGGTGATAAATTCAGGTAAACGCGCACTGGCCCACAGCACAATGGTGATACCCACCACCAGTGCGGTAAGCCAAAAATTTAGATCTGTGGCCACTACTGAACTCCCTTTCCTGGTGCTGGTCGCCATTAATGGCGACCCTACGTGCCCGCTGCGGTTTTCGTAGGGTGCGCATTCATGCGCGCCTGCAGACGGATGCAAAGCGCAACAGCTTACTGCAAACCAACCCGCAGAAAGATGAATTCGTTAACAGTTTTTTAACTTGAAAGTGCCGTGAGCCAGTTAATCAGTGCTTTACTGCCGGGCTGGCTAAGCGATCGCTGTGGCCAGGCGAGGAAGTAGGGTTTGCTCAGCGGCAGGCTAAGCGCATCGACAACCACCAGATCGCCGCGCGCCAGTTCATTAGCAATTAACCGGCGCTGCCCCAACAGCACCCCCGCGCCAGCTACGGCAGCATCGATAGCCAACGATGTAAGATTGAAGCTAAAAGCGGGCTGCGGCGCCGGATCATCCATCCCTTTAGCCTGAAACCAGCTGGGCCAGTCGGGCAGAAAACGCCCTTCATTACCCCAGTCGAGATGGATCAACGGTGCCTGCAGCAAAACGTCTTGCCCCACATAGCGTTGCAGCAGCGCTGGACTGGCTACCGGCAGCACCTCATCACGGAAGAGCAGCTGCTTATCCAGCTGGGGATAGCGATCGTCGCCGAAGCAGATGACAAAATCCGCCGGCGTGGCGTTGAAATCCACCTGCGTGTGGGTGCCGTGCAGCGATAAATCGATATCCGGGCACTGTTCACGCCACCGAGCAATATTGGGCAATAACCACTTTGATGCCAGCGCAGGCAGTGAATAGAGCGTCAGTTTTGGCACGGCGGCAGCATGGCGCAGGTTTTGCTGGCCAAGGTGCAGAATGTCAAATGCTTCAGTGACATAGCGCAGGTATTCTTTACCAATGTCCGTCAGCATCACGCCGCTCTGCGTACGTACGAATAACGCGCTGCCCAACTGCTCTTCCAGCTGGCGAATTTGCTGGCTGACGGCGGCGGGTGTTAACGCCAGCTGAGCAGCCGCTTTCGCCAGGCTGCCCAGCTCCGCCGCCACTTTAAACGATTGAATAACGCTAATTTTTGGCAAACGCGGTGATTGCGCAGGCATTAAGGTTTCCTTAGCAAGGTGTTAAGAATTTATCGTTACGCACTACCCTATCAGCGAGTTACAGTCATGACACACCGGTAAAAATGAGAACTGTTGCTATGTCTGCTTTGATTCGTTTCGACCTGCATCCGCTGGCTGATGCCGACTGGCGTCGCACCTGCCGTGAACAACTCAATCAGCACGGCGCGCTGGTACTGCGTCAGTTTTTACAGCCCGCTGCGCTACATGCCATCATTGCGGAAGGTGATGCGCAGCGCCATCTGGCTTATCACACCGCCAGTAAGCACAACGTCTATTTGATGAAAAAGGATGACGCTTACAGCGCTGACCATCCACGTAATCGCGATGTGCTGAGTACCAAAGGGTGTATTACCGATGACGTGATTGCTGCCGATTCGCCGCTGCGTCAGCTCTACAATGATGCGCTGTTCAAAAGTTTCCTCTGCGATGTGTTAGGCGAAGAAGCGCTTTATCCCTACGCCGATCCGCTGTCGTCGATCAATTTGCACTACGCGCCAGACGGTCAGGAGCTGGGTTGGCACTTTGATAACTCTTCTTTCGCCATCACCCTGCTGGTGCAGAAACCTCGTGCCGGTGCGGTATTCCAGTATGTGAAAGATTTACGTAACGCCGATGCCGGCGAGATGAATTTTGACGGCGTCGCCGCCGTGCTCGATCAGCGCCAGCCGGTTGAGGCGCTGGCAATTGATGCCGGCGATCTCGTGCTATTCCGTGGCCGCAACTCGCTGCATCGCGTTACGCCAACCGAAGGCGATATCACCCGCATGCTGGCCGTGCTGGCGTACAACACCGAGCCGGGTATTGCCCTGTCGGAAACCGCCAGAATGACGTTTTATGGCCGGTTATAACGTCGCGAGCAACGCACGCCAGCCGCGCACAAAGATCTGCTGAGTACGAAACGCCACCAGCGCCCGCCAGTCGGCATCGGCGGGCCAGAATCCCTCTACTAACGCCTGCTTGATCACTCGCCCATGTTCGCTCGCCGGATCGCCTTGCAAATGTAGCCAGTGATCGTCCCGCACGCGGCGATGCATCTCTTCGCCGGTATAGGTGCCACACTCCACTACCAGCGGCAAAATCTGCACGTCAGGTAACGCAGTCAGCAGGAATTGCGACAGATAACCGGTGGCGGTAGCGGTCACGCCGGTCTCGCTATCGCGGCCTGCGCCGGTAAACAGCAGCGTTAGCCATTCGCCGTAAATTTCTTTGCCCCAGTCGTGCGCGGCGAAACGCTGCTCGGCAATCGACAGCAGCATCGGATGCCCCCACGCGCCCGCGCCGGTGTGCAAATCAAAGCTGAGAATGGTTTTTGCCTGCGATAAGTGGTTGGCGATAATGCTTTCCATGGTGCGGTATGACCAACTGGGCTGCTGGCCGCCGTAAAAGAAGCCGTCCGCCGCGTCATATTGCCCCGCTTCCACCACGCGTTTCACTGCCAGCCATCCGGCGCTGCTTAGCGTGTCGGCTAACATCCGATCGGCGTTAGCGCGATCGCCATGGTAAATCGCGTGCCAGCGAGCGTAAGCGGGATTCGCCGGAGCAGGCTGGTTGAAATCGATAAAGTTGCGATTAAGGTCAATATTGTCTTCATTGACACGTCGCAGGTGCGCAGCGCCCCATGGATTGAGCTGATGCAGCATCACAATGGCGGTATCGGCGGGCAGCGCGGTAAGGTTAAACAGATCCAGCCAGGCAATCTGGCAATCAGAGCCGTAGTAACCTTCCACACCATGCGTGCCGGCGATCACCAACATCAGCCGTGAAGCGTTAGCCTCGCCGATGACGGCAACATCGGTGTAAAGTTCTTCGCCCTGCGGGCCGGGTAATGGATGCGCGTAGGAGGTCAACGCGCCGTGTTGGCGTTTAACGGCGGCGAGAAAACGCGCGCGTTGGGTAGTGTAGTGAGGTAAGTCAGGCATGATTGATCTTGCTCTAATTAATGGCGGTCGGGATTGATCTGACCAGCATGGTGCGGTTTGCGGCGAGGTCGCCATAAATAGCGACCCTACGGGAATTGTAGGGTCCGCATTAATGCGCACCCTTCCAATGCCCACGCCTTACTGATTATGGATAGACCTTGAATGTAAAATATTTCTGCGCCAGGTGATCGTAGGTGCCGTTGCTGTGCAACTCAGCCAGTGCGCTATTGATCAACTTAAGATTGGCATCATCACCTTTGCGCAGCCCAATCCCAACGCCGTTGCCCAGAATCTCTTTATCCACCAGCGTGGCGCTGATGACATAACCTTTGCCTTCCGGCGTGCTGAGGAAACCTTGCTCAGCGGAAACCGCATTCGCCAGGCTGGCATCAAGACGCCCTGCCACCAGATCCGGATAAATCTCCATCTGATTGGGATACGACACCACATCCACGCCCTGCGTAGCCCACTTTCCTTTGGCGTAGGTTTCCTGAATGGTGCCCTGCGCGACACCAATCTTTTTACCGCGTAACGCTTCAATGTCGCCAGTCAGCGGACTTTGCGCCGGTGTCAGCAGCGCACTGGGCGTGACGTACAGCATGTCGCTGAATGCCACCTGCTCGCGGCGTTTCTCGGTCATCGACATCGCCGAAAGAATGGCATCAAATTTCCTCGCCTGCAGCGCCGGAATGCTGCCGTCAAAACCAATCTGTACCCATTCGCATTTAACCTTGGCCTGGGCACAAATTGCGTTGCCCAGATCGATATCAAAACCCTGTAACGATCCGTCGCTGGCTTTAGACTCAAACGGTGGGAAGGTAGGATCAACACCAAAGCGCAGGGTTTGCTCGGCGAACGCCGCATGACTGAAAGCGCTCAGTGAAAGCAGTAACGCAAAGGACAAATTCTTTTTCATTGTTATCTCCAACAGGCAGGTAAATTCACAACGGCATGCAGAGTTAATAACATGATGGAAACATTGCCACCACTAAAAAGATGGGTTTATTGCAGAGGAAATTCTTATTAAAACAGAAGGAGTTAAGCGAATTTATCTCCGGCCGTAAGAGAATCTTAATGCCGGAGAAAAAGTCACACGATGGCAGGACGTGAAACGTGCTCGGCGGCGGCTTGATTGGCTTTTGCCGCCGCATCGGACAAACTGAGTCCCGCCAGCAGCGCCTGACTCAACACGCCGACGAAACAATCGCCGGCACCATGCGTACTCACCAGCTCAACCGGGATCGCCGCCAGGCTAAATGCCGCCCCGCCCGCTTCGCATAGTGCCAGACCATGTTCACCTGCCGTTACGATCACCTGTGGAAAGCGCTGTGCCAGCGCTTGTGCCGCCTCACAGGCCGAGGTGAGATCGTTTACCGCAATCTGGCACATGTCACGCGCTTCTACCGCGTTAACGATCAGCAGTTGCACACAATCGGCCAACGCGGGTTCAATATCACGCGCCGGTGCGGCGTTAATGCATACCGCAATACCGCGCTGCTTCGCCTGCGTTGCCAGCTGCAGATTTACGCTGGCGGGCACTTCATTCTGCAACACCAGCATGCCCGCATCGCGCCACAGCGCATCACGCGTTGCACTGGCATCAATATGCAGATTGGCATTCGACACCACCACCGCGCCGTAATCCCCTTCTGCATCGCTGATGGCCACGCTCATACCAGAAGGCATAGCCGCTAGAATTGCCACAGCCTGGGTATCAACACCCGCCGCCTGCAGCGCATGCAGTAAAAACTCGCCCTGTGCATCATCACCAACGGCGCCGACAAAACTTACCGCAGCACCCGCACGCGCCGCCGCTATCGCTTGATTGCCGCCTTTGCCACCAAATTTATAACTGCAACCACTACCGATAACCGTTTCGCCTTTTTCCGGGCGATGGTGGGCCGCCAGCATAATGTCGTAATGCAAACTGCCGGCAACAATAATTTTGTTCATGATTTAAAAGTCCCGCAGATCCTGAACCGCTCGCTGGGTTTTCATCAGATTC